>PMOG01000008.1 GCA_003161555.1 Vulcanimicrobiota bacterium | reverse complement strand
CTTGATGATGTCGCCGCGCTCGCCCAGTTCGCGCAAGGTCGGCTCGGCCTGTGCGAAGATGGACCAGCGGCCAACCTCCACCTCGGTCGCCAACCCCATGCTCTCCAGCCTGCGGGCGCGGGCGATCAGCAGCGCCCGGCGCGTCCCCCGGCGGCCCGCGCGGGAAACGACGTACCGCAGCTCCTTGAGTCCCGGCCGGCCCGGTGCGAGCACCTTGACCATGCCGGGTTTCAAATTGAAGGCATAGCGCCGGACCAGCGGCGCGGCGACCCGGACGTGAACGGTCTCAGTCCAGCGCTCGACGTGTGCGACGGACACGATCTGGCCGCTCGCCAGCGGGGTCGAAGGGCTCGGCGATACGCGGTCGTGCGCGTCCCAGCCAACCCCCTGGGCGGCGAGCAGGGCCGCGACCGAAGAAGCCGGCGAGCGCACGGCGTGCAGCTGCCCGTCGACGATGACGGTCACCGGCACGGCGGCTTGGAAAACCACGGTCTCGCCGTCCGCAAGCGGTCTGCTCGGGTCGACGTTCAAGGCGTCTTCGGGGGTCCGGTCGAGTCCGCGCTCGGCGAGGAGAGCCTCGGCGTCGGAAGCGCGCGTTTCAACCAGTTCGGAGAGTCCGTCGTGGATCAACGTGACATGCTTGGCCGGGACCGTCGACGTCAGGTTGACGGCGATTTGGGCGACCCGTTGCGCGGCCGTAGGGGCCCCGAACGGGATCAAGAGTCCCAGGGAGAGCATGCCCGTCGCCGCGAGCGGCGATGGATGATCGTTTCGGATCGTCCGACTCCTTTCCCGTGCGGGCGCGCGTTTCACATCAAACCGGGTCCCGAAGGGTCCGGTCGCTTGCGTTAGGTGCGCCACGTGCGTAGCGGTGGTCGGCGAGCCCCGGCAACGGGGCTCGGTCGAGCGTTCCCGGGCCCGGCGGGCCGCGGTGAACTCGTGCACGATATCACACCCCCTTTCCGGCCGTCAAACGCTTTGGCCCGGGATCAGCAGGAGGCCCCTTCCGCGGGGCTCGGGCCCTGCGAGGACGGAGCAGACGGTTGCCCGGGTGCCGCCATGGGGCTGGTTTCCGGCGGCGAATAGGTGACGTTGCTGTGCGCGTCGCGTTCTTCACCGAGTGCTATCGGCCGATCGTCAACGGCGTCGTCGCGAGTATCGACGCGCTGCGCGCGGGCCTGCGCGCGCAGGGTGTCAACGTCACCACGATCGCGCCGCGTTTCCCGCACTTCACCGATGACGCGCGCGACGTCGTACGCATCCCGTCGCTGCCGCTGCCGACGGCGACGGCGTACCGTTTGTGCGTTCCGTATTTGAACGCCGACGATCGCCGGCGCGTGCGCGGCATCGAACTCGTGCACGCGCATTCGCCGTTCGTGACCGGCTGGATGGCGGTTTCCTACGCGCGCCGGCACCGTCTGCCGCTGGTGTTTACGTATCACACGCGTCTCGACGCGTACGCGCACTACGCGCCGTTCGATCGCGCGACGACCGAGCGCGCGATGGTCACGCTGACGCGCCGTTACGCGAACGCCGCCGATGCGGTCGTCGTGCCGACGCAGTCGATGGAGCGGCGCTTGCGCGAGCTCGGCGTGCTCGCACCGATCACCGTCGTGCCGAGTTCGATCGATGTCGAACGTTTCGCCGGTGGCCGCCGCAGCGCGCTGGTGCGCGCGCGGCTCGGCGCCGACGGCGACGAACCGCTGGCGCTGGTCGTCGCGCGGCTCGGGTTGGAGAAGAATCTCGAGCTGGCGCTCGATGCGGTGGCGCGGTCGCCGGGACTGCGGCTGGCGGTGGTCGGCGACGGCCCGCATCGGTCCAGCCTCGAAGAGCGCGCGCGCCGGCAGGGCACCTCGAACCGGATCCGGTTCGTGGGCGCGCTGGCGCCCGACCGGCTGCCGGACGTCTACGCCTCGGTCGACGCGTTCCTTTTCCCATCGACGACCGACACCCAGGGTCTGGTGCTCGTCGAGGCGCTCGCGGCCGGACTGCCGGTCGTCGCGGCCGACAGCGAAGCCTCGCGCGACGTGCTGGGCCCGGCCGGCCGGCTGGTCGCCGCCGACCCGGACGCCTTCGCCGCCGCGCTAGGTGCCGCACTCGGCGCCGGCCGCGATCAGAGTGCCGTACATTTGGCATACTCGAGATATACGGTCGAGAGGCAAACGCGGCGGATCCTGGCCCTCTACGAGGAGGTTCTGGCCGCGAAAGCCGCTTGACGCGAACATACGTTCGATATAGGATGATCTCAGAGCCATGCAGCAGTCCAGCCGCCACCGCTCCGCGGACGTCGCCCTCGGCTACGCCGCCGACCATTCCGGGCACGGTATCGCCTACGCCGCAATCGGCACCGGGACCGGCCGCACCGTCGTCCGGTTGCCGTTCGGCGTCCCCGCCTTGCCGGCGCTCGACGGGCGCGAGCAAGGCTACGCCGCCGTCGCGACCGTCGGCGGGTATCTCCGGGCTCGCGGCTTCACCCGGGTCCGCATCCGGCTTGCCGAGGATGCGGTCGTCGACGACCTCAACGCCCGCCGTAGCGTCCCGCCCGGACTGACGATGGAGTACGTGAAGACTCGCTGCATCCTGCACGGCTTCGCCGCCGCGCGCGTCGAACGGGCCGAGCCGATTGAAACGCGCGATCTCGAAACACGAGCCCGGGCCGATGTCGCCCTCCAGAGTCCCGCCGCCGCCTAACGCTGCGGCACTGGGGCGCCGGCTCGGGCGCGAGGATCTTCCCCACGAGACGCTTGCCCTCGCGCGCGGGCTGATCGGCAAAGTGCTGGTGCGCGTCCGGAATGGGGTTACGCTGGCCGGCCGCATCGTAGAGACCGAAGCCTACGTTCCGGGCGATCCGGCCTCGCACGCCTTTCGGGGCGCGACGGCGCGCAATCGGGCGATGTTCGGTCCGCCGCTCCACGCCTACGTCTATTTCATCTACGGCACGAATTGGTGCCTCAACGTCACCTCGGAGCGCGACGGCGTCGGAGCCGCGGCGTTGGTGCGGGCGTGCGAGCCGCTGCTTGGGCTCGAGGTGATGCGCGCGCTGCGCGGCCGTCCGGTGCGCGACCGCGATCTGGCGCGCGGGCCAGGCAACCTTTGCCGCGCCTTCGGCATCGGTCCCGAATTCGACGGCGAGGATCTGGTGACGAGCGCCGCGCTGTGGCTGGCCGATGACGGCCACACTGCCGAGCTCGGCGCGAGCACGCGCGTCGGCCTGACGAAAGCGGCCGCGGCCCCGCTGCGTTTCTACGCGCGCGGAAATCTGAGCCTCAGCGGTCCGCGCGCCTTGTCGCCGTAGCCGACCTGTGGTAGACTCCGGTCGTCGCGCGGTCTCG
This sequence comes from Vulcanimicrobiota bacterium, assembly GCA_003161555.1. Classification (GTDB taxonomy): domain Bacteria; phylum Vulcanimicrobiota; class Vulcanimicrobiia; order Vulcanimicrobiales; family Vulcanimicrobiaceae; genus Vulcanimicrobium; species Vulcanimicrobium vanleeuwenhoeki. The sequence continues at coordinate 55 of PMOG01000008.1, read as the reverse complement.
TACCGTGCCGACCTTCGCGTTTCTCGGCGCCTCGCGCCGACGCGCGGCCCCGGCA
>PMOG01000218.1 GCA_003161555.1 Vulcanimicrobiota bacterium | reverse complement strand
ATCGACTACGCGTTCGGCAACGCGTCGATCGTCCTGCCGCAGATCCTGGGCGGTTTGGGGGTCGAACAGATTGCCCTCAACGCCTACTTCGACGCCGAAAAAGTGCGCTCGTTCCGCAGCGACCGCGAACGGCATCTCCAGCAGCTCTCCTCGGTGGTGCGGTCGCTCGAAGCGAACCTCGGCGTTCTGATCGATGCCGATGGTGAAACGGTGACCCTGGTCGACGATTCGGGGAGCATCATCGGGCGCAACCGGCTGATCGCGCTGCTCACGCTGCTGGTGGCGCGCAGCCAGCCCGGCGCGCGGATCGCGCTGCCGCTGACGATTCCGTCGGTCGTCGACCAGATCGCGCGCGACAACGGCGCCACGATCGTGCGGACGCGCAGCGACCGCCGCTCGCTGATGAGCCTGGCCGAAAGCGATCCGTCGATCGCGTTTGCGGGCGGTATGAACTACGAATTGATCTTCCCCGAATTCCAGCCGTCGTTCGACGGCATCTACGCTACCGCGAAGATCATGGAGATGCTGGCCGCGCAAGGCCGCGCGCTCTCCGAACTCGCCGCGACGATCCCCGAGTGGCACGTCGCGGGGCGCAGCGTGCCGTGTCCGTGGGACCGGAAGGGCGCGGTGATGCGCACCCTGCACGACGAAGCGCACGCCGGGAACGGCAAGGTCGAGACGCTCGACGGCATCCGATTCGAGCGCCCCGACGGCTGGGTGCTCGTCCTCCCCGACGCAACGGACGCTTCCGTCAACGTGTGGGCCGAAGGGCCCTCCGACGATCAAGCCGGCCGCTACGCCGACGAAATCGTCGACCGCGTCCGCGCGCTCGCGAACGGCTGATCCGCACCGTCCGAGGAAGAGTCCGCGCCGCGCCGTAAGCGCCGAATGATGCCGCGCCTCGTTCGCACGATCGTTCTGGTCTTGAGCGGCGCGCTGGTCGCAGCCGGCGCGCCGCCCACGCCTCCACCTGCTCCAGTCCCGGATAACATCTCCGATACGTACTTCGGAGTGAACGTTCCCGATCCGTATCGCTACTTCGAGAACGCCCCTGACCCGCGGCTGGCGGCCTACTTCCGGCAGCAGAACGCGTACACGCGCGCCGTACTCGATGCGTTGCCCGGACGCGCTGCTCTGGCGGCGCGCATCGCTGCGCTGGACAATGCCACCGAGGCGCTGGCCGACGTACAACCCAACGGGACGACGTATTACTATGAGAAGCGGCCGCCGGGCGCGAACACGACCGCCCTCTACGCGCGCGCGATCGCCGGCGGCCCGGAGCGGCTGGTGCTCGATCCCGACCGCTTCGCGACTTCGCCCAAACAGCACTACAGCATCGATTACTTCTCGGTCTCGAACGACGGCCGCTACGTCGGCGTCGGCGTTTCCGAAGGCGGTTCGGAAGTCACGACCCTGCGAATTCTCGACGCGCGCAGCGGCCGGCTCCTGCCAGACGCGATCGAGCACGCGCTCTATCAAGCACCGGCCTGGCGTGACGACGGGCGTTCGTTCTATTACTTCGTCACGCCGAAGCTGCCGCGGAACGCGCCCGAGAGTGCAAAGGACACCAAGGGCGTCACCCGGCTGCACATGCTCGGCCGCGACCCGCGGGGCGATCCGGCCGTTTTCGGCTACGGACTGTCGCCGCGCATCCCGATCGCGCCCGAAGATGCGAGCTTCGTCGAGGTGCTGCCGCATCAGCGCTGGGCGATTGCGGTCGTGAACCACGGTGTCCAGAACGAAATCGCACTCTACGCCGCGCCGCTCGCGACGGCCGTCAATGCGCGTGCGCCGTGGCGCAAGATTGCGGGCTACGCCGACGACGTGACCGATTTCGCCTGGCGCGGCAATACGCTGTACCTCAGCTCGCACGCCGGCGCGCCGCGCCACCGCATCCTGGCGCTCGACCTGCGCCGGCCGGCAATCGCGCGAGCACGCGTCGTCGTACCGGAATCGCAGCGCGTGATCGAGGGGCTCTCGCTCGCGTCCGACGGGATCTACCTGCGCGAACTCGACGCCGGCCTCTCGAAACTGCGCCGGCTTGCGCTCGACGCGTCCGGACGCTCGGGCGCTCTCACCGAGGTGCCGCTGCCCTTCAGCGGCGCCATCAGTACCGTGGGCAGCGACCCCGTCGCACCCGGTGCCGTCTTCGACCTCCAAGGCTGGACCGAGTCACCCCGCTGGTACCAGGCCGATGCCGCGAGCGCCGTGAGCGATACGCACCTGCGCCGGCGCTCGCCGATCGACTTCTCGTCGGTGACCTCGCGCGAAGTGTTCGCGACCAGCGCCGACGGCACCAAGGTGCCGCTTTCGATCGTGCTGCGCAAAGATACCGTGCTCGACGGAAGTCATGCCACGCTGGTCGACGGCTACGGCGCGTACGGCATCGTCATCCGCCCGGCGTTTTCCGCGACCCGGTTGGCGTGGCTGGAACGCGGCGGGATCTTCGCCGAGTGCCACGCGCGCGGCGGCGGTGAGTACGGCGAAGCGTGGCATTTCGCAGCCCACATCGCGACCAAGCAGCGCACGATCGACGACTTCATCGGTTGCGCGCACTACCTGATCGACAACCACTACACCACCTCGGCCAAACTGGCCGGCGAGGGCACCAGCGCCGGCGGCATCACGATCGGCAACACGATCGTGCAGCACCCGGAGCTCTTTGCGGCCGCGCTCGACGTCGTCGGCGACACCAACGGCGTACGCGACGAGTTCGCCGAAGGCGGCCCGTCGAACATCCCCGAGTTCGGCACCGTCACCAACCCGGTCGGCTTCAAAGCGCTCTACGCGACCGACGCCTACGTGCACATCCGCGACGGCGTCCCGTATCCGGCCGTGCTCGCGGTGACCGGCGCGAACGATCCGCGCGTGGCGCCCTGGATCATCGCCAAGTTCGCCGCCCGCCTGCAGGCCGCAACCTCGAGCGGCAAACCGGTCCTGGTGCGCGTCGACTACGACGCCGGACACGGCATCGG
>PMOG01000030.1 GCA_003161555.1 Vulcanimicrobiota bacterium | reverse complement strand
GTAGCTCATGTCGATCTGCACGACGGTCTTGGCCTTGAGGCGCTTGCCGTAGCTCATGCGGAAGTCGAACGGCGTTCCGACGATCACGATCACGTCGGCTTTGCCGAACGCGTAGCTGCGGGTCAGCTGGAAGCCGTGCGGGTCGCCGGGCGGCAGCGTGCCGCGTCCGGCGCCGTTCATGAAGGCCGGGATGTTGAGGGTGCGCGCGAAGGCGCGCGCCGCCTCGGTCCCGCGTGTCGTCCAGACTTGCTGCCCGAACAGCACTGCCGGGCGCTCGGCATGGACCAGGATGTCGGCCAGCTTTTCGATGTCGGCCGGGTCGCCGATGCTCTTGGTCGAGGCGCGGTAGTGTCCGGGCGACGGGATCACCGCGTTCGTCAGCGGGATCTTCGCGTCGAGGATGTCGCGCCCGATCTCGAGGAACGACGGCCCGTACGCGCCGTTGAAGGACTCGCGGAACGCCATCGCCATCATGTCTGCGATCCGTTCGGTCGTCACCACGCTGGAAGCGAACTTGGTGATCGGCTTCATCATCTCGACGTGCGGAAGATCTTGGAGCGAGCCCATCTTGTGCTGATTGAGCGCGCCCTGGCCGCCGATCAGCAGCATCGGGCTCTCGGCCCGGAACGCATTCGCGACCCCGGTGATGGCGTCGGTCGTCCCCGGGCCGGCGGTCACGACGGCGCAGCCCGGTTTTCCGGTCACCCGCGCGTAGCCGTCGGCGGCGTGCGCCGCCACCTGCTCGTGCCGCACGTCGATGATCTTGATGCCCTCATCGGTGCAGCCGTCGTAGATGTCGATGATGTGGCCGCCGCAGAGGGTGAAGATGACGTCGATGCCCTCGTTCTTCAGGGCCTTCGCCACGAGGTGACCACCGGAGATCGTCGCCGCGGGTTGGTCGGCATCCAGTTTGGGCAGGTCGGCGGCGCGGGGCGCGGTTTGAGCCATAGGGGGTCACCTGTCGGTTGGCGAGGGGAGGGTTAAAGGTCGTTGTCGTTCGCGTCGACGTGGGTGGCGAGCGCCAGCGCGTGATCACGCACGAGACGCTCGGCCAGTTCGGCATTGCGCGCTTCGAGCGACTCGATGATGTGCATGTGGTCGACGATCGAGCGCTCGAAGCGCTTCTTCTCGCCGATGGTCCGGTGCCGGATCGAGCGCATATGAATGAGGATGCCCTCGGCGGTCCGCTGCAGGGTGTCGCAGCCGGAGAGCTCGATGATGCGCCAGTGGAAGCGCAGATTCGCCTCGGAATACTCGTCGAGGTGCGCCGCGATGCGCTCCCCGTCGAAGCTGGCGAAGATCTCGCGCAACGAGGCGATCGCGCCGGAGGGGGCGTTCTGCGCGACCAGCCGGGCAGCCATGCTCTCGAGCGCGGCCCAGACGATGATGATCTCGAGCAATTCTGCCTTGCTCTTGCGCGCGATCGCGTAGCCGCGCCGCGGCATCGCCCGAACCAGCCCTTCGTGTTCCAGCCGCAGGAGCGCTTCCCGGATCGGCGTCCGGCTCACGCCGAGGCGCGCGGCAAGTTCGCGCTCGTCCAAACGCAAATCGGCCTCCGCGATGTCATACAGGTTGGTCGCCGTGATGGCACTGCGAATTTCACCGTATACACGGGCGGCGATGCTCGTGTCCGGGCGAATGTTCCCTAGGGCGAGTGTCGTCATCACAAGTTGAACCGCAAATGAACGCGGCGCCTCGAATTGTTCAGCGGGGTATTTTGCATCTGGTATACCGAACGGCGCGTTCGGCCTCCGAACTGAAGATTTCCTCCGCGCCCAAGGCGGGAGGAATGGTATTTTTCCCCGGTCTCCACACCCGGAACGCTCCTTCTCCAACGCGAACCCACCGGCATGTGCGTGGCCGGCGGCCGTTCCGCGCTCGTTTCCCGGACGGCATTCTTGGGGGTCTTGGCCGCGGCAACGGTGCCGCTCGTCGCGGGGTCGCCCGCGGAGGCCGCCGACGACACCGCCGCCGCCGCGCCTTTCCCCGAGCCGCGCGGGCCGCTGACGCCCGGGAATGCCGCCGCAGCCCAGCTCGCCCGCAACTCGCACCTCGCCGCCGCGAGCTATGCGCGGGTCGAGAGTCTCCTGGCGTCGATCGGCGACGCGGGGCTCCATGCGGCGCTGCTCGACGCGATCCGCGATCCGCAGGCGCTCTATGCGAGCAAGCATCCCACGCCGAATTCCCGGCTGGCCGTTCGCGACGAGCTGGCCCGGGCCGGGTTCGTCGCCGCGGATGCGCCGGTGTCCGGCATTTTCCCGCCCGGGACCGAACCGGCGGCGCTGTTCGCGGTCCAGCCGTTTTGGGCCGCGCCGGGCTCTGGCCGCGGCTCGCACCACGCGTACCCCGGAGGCCTCGCGCTGCACGAGTCGTTCAACGCGTCGATGGCGCAGGGCTACGCGTCGACCTACGACCTGCACTACTTCGGGGGCCGGCCCGTCGTCTCGCTCGACACCGTGGTGGCCGCGGCGCTCTACCACGACATTATGAAGACGGTCGTCTTCGGCTGGAACATCGACGGCACGCTCTACGACGAGCTGACGATCGCGGGGACGGGTGCGCACCATATCCTCTCCGGCGCCGAGGCGATCGTCCGCGGCCACGACGCGCGCTTCGTCATGACGCTGCTGTCGGCGCACGCCGCGCCTTCGCTCGGCGATGAAGCCAAGGTCGTGGCCTGGAGCCGCGCGGCGGCGATCGTAGCCGGCGTCGATCCGGTCGACTTCGGCCTGCTGCGGCGTGACGGCAGCGGCTACGCGCTGGCGGCCGACCCAGTACCGCTCGAGGCCTTCATCAATCACCTCAGCGATCACGATTACGTCGTGTCGATCGAAGCGATGCACGTCGTGTCACCCCGGCTCGAGCAGCGCTGGTCCCAGATCGGCGAGTTGGCGTTCCTCGCGCCGACGTTCGACTGGTACCGCGCGATGCTGCTGACCCGCACCAGCGCGCTGACCCTCTACACGACGCTCGCGCAATACGGCGACGCCGCCTTCGAGAGCGCCATCGTCCGCACCGAGATGCAACTCACGCCGTTACGGGTGTGAGCGACGTTACGGCGTAATCGTAACGGAAGCGAAAGCCGACGGCGGTAAAACAACGTGGCGATACGCATGAGCTGCCGTTACGCCGTTACGGGTTTGAGGTTACGGAAGACGTGCGCGAAGCGGGCCGCGAATGCTTCGGGTTCGAGGTTCGTTTGGGCCGCGAGCCGCGACAGACGCGGCTCGGTCAGATCATGCTCCTCGAGCCGAATCATGTACTTGCGCGCGACCTCGTAGGACTCGGTCGTGACGTCGACGAGACGCACCCGAATGCGCCCGGTGGCGGGGTCGAGCATTTCGTCGAGGGTCACCGGGTGGATGCGGCCGCCGGCCAGCGCGATCAGCGAGCCGCTGCCGCCGGCCAGCAGATAGCGCACCGCACCGTAGCCGAGCGTGCGCGTGTACTCGGCATCGAACGGGATAGGTTTGGCGCTGCGCAGTTCGTAGCCGATGTCTTTCGGCACGATCGTGGTGTCGAGGCCGAGCTCGGCGAGCCGCGCGCGTGTCGCATCGCGCAGCACGCTGCCCAGCGGCACGTCGGCCAGCCGCACGTGACCGTACGCGTCGCGCCCGGCGGTCGTCACGGCGGCTAAGTCATCCGGCGCGATTCGCTCGGCGATTCCCTCGGCGACGACCGCGACGCCGTGATCTTGACCCGAGGCCAGCCGCTTGACGATCGCGCCCACGATCGTATCGACCACGTCGGCGAGCGCGATCGGTCCGTCCGGGAACTCTTCGGGGATGATTGCGATCGTGGCGCCGGCAGCTTTGCAGATCCCGAGCGCAAGGGCCCCGGACTTGCGGCCCATCGTGACCGCCAGATACCAGCGCGACGCGGTCCGCGCGTCTTCCATTAAGTTCTCGACGATCGCCGAACCGACCGCGCGCGCCGTCTCGAATCCGAAGGTCGGCGCGTTGTCGGGCAGGGGAAGGTCGTTGTCGATCGTCTTCGGGACGGTCGCGACGCCGATGCGCCCATGCGTCTCAGCGGCGATCCGGCTCGCGCCGAAGGTTGTGTCGTCGCCGCCGATCGCGATCAAGTAGTTGACGCCCAGCACTGTCAGCGAACGGATGCAGCGGCGCAGCGACTCCTCATCTTTGGCCGGATTGGTGCGCGAGGTGCGCAGCATCGAGCCGCCGGTGAAGTGCATCCGCGAAACGTCTTCGATCTCGAGTTCGGTCACGTGCGAGGTGTCGCCGCGCACCAGGTGACGGTAGCCCTCGTAGATCCCGAGCACGCGCAGGCCGCTGTTGCGCGCTTCGATCGTCGCCGACGCGATCACGCCGTTGATACCGGGCGCCGGGCCGCCGCCCACCAGGATGGCGAGCGTCTTCTCCTCGATCACGCGGTGACGGCAACCATCCGTTGCCGGAGTTCGGCGTCGAGCGCGTCCAGGAATTGGGTGGTCGTCAGCCAGGGCTGGTCGGGCCCGATCAGGATCGCCAGATCCTTCGTCATCTTGCCGGCTTCAACGGTCTCGATGCAGACGCGTTCCAGCGTCTCGGCGAAGCGCGTGACTTCCGGCGTTTCGTCGACCTTGCCGCGGTGCGCGAGCCCGCGCGTCCAAGCGAAGATCGAAGCGATCGGGTTGGTCGAGGTTTCGCGGCCCTTCTGATACTCGCGGTAGTGGCGGGTCACGGTGCCGTGCGCGGCCTCGGCCTCGAGCGTCTGCCCATCCGGCGTGATCAGCACCGACGTCATCAGGCCGAGTGAGCCAAAGCCTTGCGCGATCGTATCGGACTGCACGTCGCCGTCGTAGTTCTTGCAAGCCCACACGAAGGCGCCGTTCCACTTGAGCGCGGCCGCGACCATGTCGTCGATCAGGCGGTGTTCGTACGTCAGCCCGCGGCGATCGAACTCGGTTTTGAATTCGGTCTCGAAGACCTCAGCGAACAGATCCTTGAACCGCCCGTCGTAGGCTTTGAGGATCGTGTTCTTGGTCGAGAGATAGACCGGCCAGCCGCGCAGCAGTCCATAGTTGAGCGAGGCACGCGCGAAGCCGCGGATCGACTCGTCCAAGTTGTACATCGCCAGCGCGACGCCGCCGCCGGGGAACTCGAACACCGTGCGTTCGATCGGCTCGCCGCCGTCCTTGGGCACGAAACGCACCGTCAACGTGCCCGCACCGGGAACGACGAAGTCGGTAGCGCGGTACTGGTCACCGAACGCGTGGCGGCCGATTACGATCGGCTGGGTCCAGTTCGGCACCAAGCGCGGCACGTTGCGGCAGATGATCGGCTCGCGAAACACGGTGCCGTCCAGCTCGTTGCGGATCGTGCCGTTGGGCGACTTCCACATCTGCTTTAGACCGAATTCTTTAACGCGCGCCTCGTCCGGGGTGATCGTCGCGCACTTGACGCCGACGCCGTATTGCTTGATCGCGCGGGCCGCCTCCAGCGTTACCCGATCGTCGGTTGCATCGCGATTTTCGATGCCCAGATCGTAGTACTTCAGGTCGATGTCGAGGTACGGCAGGATGAGCTTGTCTTTGATGAAGTGCCAGATGATGCGCGTCATCTCGTCACCGTCGAGCTCGACGACGGGGTTGCGAACCGTGATCTTGTTCAGGGGAGGTCTCCTGGCGGGGCGGTGGACGCGAAAGGTTCACCCTCGGCGCCGCACGTCCCCCGGCAGGCTACGGCGTTTCCGGTTCGGCCTCGCGCCCTTGCGATTCAGCGCACGCCTGCAGCCAGTGGTCGACGTCGCGGCCGTCGGGCTGCGCCTCCTCCAACCACAGAAAATACGCGCGCTCCCGGATACTCGCCTCGTCGTTCGACATCGCAACCAGCCTTCGGGCGTCAGCGCCCTACGGCGTATTTTAACGCACCGCACGTTTTCGAAACCTTAAGTCGGGGTGGTGCAGGCATCTCATCGTCGAAAGACCGTGTATGCGCGTGGTGAGCCTGCTCCCGAGCTCGACGGAGATCTTGTTCGGGATCGGCGCCGGCGACCAGGTCGTCGGCGTGACGCACGAATGCGATTTTCCGGCCGCGGCGCAGACGCGCCCGGCCCTCACCTCATCGCTGCTGCCATCGGAGCTCGACGCGGCCGGCATCGATCGCCACGTGCGCGCCAGCGTGCACGCCGGCTCGTCCCTCTACGGGCTCGACGAAGCGCGTCTGGCAGCGCTCGAACCGGAACTGATCGTCACCCAGGAACTGTGCGCCGTCTGCGCCGTGTCCTACGAGATCGTCGACCGTGCGGTCAAGCGTCTGCGCGGCGACCCGCGGATCGTCTCGCTCGAACCGTCGTCGCTCGAGGACGTGTTCGCGACGGTCACCGCGCTCGGTGAGCTGACCGGCACGGCTGCCGGCGCGGCCCGGCTGCTTGCGGCTTTGCGCGCGCGCGTCGACGCCCTGCGCGCGCGACCGTCCACCGGCGCGCGCGTGCTGGTGATGGAATGGACCGACCCGCCGATGAGCGGCGGACACTGGACGCCCGGGCTCGTTGAGCTCGCCGGGGGTACGCCGGTGCTGTCCGATCCCGGCGCCAACAGCCGCGTCCTCGACTGGGACGCGATCCTGGCTTCCGACCCGGACGTGGTCATCGTTGCGCCGTGCGGCTACGATCTCGCCACGGCACGCACCGCCATCGGCGCGCTGCCCCCGGCGGCCGACGCCGCATTCCGCTCGCTGCGCGCGGTGCGCGACGGCCGCGCATACGCGATGGACGGAAACGCCTTCGTCAATCGGCCCGGACCGCGCCTCGTCGACACTGCGGAACTCTTCGCCGCCGCGATCCGGGACGAGCCGCCGTCGCAAAGCGACGCACTGGTTCGGCTCGAGCGCCGGCCGTAGTCCAGGGGCGAGGGGAGTACGCCGCCGTAATAGCCGCGGCATGAACGCCACCGCGCCGCCTCCATCGCCGGCTGCCTTTGATATTACCGACCATCCGCTGGTTCACGACGTCAATCAGGAGCATAACGACAGCCTTTCGCCGGTTGAGCGGCTGTGCAAACGCATCGCCGACTCGACCGGGGCACCGATTGCGCTCGGCCTGGCCATCCTGATTCAGATGATCTGGATTCCGGTCGGCATCCTCACGAAGCTCGACCCGTATCCGTTCGCGTTCCTGCTGACGTGTTCGAACGTCTTGCAGCTGATCTTGATCTTCATCCTCGCCGTCGGTGCTCGGCAATCATCCGCACACGCGGAACTGCGCGCCGAGCATGACCACGATTCGATCTCGCGGTTGCTCTACCATCAGGAAGTGCAGGAAACGATTCTGCTCGAGATCGCGACCAAGATCGAATGCGACGTAAGCGCGCTCAAAGCAATGGTGGCGAAACTCTCACAAGAGGACGACAGCCCGTAAGGCCGCGTCTATGCAGGGGCCGCTTCGAAACGCTGGGCGGCTTCGGTGATGATGCGGCGCGCGGCAGCGGCGTCATCCCAGCCGGCGATCGTGGTGGTCTTGCCCTCGAGCAGCTTGTAGG
>PMOG01000212.1:297-4559 GCA_003161555.1 Vulcanimicrobiota bacterium | reverse complement strand
GCAACAAGCGCAGCATCACCCTCAATACGAAGAGCGCCGAGGGGAAAGCGATCTTCACCAAGCTGATCCGGCACTGCGACGTCCTGGTCGAGAACTTCGGCCCGGGGGTGCTCGACCGCCAGGGCTTCACCTGGGAGAAGATCCGCGAGATCAACCCGCGGATGATCTACGCCTCGATCAAAGGGTTCGGTCCCGGTAAGTTCGCCGATTTCAAAGCCTACGAGACGGTCGCGCAAGCGATGGGCGGCGGGATGAGCACGACCGGCTGGCCCGACGGGCCGCCGACGAGCTCGGGCCCGCAAATCGGCGACTCGGGCAGCGGCATTCACATGGTCGCAGCGATCTTGGCGGCGCTCTATCAGCGCACGCACTCTGGCCGCGGCCAGCGGGTCAGCGTCGCGATGCAGGACGCGGTCCTCAACCTGGTGCGGGTGAAGATGCGCGACCAGCAGCGGCTGGCGCACGGCCCGCTCAACGAGTATCCGAACAAAGAGTTCAGCGACTTCGTCCCGCGTTCGGGGAACGCTTCGGGCGGCGGCCAGCCGGGCTCGGCCCTCAAAACGAAACCCGGCGGCCCCAACGACTACGTTTACGTGATCATCCAGCCGCCTATATGGGCTCCGCTGGCGAAGTTGATCGGCCGCGACGACCTGGTCGAGCACCCTGACTACGCGACCCCGGAAGCGCGGCTCAAGCATCTCGATGAAGTCTTCGGCGTCATCGAACACTGGACGCAGGGCTTCACGAAGTTCGAAGTGCTCGATCAGCTCAACACGATCGAGGTGCCCTGCGGGCCGATCCTGAGCACGAAGGACTTGATCGAAGACGAATCGCTGCGTGCGCGCGGGATGATCGTCGACGTCGAGCATCCCAAACGCGGGACGTTCAAGACGGTCGGGTGCCCGCTCAACCTGTCGGATTCTCCGGTCGAGGTTACCAGTTCGCCGCTGCTCGGAGAGCACAGCGAAGCGATTCTCAAGGAGATCGGCTGGGACGGACCGCCCGCCGCCGAACTCCAAGCCGCCGGCGTACTATAGGAGTCGTTGCACATGCTCTTAGAGCGAGAGACCGTCGACAAAGGGACGGTGCGTTCCGTTCTCGATCGCGTCAAAGCGGACCAACGTTCGTCGCTAAGCGCGCCCGAAGCGAAACAGGTCGCCGACGCTTACGGTCTGCCCGTGCCGCAGGAAGGCCTCGCGACGAGCGCCGACGAGGCGGTCAAGCTCGCCGAGCAGATCGGCTTCCCGGTCGTGATGAAGATCGTCTCGCCGGAAATCTTGCATAAGACGGAAGCCGGCGGCGTGCTGGTCGGCGTCGAGGATGCGGCCGGCGTGCGCGCGGGCTACGACACCATCGTCACCAACGCGCGCAAGTACGACGCCGCGGCATCGATCTCGGGCGTGCAGGTGCAGCAGATGCTGCCTTCGGGCGCGCAGGAAGTGATCGTCGGCGCCGTAACCGACCAGAGTTTCGGCAAGCTGGTGGCCTTCGGTCTGGGCGGCGTGCTGGTCGAAGTGCTCAAGGACATCACCTTCCGCCTCGCCCCCGCGACGCGCGCCGACGCGCACTCGATGCTCGACGGCATCCAAGCCGCTGAGATGCTGCGCGGCGTGCGCGGGGAGCCGGCCGTCGACCGCGAGGCGCTGGCTTCGATTATCGAACGCGTCTCGCAGCTGGTCAGCGACTTCCCTGAGATCAGTGAAGTCGACCTCAATCCGGTGTTCGCGACCCCGAAGGGCGCGACGGCGGTCGACGTGCGCATCCTGGTCGATTTCGATCCGCCTGCGCCGCGCCCACGGCCGAGCCAAGACGAGATCGTGCGGGCCATGAACCGCATCATGCGACCCGATGCGGTCGCGGTGATCGGCGCTTCGGGTGAAGCGGGCAAGATCGGCAACTCGGTGATGAAGAATCTCATCAACGGGGGCTACAAAGGCGAGATCTATCCGATCAACCCCAAAGCCGACGAGATCCTCGGTTACAAGGCCTACCCGTCGGTCAAAGACATCCCCGGCGAGGTCGACGTCGCGGTCTTCGCGATCCCGGCCAAGTTCGTCGCCGCGGCGCTGACCGAATGCGGCGAGAAGCACATCCCGGGCGCCGTCCTCATCCCGTCGGGCTTCGCCGAGACGGGCAACGAGGAAGGGCAGCGCGAGATCGTGGAGATCGGGCGCCGCTACAACGTGCGGCTGATGGGCCCGAACATCTACGGCTTCTACTACACGCCGAAGGACCTGTGCGCGACCTTCTGCACGCCGTACGACGTGAAAGGCAGCGTCGCCCTCTCGTCGCAGAGCGGCGGCGTCGGCATGGCGATCATCGGTTTCAGCCGCTCGGCCAAGATGGGCGTCTCCGCGATCGTCGGGCTCGGCAACAAGGCCGACATCGACGAAGACGACCTGTTGACGTTCTTCGAGCAGGATGATGCCACCAAGGCGATCGCGATGCACATGGAAGACCTCAAGGACGGCCGCGCCTTCGCCGAAGTCGCCAAACGGGTCTCGAAAGCGAAGCCCGTCATGGTGCTCAAAGCCGGCCGCACGGCGCTTGGAGCGCGCGCGGCGAGCTCGCACACGGGCGCGCTGGCCGGCAACGACAAGGTCTACGATGACGTGCTGCGCCAGAGCGGCGTGATCCGGGCACGCGGGCTCAACGAACTGCTCGCGTTCGCGCGCGCGGTGCCGATCCTGCCGACGCCCAAGGGCGAAAACGTCGTGATCATCACCGGCGCCGGAGGGTCCGGCGTGCTGCTCTCCGACTCGTGCGTCGATGCCGGACTCTCGCTGATGAAGTTCGACCCCGACCTCGACGAGGCGTTCAAGAAATTCATCCCGCCGTTCGGCGCGTCGGGGAATCCGGTCGACATCACCGGCGGCGAACCGCCCAAGACGTACCAGAACACGATCCGGCTGGGACTCGAGGACGACCGGATCCACGCGCTGGTACTGGGTTACTGGCACACGATCGTCACCCCGCCGATGGTGTTCGCGCGGCTGTGCGCCGAGGTCGTTGAAGAGTTCCGCGCGCGCGGCATCAACAAGCCGGTCGTCGCGTCGCTGGCCGGCGACGTCGAGGTCGAAGAGGCCAGCGAATATCTGTTCGACCACAAGATCCCGGCCTATCCCTACAATACCGAGACACCGGTCGCGGTGCTGGGCGCGAAATACCGCTGGGCCCGCGGAGCGGGATTGCTGTAATGCGATCCGGCTCCCCCAAGGAAAGAATATTCCACCCCAATCATCGCGTGTCGGCTGACTTCGGTTCTCCGCGCGCAGCTCAGAAAGGCATGCCGTAAATGGCCTCATTGCGAAATCCGTGGGTCCAGCTGGTCGCGGGCGTCATCTGCATGGCGATGATCGCGAACCTGCAGTACGGGTGGACCGTGTTCGTCGATCCCATGTCGGCCCAGATGGGCTGGGGACGAACCGCCATCCAGGTTTCTTTCACGATCTTCGTCTTGGTTGAGACCTGGCTTGTGCCGTTTGAAGCGGCGCTGGTCGACCGCTACGGCCCGCGCGTCATGGTCGCCATTGGCGGCGTCCTGGCGGGCATCGCCTGGGTGATCGACGGGAACGCCCATTCGCTGCCGGTGCTGTACTTGGCCGGCGCACTGGCCGGCGTCGGCGCCGGCATCGTATACGGCACCTGCATCGGCAACGCGCTCAAATGGTTCGCGGGCCGCCGCGGCCTCGCGGCCGGCCTGACCTCGGCCGGATTCGGCGCCGGCGCTGCGGTCACGGTAATCCCGCTGACGCAGATGATCGCGCGCAGCGGCTACCAGTACACCTTCATTTTCTTCGGCATCCTCCAGGGTGTCGTGATCCTGTGCGTTTCGATGCTGCTGATCACGCCGCCGAAACGGCCTGCGGAAGCTCTGAAGGTCAACCCGCGGGTGCTGCAAGGCACGCGGGACTACACGCCGGCCGAAGTTCTGGCCACGCCGGTGTTCTGGGTGATGTACGTGATGTTCGTGCTGGTCGGCGCCGGCGGCCTGATGGCGATTGCGCAGCTGGGACCGATCGCGAACGACCGGTACATCAACAACATCCCGGTTACGATCTTCGCCATCACGGCGCCGGCGCTCACCTACGCGCTCTCACTCAACAATATCATGAACGGTATCACGCGGCCGCTGCTGGGCTTCGTCTCCGACCGGATCGGTCGCGAATTGACGATGTTCTGGGCGTTCCTCCTCGAAGGGATCGGAATCTTCGCGCTGATGCAGTACGGCACGACTCCGGTCGCGTTCGTGCTGCTCTCCG
>PMOG01000212.1:0-230 GCA_003161555.1 Vulcanimicrobiota bacterium | reverse complement strand
GACGCTGGCGCTCGCGATCGCCGGTGCCGCGAACATCGTTGCCGCAGTCATGGCGGTCGCCGTGCTGCGGCCGTTGCGCGTGCGCGCGCTTCGTGGAGCCCCTCCGACCATCTCGCCGACCGCCGCGCCGGCAACCTAGAGCAAGGAGCATTCATGCGTATGACCAGATCTCGCGTCGCCCTCAGCATTGCCGCCGCGCTCGTCGCCGGGGTTCTCACCCCGGCCTCGAC
>PMOG01000192.1:2015-4455 GCA_003161555.1 Vulcanimicrobiota bacterium | reverse complement strand
ATCTTCGACCGGCAGGACCGGGTCGGCGAGGCCGGCGACGATTTCGACCGGAATCGTAATCGCGCGCAGGCTCTGGGCCGTCAGTTCGGGCCCGAGCGCCGGTGCCAGCGAGAAGACGGCTTTCACGCGCGGATCGCGATAGGAATCGCCGGCGTGGGTGCGCGCTTCCGCGAATGCAGCATCGGTCTGCGCGAATGCAGCCGCGGCTTGGCGGATGCCGCCTTGGCCGCTGGCTTCCCCGGTGCATACCTGGACGGAGGGCCGCTTCGCGCAGTACGAAGCCAACGCGGTGAGGTCGGTGCGCGCACCGGCGAGTTCGAGTACCGTGTATCCGCCGTGCGAGTAGCCCGCGGCGCCGATGCGCTCGCGGTCGACGCGCGGACCGAAACGTGCGTCCGCGAGGACGGCATCGATCGTGCGTGAGAGGTCGCCGGCACGCAGCCATCCCATCGTCAAACCCGCCAGCGTCTTGGGCGCCAGCGCGTTGTCGCCAGGGTGCATCACGGCCGCGACGATGTAGCCGCGCGCGGCGAGCCCGGCCGCCAGCCAGCCCATCTGCGCCGCGTCCGATCCGGTGCCGTGGGAGACGACGATCAGCGGAAACGTACGCGGGGAAGCGACGATCGCCGCATCGGGCGCGGAGACGCCCTCGGCGAAGAACGGCGTACCGGGAGGACCTTGCACCATCGGCTCCATCGGCGCGTTCGCGGCACCCGGATACCAGACGATGACGTGCAGCAGACGCGATTGGTCACCCCGCACGTCGCCCGGTCCGGCGATGCTGATCTGCGCCTGACCAACGGAGTAATCGGCAGCCCGTGCCGGCGCGGCGGCGAGACTTCCCGCCGCGCACACTGCTGCAGCGAGCGGAACGAGAAAACGGCGTGCATTCTTCATGCCGTCATGCTCTCACCGCGACGCCGGCGCCGTCAGTGCAACGCGTCAGCGGTCCGCGCTGACGAATGTCACCCGCACGCAGAAAAGAAGCGCTTCGAAAAGCGCTTCCCTGTGTGGTTGAGCGAGTGGACTAGGCGCTTGCGACGGGGAGCCCCTGCGGAACCGCGCTCGCCCGGCGAGCGCGGGCAAAGCGGCCGATCCAGCCCAGGAAGTATCCGGCCACGATGCCGGAGACCGCGACGTCCAAGGTGACGAACTGCGCGTGGCCGGCGGCCGTCACGCTCAATGCGGCGGCCACCGCAATCCCGTAGCGGACCAGAAAGATCAGCAGGTTGCGCACCAGCGTCAGCGGCGTCCCCGGAACGTGCACGAAGCCTCCGCTCGGGTCGAAGGTCACGCCGGCCAGTCGTGTCACGGCCCAGCCGATCGCCGCGCCGAGCGCGACGGCCGCGAACCATTCCGCGGCCAGCGCGGGGGACGTCAGCGAGCGTTGGATCAGGCTGAGGATGCCCCAACCGATGAAGACCGCCGGGACGGCCAGCAATCGCCAGACCGGCAGCTCGCGCGGCCGGAGGGCTTGGATGCCGAGGACGATCACTGCGGCGAGCACGACGAAGACCCACACGGGCGTGTGCTGGAGGATGGTTCCGATCGGTACATTCATCATGGCGCTATGCTCGCACGCCGCGAGGAACCGTCATCAGTGCGGGGCGTCAGGGATCGACGCTGACAAATGTCACCGCGCGCGAAGCCTGCGGGGCTGAAGTCTTACGACGCCGCCTCAGAGAAGGACCGTTGCCAGGAGGAACACCGTGAGCGACACCGTCAGCATCGGCCTGATCCAAGCCCACCACGATACCGACGGCGACGCTCCGGTCGCCGAACACAAGCGCGCCGCGATTGCCAAGCACGTGGGCATGATCCGCGAGGCCGCGCAGCGCGGCGCGCAGATCGTGTGTCTCCAGGAGCTGTTCTACGGTCCGTACTTCTGCACCGAGCAGAATCCGAAGTGGTACGAGGCCACCGAGCACGTTCCCGACGGGCCGACCACGCGCCTCATGCAGGACCTGGCCCGCGAACTCGGCATCGCGCTGGTCGTGCCGCTCTACGAACGCACGATCAGCGGCGTGTACTACAACAGCGCGGTCGTGATCGACGCCGACGGTAGCGTGCTGGGCACGTACCGCAAGCATCACATCCCGCAAGTGGCGGCCGGCCCCTCGCCCTGCGGGTTTTGGGAGAAGTACTACTTCAAGCCGGGGAACAGCGGGTATCCGACCTTCCAGACGCGGTTCGCGCGCATCGGCGTCTACATCTGTTACGACCGCCACTTCCCCGAGGGTGCGCGGGTGCTCGGCCTCAACGGTGCCGAGATCGTGTTCAACCCCTCGGCGACGGTGGCCGGCCTCTCCGAGTATCTGTGGAAACTCGAACAGCCCGCGCACGCGGTCGCCAACGGCTACTACGTCGGTGCGATCAACCGCGTGGGCTATGAGACGCCCTGGAACATGGGCGAATTCTACGGCCAGTCGTACCTCGTCGA
>PMOG01000192.1:0-2002 GCA_003161555.1 Vulcanimicrobiota bacterium | reverse complement strand
TGGCAGTTCTACCGCGACCGCCGGCCGGAGACGTACGGCGCCATGAGCGAGGTCTGAAAACTGGCGTGAAGACCCAAATCGAACGCAGCGGGATCGTCACCCTCACCGACGCCGCCGCCGCGGACGCCGCGCGCCACGAGTCGCTCTGGAACGATGACCTGCGGCCGTGCACGCTGCCCGAGCACAACTGGGGCGCGTCGCGCTTCGCAAGCCTGTGGACCGGGATGTGTCTGTGCATCCCGACGTACTCGCTCGCCAGCGGCATGATCGCGCTGGGGATGAACTGGTACGAAGCGGTGCTGACGATCCTGACCGGCAGCATCTGCGTGCTGGTCCCGATTTTGCTGGTGGCGCATGCGGGGACGCGCTACGGCTTTCCGTATCCGGTCTTCGCACGGCTGTGGTTCGGGACGCGCGGCGCGCACGCACCGGCGCTCGCGCGCGCGGTCATCGGTGCCGGCTGGTTCGGCATCAACGCCTGGTTCGGCGGCTTGGCGGTCGACGCGATCCTGGGTCACGTGGCGCCGGCGTGGAACGCGCTCGGCGCACACACGGGCATCGCCTTCGCCGCCTTCTGGCTGCTCAATGTCGGGATCGCGATGCGCGGCCCGCAGGCCATCGGCCGCCTCGCCGCGTTCGCCGCGCCGACCCTCGGCATCGCCGCGGTCGCACTCTTCGTATGGGGCGCGCAGGCTGCGGGCAGCGTGCCGCGGATGCTGGCCACGCCGGCGAGCCTGCACGGCGGCGCGTTTTGGAGCGCTTTCTTCCCTTCGGTTATCGGCGTGGTCGCGTTCTGGGCGACGCTGGCGCTGAATATCCCCGACTACTCGCGCTACGCGTCGTCGCAACGCGCCCAGATTCGCGGGCAGTTGGTGATGCCGTTCGTGATGGCGATCTTCGCCTTCATCGGCATCGCGGTGACGTCGGCGACCGAACTCGTCGGCGGCAAACCGCTCTGGAATCCGGTCGATCTGCTGGTCACCTTTCCGCTGCCGATCGTCATCCTGGGCGGCCTGATCGTGATCTTGTCGTCGATCACGATCAACGTCGGCGCAAACGTGATGGCGCCCGCGCGCGCCTTCGAGAACCTGTGGCCGCGCCGCATCAACTTCGCCTTGGGTGCGGTCGCGACCGGAGTGCTCTCGCTAGCGATGCAGCCGTGGTTCGTGCTGGCGACCTTCCACAATTACGTCTTCACCTGGCTGGGAACGTACGGAACGCTGCTCGGCCCCTTCGACGGGATCGCGATCGCCGATTATTGGCTGGTACGCGCGAAGCGGCTGAGCCTGGCCGAGCTGTATCAGCCTTCGGGGCGCTACGATTATGCCGGCGGCTGGAACGTGCGCGCCGTGTCCGCGCTGGTCGTCGGCTGGATTCCGCCGCTGCTCGGACTGGTCTTCTTGCAGCTGTCGTTCCTGTGGGGCGGCGGCTGGTTCTTCAGCATCATCTTCGCCGGGCTCGCCTACGCGTGGTTCATGCGCAAAGACCGCTCGCGTCTGTCCGCGGCAGAATACGCGGAGATCACCGATATCGTCGCACCGCCGGCGGTGGCCGCCGCGGTCGCTCCGGAGGCGTCGCCCGCCTAAGCGGCCGCGTGGGCCGCTTCGAGGTCGCCGACGGCCGCATCGATCGTCGCGACCGCTTCGTCGATCTGCGCGTCGTCGATGACGAGCGGCGGCGCGACGTGAAGCACGTTGTAGCGTCCAAAGGCATACGCGCCGCGTTTGCGCAGCGACGCGAACAGCGCCGGCATCGGCCCCAGCGACGCACCTTGCCACGGGACCAGCGGCGTGCGCGCCGCGCGGTCGGCGACGAATTCGAGCGCAAAGAATGCGCCCAGACCGCGCACTTCGCCGACGATCGAGTGCGCATCGCGCACTCGTTCGAGTCCGGCCCGCAGGCGCGGTTCTATCCGCGTGCGGACGTCGTCGAACACGCCGCCCTCGCGGTACGCCGCGATCACCGCAAGCCCGGTCGCCATCGCCAGCGGATGGCCGGAATA
>PMOG01000260.1 GCA_003161555.1 Vulcanimicrobiota bacterium | reverse complement strand
CGCGCGGCCACGGCCTGGCGCGCATGCTCACCATCGGCGTGGAGGAACGCGCCCGCGAACTCGGCTACCACGTGTTGAATCTCGACGTGCGGGAAACCCAGGAAGCGGCAATCCAGCTTTACGAATCCCTGGGATTTGTCCGCTGGGGCGTACATCCGGACTACGCCCTGGTTCGCGGCAAGGTCGTGGCGGGCTATTTCTACTACAAGCGGCTGCGCAAACCGAACGCACGGAAGGCAGGACTGAACGCCGGATGACGGCGCTGACGCTGTATCCGGCGATCGACCTGAAGGACGGCCAATGCGTCCGCCTGCAACGCGGCGCGATGGATCAGGCAACAGTGTACTCGTCCAATCCCGCCGGTCAGGCGCGCGCCTGGCAGGACGCCGGATTCGCTTGGCTGCACGTGGTGGACCTGAACGGCGCATTCGCCGGGCGACCAGTGAACGGCGAAGCGGTCGCCGCAATTCTCGCCGCCGTCACGATCCCGGTTCAACTCGGCGGCGGCATCCGCGACATGGCCGGCATCGAGGCCTGGCTCGCCGCCGGTGTGCGCCGCGTGATCCTGGGCAGCGCCGCGGTGAAAAATCCCGCCCTGGTGCGACAGGCCTGTCGCGCGTTCCCCGGCCGCATTGTCGTCGGCATCGACGCGCGCGACGGCAATGTGGCCACCGAGGGCTGGGCGGAAACCTCCGCCGTCAGCGCCCGTGACCTGGCGTTGTCGTTCGAAGACGCCGGTGCCGCGGCGATCGTCTACACCGACATCGGTCGCGACGGCATGCTGAGCGGCCTTAACCTGGAACAGACGGTCGCGCTGACAGCAGCGATAGAAACACCGGTGATTGCCTCCGGTGGCGTGGGCGGACCGCAGGACCTGATTGATCTGCGACGCGCCGCGGTTGGCACGCGGATCGAAGGGGTCATCGTCGGACGCGCGCTGTATGATGGCCGCGTCGATCCGACAGAAGCACTGGCGTTGCTGGCAGACTGACCGGTCCGCATATCTGTACAACTCTGCCGGTCGTCGAATGATGGCGCGTTGTGCAGGGCTGACCCTGTGTATAAGTGCTTGCAACGGTCACGCGCGACTATTCTAAGAAATGCCAGAATGTTGAAATTACGCGTCATTCCCTGTCTGGACGTGAAGGACGGCCGCGTCGTCAAAGGCGTCCGTTTCGTCGCTTTGACCGACGCCGGCGATCCGGCCGCGCTCGCGCGCCGCTATGAGGAAGAAGGGGCGGACGAATTGGTCTTCCTCGACATCACCGCGACCGTCGAAGGTCGCCGCGCGACGCTCGAGGTCGTGCGCGCGGTCGCGCACGAGCTGACGATCCCGTTCGCGGTCGGCGGCGGCGTGCGCGGGGTCGAGGACGTGAACGACCTGCTGCGCGCCGGCTGCGACAAGGTGAGCCTCAATTCGGCCGCGGTGCGCGATCCGGGCCTGATCCGCGAATCGGCGCATCGGTTCGGCGCGCAGTGCATCGTGGTCGCGATCGACGCGCGGCGCTCGACGGCGGTCCCGTCCGGTTTCGAAGTGGTCATCGACGGCGGGCGCACGGCGACCGGGCGCGACGCCGTCGCGTGGGCGAGCGAAGCCGAGTCGCTGGGCGCCGGCGAACTGCTGGTCACCTCGATCGATCGCGACGGGACGAAAGACGGCTACGATCTCGAGCTGATGCGCGCGCTGCGCGGCGCGGTGAACCTTCCGCTGATCGCTTCCGGCGGCGCCGGCTCGGTGGCGGATTTCGTGGCGGTGTTTCGCGACGCCGACGCGGATGCGGCGCTGGCGGCGACGCTCTTTCACTACGCCGAACTTTCGATCGGCGACCTCAAGAGCGGGCTCGCCGAGGCCGGAATCGTCGTGCGGCGCGATCCGGTCGCCGTATGAGACGCGAGCCGCTGGCCGGCGTGCGCTGGGACGCCGACGGTCTGGTTCCGGTCGTGATCGCCGACGCCGATACGGGTGCGGTCTTGACGCTCGCGTACGCGAATCACACCGCGCTCGAACGCACGCTCGAAACACGCTCGACCTGGCTGTGGAGCCGTTCCCGCGGCCGGCTGTGGAACAAGGGCGAGGAGTCGGGCAACACCCAGCAGGTCGTGTCGGTCGCGCTCGACTGTGACGGCGACGCGCTGCTGTACCGCGTCGTGCCGTCGGGTCCGGCGTGTCACACCGGCGCGATGTCGTGTTTCGCAACGCCGCTTTTGGCTGCGCTTACCGAGGAGCAAACCGGCGGCGCCGAGTTCAGCCGCGCGCTCACCGCACTGGCACGGACGATCGCCGCGCGCCGGCGCGCGGCCGGGCCTGGTTCGTACACCGCCGAACTCTTCGCCGGCGGCGTCGATCGGATCGGCAAGAAGATCGGCGAAGAAGCGACCGAGGTCGTGATCGCGGCGAAAAACGACGATCCCGCGCAGCTGGTATGGGAAAGCGCGGATCTGCTGTATCACTTGCTGGTCCTGCTGCGCGAGCGCGGGATCGAACTCGATGCCGTAGGAGCCGAACTATCGCGACGCGCCGCGCCGGCGAGCTGAGCCGCTCCGGGCTGAGCGCGCTCGCGGGCGTCGGCCCGCAGACTGCGGCCAAGTTCGCCGAACTCGGGATCACGACGCCGGACGAACTGCTCAAACACATCCCGCGCGCGTACCGCGACTGGCGCACGCCGACGCCGATCGGAAGCCTGCGCGAGAGCGACGGCGAGACGATCGTCGTGGGCGACGTCGTGCACGTCCACGAGCGCAAAGGCCGCTTGGCGCTGGTGACGGTCGTGCTCGACGACGGGACCGGCCGACTCGAGGCGAAGTTGTTCGGCCGCAGCTTCTTGTTCGGCAAGCTGGCCGCCGGCGACCGCATGTTCGTCGCCGGACGCGTGTCGCGCGCCGGCCTGCTGCCGCAGCTCAACGTCACCGCTCACCGCATCCTGCGCGAGGGTGACGTATGGCGCGGCGAAATCGTACCCGTATACGGCGCGACGAAGGATCTGCCGTCGAAAACGATCCGCGGCGTCATCGCGCGCAACCTCGAGCGGCTGATCGCCGGGCGCGAAGATGCGCTGCCCCCCGCCTTGGTGCGCAGCCTGGAGTTTCCGGCGCTGCCGCGGGCGTGGCGTGAGGTGCACGTTCCGAGCGAACCCGAATCGACCGCTCGGGCGCGCGAGCGCATCGTGTTCGATGAGTTCTTTGCAATCGCGCTGGCGGCGGCGCTGAAGCGTTCGCGGCGCGAATCGATCGGCGGCGCGACGGCCCTCCCGCTGCCCGGCGGCTTCTACGCGGCGTTCGCCGCGCAGCTGCCGTTTGCACCGACCGGCGCGCAGCAGCGCGTGATCGAAGAAATCTGGCGCGACCTCGGCCGCACCGCGCCCATGAACCGGCTGCTCCAGGGCGA
>PMOG01000284.1 GCA_003161555.1 Vulcanimicrobiota bacterium | reverse complement strand
TCGGCCCCACCGGCGTCGGCAAAACCGAGATCGCCCGCCGCCTGGCGTCGCTGACCGGCGCGCCGTTCGTCAAGGTCGAAGCGACGAAGTACACCGAGGTCGGGTACGTCGGACGCGACGTCGAGTCGATGGTGCGCGATCTCGCCGAAGCCGCGGTGCGCATGGTTTCCGACGAGCGCCGCGCCGACGTGCGCGAGGCGGCCGACGCGGCCGCGGTCGAACGGATCGTCGACATCCTCCATCCGGAAACGGCGGCGGCACAAACCTCGGCACCCAACGGCTTTGCCGCGTCGCTGGGATCGATTTTCGGCAACGCCTTCCCGCAGCAGCAGCCGCAGCCCCAGGCCGCCGCGACCGCGACCCGCACGCTGCCCGACGACGAAGTGCAGCGGGTGCGCGCGGCCGCGCGGGCCGACGTCGAGCGCGGATTCTACGATGTCCGGCTGATCGAGATCGACGTCGAAGAGCAGGCGCAGTTGCCGATCGGCGTGCTCGGCGGTGACGGCGGCATGGGCGGCGGCGACATGAGCGAGATGCTCGGCGGCCTGCTGCCGAAGAAGAAGGTGCGCAAGAAAGTCACCGTCGCCGACGCCCGCCGAATCTTCGCCCAGCAGGAGGCCGACAAACTGATCGACATGGACGCGGTCAAGCGTGAAGCGCTGCGCCGCGCCGGCGATCACGGCATCATCTTCATCGACGAGATCGACAAGGTCGCCGGCCACGAAGGCACGCGCGGGCCTGACGTATCGCGCGAGGGGGTGCAGCGCGACATTCTGCCGATCGTCGAAGGCAGCACGGTGCAGACGAAGCACGGTCCGCTCTCGACCGATCACGTGCTGTTCATCGCTGCGGGCGCGTTTCACGTCGCAAAACCGTCGGATCTGATCCCCGAACTGCAGGGGCGCTTCCCGGTGCGCGTCGAGCTGAATTCGCTGACGGCCGATGATTTCGAAGTCATCCTGACCCAGCCGGAGAACGCGCTGATCGGCCAATACCGCGCCCTGCTTGGAACCGACGGCGTCGACCTCAGCGTGACGCCGGACGCGATTCGCGAGATCGCCCGGATCGCTATGCGCGTCAACGAAGAAACGGAAAACATCGGGGCGCGGCGCTTGCACACGGTGCTGGAGCGCGTGCTCGACGAGATCGCCTTTCGCGCCCCCGAAGAAGGCGGCGCGATCACGATCGACGCCGCCTACGTGCGCGAGCGGCTCGACGCGATCGTCGGCAACGCCGACCTGTCGAGCTACATCCTATAGTGGGTTCGGCTTCGGCCGAACCCTTCGCGTTTTGGGCTTCGCCCAAAGCCGCCGCGGCGGAGCCGAACCCACTTATCGGGCGAACGAGCCGGCGATCAGCACCAGGGTTCCGAGGACGTTGTTGGCGGCGTGCAGGACGATCGGGACCGCGAGGTTACCCGTCGCGGCGTAGCTGAGCGCACAGACGAAACCCAGCGCGGCCAGCGTCGGGAAGAGCACCGGGTCGCCGTGCACGCCGGCGAAGAGCGCCGCTGAGATCAGCGCGGCGCCGAGCACGCCGAGCGGGCGCGCGAGCGCTCCGAACAGCAGTCCCCGGAACACGATCTCTTCCACGACCGGGCCGGCGACGACCATCGTCAACGCGGCCAGCGCGACGGCGAGTGCGGTGACGGCCGGCACCGTGCTGACGACGTCGAAGTTCTCGAAGCCGCTCTGCACGTGACCGCTCTGTCCGGTCAGCAGCAGGCCGGCGGCGGTGGCGACGCGGATGACCAGCAGCGCTCCGAGCCCGATCAGCATGACCCGCCCCTCCGAGCGGCGCAGCGGGCGTAGCGCGCCCGGTCGCTGCCGCCGCAGGATCACCCACGCGAACCAGCCGCCGGCGGCGTAGAACACGAGTTCCGCACTGCCGGTGACCAGATGTCCGGGTTCGGTCGACGGCACGCTGCCCAGTACCAAGATGCCGGCGACGATGCCGATCAGCGTCGCGCCGAACGCGGCGACCAACCCGATCCCGAGCGAGCCGAGCGCCGTCAGCACGCCGGGCCAGAACCCGATCGCGATGCGCGCCGCGCGTTGGGGGCGAAAAACGGCGCAGCCGAACGCGCGCGGAGCGAGGAGGGCCGTGCTTCGGACGCGCATGATTGGGCACGATACCCGAACCCGATTACCGGACGCTTACGAAGGAGTGGTTCTCATGTCGTCGGAGGAGAAATCGTCGGTCTCGCGCGGCGAGGCGATCAAACGGCTCGCCATCGTGCCCGCGGCCGCTCTGGGCGTTGCCGCCGGAATGTCACCCGCCCAAGCCGCCGATAACAAGAAGCAATTCAAGTATCAGGACAAGCCCGGAGTGCACGGCCAGAAGTGCTCGGGCTGCCGGCTCTTCAGACCGCCTTCGAGCTGCCAAGTCGTGACCGGCAAGATCAGCCCCAACGGCTGGTGTACTGCCTACGTGAAGAAGTAGGAGGAAGCTCGCTCCCTCGACCGCGGCCGCGGGGTAACCCGGCCTGCCGCGGTTCGGTTATACTTGGAGCACTGCCATGCCGTATCTCCGCGAGATCCTCACCGAGGGGCACCCGACGCTGCGCAAGGTCGCGAAGAAAGTCGATCCGGCCGAGATCGCCGATCCGATCTTCCAGCAGTTGATCGACGACATGTTCGCGACGATGTACGACGCGCCGGGTATCGGTTTGGCGGCGCCGCAGATCGCGGTCGGGAAGCGGCTCTTCACCGTCGATCTTCAGGACGACGAGAAGCCCGAGGCGGGGCCGCGCGTCTTCATCAACCCGAAGTTCACCCTCTGGGAGGGCGAAATCGAGGCCATCGAAGGCTGCCTTTCCGTCCCGGGGATGGTCGGCGACGTGACCCGGTTCAGCCGCGTCGTCTGCATCGCGCTCGACCGGCGCGGGAAGAAGTTCTCGGTCGACGCCGGCGGTCTGTTCGCGCGCTGCCTGCAGCACGAGATGGATCACCTCGACGGCATCCTCTACATCGACAAGGCGAAGGACCTGCGCCCCGCGCGAACCGATGAAGAAGTGGCGGAGGCCGAAGCGGTCGCCGCCGGCGCTCGCTGAAGCTCATCGTTTTCGGGACGAGTCCGTTCGCCGTCCCGGCGCTCGAGGCGGTTGCGGCGCGGCACGAGGTGGTGGCGGTCGTCACCCAGCCCGACCGCCCGGCGGGCCGCGGTCAGCGTGTGGTCGCATCGCCGGTGAAAGCTGCCGCCGAGGCGCGCGGTCTGCGGGTGGTGACGCCGGTCGCGCTGCGCGCATTCGCCGACGAGGCGCGAACCTACGGCGCCGATGCGTTCGTCGTTGCTTCGTACGGCCGCATCGTGCCGCAAGTCTTGCTCGATGTCGTGCCGATCGCGTTCAACCTGCATCCCAGCCTGCTGCCGCTGTATCGCGGTGCGACGCCGCTGCAGTCCGCGATTCGCGACGGCCGCCGCGAGGGGGGCGTGACGGTCATCGCCATGGACGCCGGGATGGACACCGGCGAGGTCGTGCTGCGCGAACGCGCCGCAATTGGACCCGAGGAGACCTATGGTGAACTGCACGACCGTCTCGCGCAGCGCGCAGCCGAGCTGCTGATCGCCGCGCTCGAGCGCTACGCGGCCGGAACGCTGGAACGGATACCGCAGGAACTGATCGCCGCGCAGGAGGGCATCACGGCTGCCGAGATCGCCGCCACCGCGACGCATCCGCTCGGCAAAGACGACTTGCGCATCAACTGGAACGCGCCGCGCCGCCGCGTGATCGACGGCGTGCGCGCGCTTTCGCCGCAGCCGTTGGCGCGCACCGACTTCGCCGCGGCCGGCGCGCTGAAGATCGCCGCGCTGCGGGCCGTCGACGCGCGCGATCCCGCTGCCGAGCCGCACCCCGCGGTCCCCGGGCCGTTCGTGCGGAACGGAAAGCATCCATTTTTCGGTGCGCTGTGCGGCGACGGCGAAGTGGTCGCGATCGAGCGCGTCGTTGCCCCCGGCCGTTCTCCCGCCAGCGGCGAGGACTTCGCACGCAGCTGGTCCGGCCGCAGGCTGCGGCAGGCGAGCGCGCCGTGAGCCCGCGTGCGCCGGCGACGACCGCGCGGGAGGTCGCGCTGCAAGTCTGCCGCGACGTCTTCGGCGTGCAGCCGCGCGGCGCGCGCGAATCGCTCGACTACCGGCTGCGCGCGAGCCGGCTCGAGCCGCGCGATCGCGCTTTCGCGACCGAACTCGCGTACGGCGCGATCAAAATGCGCCGGTACCTCGATTTCGAATTGCAGCCCTACGTCGGTGAGCGCACGAAATCGCTGCCGCACCCGATCGCCGAGATCCTTCGCCTGGGCGCCTATCAGCTGCGCGCAATGCAGGGTGTGGAGGTGTATGCCGCGGTTTCGGAAAGCGTGGGCCTCGCACGCAAGTACGGACACAAAGGCACCGCGGGACTGGTCAACGCGGTGCTGCGGCGCGTCGCCGTCGATCCGCCGCGCGAGGCCGACTTGGCGACGCGCGCGTCGCTGCCCGGCTGGGTGGTCGCGCACTGGCGGGAACGTTTCGGCGAGGCGCGGCTCGAAGCGATTTTGGCCGGCGTCAACGCGCCGCCCGCGACGGCCATCGTCGTCGACCGCCGCCGGGTGACCCGCGACCAAGCGCGGCAGGTTCTTACCGACGCGGGGCTCGCGTCGACGCCGAGCCCGTTCGCGAGCGACGTGCTGATTCTGGACACGGGTGTTTCGTCGAGCACGATCGAGGCGCTGGGCGACGGCCGCTGGCACCTTCACGGTGAGGCGGCGGCGTTTCCGGTCGATCTGCTCGACCCGCAGCCGGGCGCTCGCGTCGTCGAGATCTGCTGCGGGCGCGGCAACAAGACGCTCCAGCTTGCGGCCCGCATCGGCGAGGGCGGCTCGCTGCTCGCCCTCGACGCCGACGCACGAAAGATTGCCGAGAACGCGGCCCGGCTCGAAGCGGCGGGGATTGCCTGGGTCTCGCTGGTGACGGCCGACGCGACCACGCTGCGCGCGCCCGCCGACGCCGACGCCGTGCTGCTCGACGCGCCATGTTCAGGTCTCGGCATTCTGGGCCGTCAACCGGAAGCGCGCTGGCGCAAGCACCCCGACGATCCGGCGCGGCTGGCGCCGCTGCAAGCGCGACTGTTGGCGGCGGCATCGCGCTGCGTGCGGCCCGGCGGTGTCCTGGTGTACGCGGTCTGTTCGACCGACCGTCGCGAAGGCGAGGACGTCGTCGACGCATTTCTCGCTGCGACACCCGCGTTTGCGCGCGCGCCGCTCCCCGACCGCTACGCGCCGTTCGCCGCCGCATCGGGTGACCTGCTGGTTCCGCCCGGGATCGCCGGCCGCGACGGGTTCTTCATCGCGCGGCTGACGCGCGCGGAAGCGGTGCCGATGCCGTGAACGTGTTCGCGAGGATCGAGCGCGCTTGCGCCCGGATCGTCGAGGACGCGTTCGCGCGCGTCTTTCCCAGCGCGCTCGATCCGGCCCAAATCGGGCGCCGGCTGGTGGCGACGGCGCAAGCCGGTCCGAGCGACCTGTATCTGGTTCGCGTCCATCCGAGCGACTACGCGCGCCTGGCCCCGGATCGCGATTTTCTGGAAGGGCGCTGGAGCGCGATGCTGCGGGAGACTTCGGCTGCCGAGCGCGGCGCGGCACGGGTCGTCATCGCCGAAGATCCCGCGATCGTCGCCGGATCGCTTGCGATCGAGGCGATCGTCGACGAACTGGGGCCGGCATTGGTCCTCGAGCGCAGCGACGGCACCCGCATCGCGGTCACGAGCGGACTGACGCTGGGGCGCGCCAAGGAGAACGGTGTCGTCGTGCGAGACGGACGCGCCTCGCGCTTTCACGCGCGCATCGTCGCCGACGGCGCCGAGTGGTTCGTCGAGGATACCGGCTCGTCGAACGGCACCTTCATCGACGGGACGCGCGTCACGCGGGCGCCGCTGGGGGCAGGCGCGATCCTGACGGTCGGCGACACCTCATTGCGGATCGCCGACGCCTGACCGGTGCCTGAGGCCTCCCTTGCCAAGCACCCGGCGGCTGCCCCAACAGGCCGAAACCGGCGCTTTTACCAGCCCGGCGTGGTAAGAAAAGAGTCCGAGGAATCAGGCTGATCCCGTTCGGCATCCTGGGAGGCAAGATCGCATGATCGCACGCGTGCACGGCACCCACGCAGCCCCCGCGACGCGCTCGCCGTGCCGGTGATCGCGGCCGACCCGCGGCTGGCCACGCTCGGGCTCTCGTGCGCCTACCTCACGTTCGTCGCGCTGGTGCGTGACCGGCGCGGCGCGCCGCCGGCCCCGGCCATCGAGGCCGCCATCCCGACCGGGATCGAGCTGACCGTCTTCCATGCGGGTTCGATCAAGACGTATCGCTTCGGACGGCGGATCCTGGTCGGACGCGCGCCGAGTGCCGACCTGCGGCTGGGCGATCCGCGGATCAGCCGGCTTCACGCCCGCATCGAAATGCGGAACGACGGCGTGTACGTCGAAGACCTCGGCAGCCGCAATGGGACGCTGGTCGACGGGAGTGCGATCAGCGAACCCCGACGGCTGGAGGTCGACGACGAACTGACGGTGGGACCGGCAGCTTTGGTGTTCCGAGGAGTGGGAGCATGGAGATAGCGGTTGGCTC
This sequence comes from Vulcanimicrobiota bacterium, assembly GCA_003161555.1. GTDB lineage: Bacteria > Vulcanimicrobiota > Vulcanimicrobiia > Vulcanimicrobiales > Vulcanimicrobiaceae > Vulcanimicrobium > Vulcanimicrobium vanleeuwenhoeki. The sequence continues at coordinate 4,609 of PMOG01000284.1, read as the reverse complement.
GCGCCCAGGTGCCCCGCAGCAGGGTGACGGCGAAGCCTTCGTGGCCGAGATCGTCGCGCCGGGGATCGTGCTGCTGGCCGTCGCTCACGGCTTCGGGCGAATTCGCGAGCGGCCGGCGCCGGCAGTCGCAGCGCAGGCGATCCGCGACAACCTCAAACGGCGCGTGCGCTGCGAGCGCCGCGATCCGCGGGCGGCGCTCTCGGCCGCCTTTTCGGCCGCCAACGCGCGCATCTACGCCCACTCCGGCAGCACCGACGATTTCGTTGCCTCCGGAACCTCGTTGACCGCCGCGCTGATCGTCGGCGACCACGCGTTCGTGGGGCACGTCGGCGGTACGCGCGCGTACCTGAGCCGCGCCGGCGCGCTTTCGACGCTGACCAGCGACGACGCGCTCGGGGAAGGCCCGCTGCGCGTGCTGACGCGCACGCTCGGGACGCAACCGACGCTCGAACCCGCACTGGCGCACCTGCGGCTCATGCACGGCGACGCGCTGCTGCTCTCCAGCGGTGCGCTGCACGAGCTGCTCGCCGACGATGAGATCGCCGACGCGCTGCGCGTCGCGGTGACCTCGGAGGACGTGACGGCGCGACTGCTCGCGATCGCCGGCATTCGCGGCGAGGGCGCGGGAACCGTGATCGTCGGGCGCGCTTTTCACGAGCTCGCGACCGAGGTCGAGGGCGCGCGCCGCCCGATTCGCGAGACCGCGATCGCGCTGGCCGTCATGCTGTTCGCGGCGGTCGTCGTCATCGTGCTGCTGCACGGATTTCTCACCCCCGGGTGAGCGGCGCGCCGGCGCGCGTCCGCGCTTGCGCCCCCATGATCGTGGCGCTGGCGATCGCCGCGGCGACGCTGCGCTTAGCGCCGCCGGCTGCACTGGTGCCGGTCTGGCTGCCGTTCGCGCTGGCCGCGCTCGCGCTGGCCTGGCCCGCACTGCGGCCGGTCTCGGTGACGCGCGACGACACGCTGCCGGCGCTGGCGGTCGTGCTCTCGTCGATCGGTCTGGCGGTCGTGGCACGGCTCGAACCCGATCTGGCCCAGAAGCAGATCGTATGGGTCGCCTTCTCGCTCGTGCTCTCGATCGCCGCCGGGCCGGCCTTCGCGCGCTTCCGCGTGCTGGCGGCGTATAAGTACATCTGGATTCTCGGCTCGATCATCCTGTTCGTGGCGTTGGCGCTGTTCGGCCAGGAAGTCAACGGCGCGCGGCTGTGGATACGGGCCGGGCCGATACAGTTCGAGCCGGTCGAACTGATCAAGCTCTTCATCGTGCTGTTCATGGCGTCGTATCTCGCCGAGACGGCCGATGTGATCGCGCAGACGCGCCCGTGGTCGCTGCGCGCGAACGCGAAATATTTGGGCCCGCTGTTCTTGGGCTGGGGCGTCTCGATGGCGATGCTGGTTTTCGAGCGCGATCTCGGCATGGCGACGCTCTTACTCGGCACCTTCGTCGCCATGCTGTACGTCCCGACGCGGCGATTCGATCTGGTCGTCGGCGCCAGCGCGATCTTCGGCGCGGCCGCGTGGTGGGCGGCTACGCACTACAGTTACGTCGAACGGCGCATCGCCGTTTGGCGCGATCCGTTTGCGGATCCGCTGGGCGCGGGGTATCAAGCGGTTCAATCGTTGTTCTCGCTCGCCAACGGCGGATTGTTCGGCACCGGCTTCGGCTTGGGACGGCCCGATTACATCCCCAGCGTCGCGACCGACTACGTCTACGCCGCCTACGGTGAAGAGTGGGGCGCGTTCGGATCGATCGCGCTGCTGGGAATTTTCCTGGCGATCGTGCTGCGCGCGTTGCGCGTCGCGCAGCGCCAGCCGGACCTCTATGCGAAACTGCTGGCGACGGGCTTGGCGGCCGTGTTCGGATTTCAGATCGTGATCATCGTCGGCGGCGTTCTGCGATTGTTTCCGCTGACCGGGATCACGCTGCCGTTCGTGTCGTACGGCGGCAGTTCGCTGGTCACCAACTACCTGCTCGTCGCGCTGGTCTGGGCGATCTCCAGCGAGCCGAAACGAGCCGCCGATGCGGCCTAGCCGCCTCATATTGGGTCGTGCTCGAACCGATAGTGATTACAGACCATGAAGCAGCTTGATCCAGCAACCGGCCAATCGACCGCCTCGTCGCCGGACGCAGGCCACACCGGGGAGCCGGCCGACCCGGCCGACGAGACGACGTCGGCGCTCGAACGCCGGCGGGGACAACGCCGCGCCGAGGCCGGCGAACCCGAGCTTCCGGCCGAACGCCGCAAGGGCGACCGCCGCCGGAAGACCCCCGGTTTGCCGGCGCTGCTGGGCGCGATTTTGGCCGTCGACGAAGAGGAGCAGCTCCCCGAAGCACAAGAGTAAGGTGTGCTTGCTCGGCCGTTCGATCCTGCGCGCGAACTTGAAGCCGCAGCACGGCTGCTCGCCCAGCGCTGGACGCTGGCGCTGCCGACCGCCATCGGGTCGGCGCTCAGTGCCGCGATCGTGTTCTTCACCATCGGCGGGGTTGTGCTGGCAGCCCTTGGCGCGCTCCTCATCGGCGGCCCGCACGCGGCACTGAGCGTTCTCGTCGCGGGCGCACTCACGGTCGTCCTGGCCATCTGCGCGGTCATCGTGATCTCGACCGTCTCGCACGCGGTCGTCGTCGCTGCCGCCGATGCGGCGTGGGCGGGCGGCGAACCGGATTTCGGCGCGGCGTTCGAACGCGTGATCGCGCGCCTGCCGTCGCTCCTGACGGCCGCGGTCGCGATCGGCGTGCTGTCGCTGGTGCCGCTGGTGCTGTGCTTGGTGCTGATCGGCATCCCGCTGCTGATTGCGCTGGGATTCTTTCTGATGTTCGTGACGCCCGCGATCGTGATCGGCGGAGAAGGCGGGCTCGAGGCGATTCGCTCGTCGTTTCGACTGACCGCGCGGTATCCGGGCCCCAGCGCCGTCGGCTTCGGCGGAATCCTGGCGGCGTTCGTGATCGGGCGCATCGCCGATGCGATGTTCGTGCACATCCCGCTGATCGGCGTCGCGACCGCCTTCGTCATCGGCGGACTCACCGCCGCATACGCTTCGCTGATCGCGGTCCGTTTCTACGCGCTGCTGCACAGCGTCACCAGTCCGAAAACGCCGCAGTTGGCCGCCGCCCACGAAGAATCGTCACCGGGCGCGAGCTGATGGGCGCGCCGCGTCAGGCGGCGAGGTACTGCCGGAAGATCCCCTCGAGAATCGTTGCCATTGCGGGATCGACCGCGCGGAGCCGAGCCCGCGTCGCGCGCGGCCACGGCGAGTGCGGATCGTTCGCGCCGACCCACGCCCGCGCGCATTCGGCAAAGTACTCGTCGAGTCCGCAGGCGGCGTAGGGTGTGACGAAGCGCTGCGCGGCGCCGAAAGCCTCGCGCACCCGCGGGTCGATGCCGCTCAAATACACGCCGCCGCCGAGCGCGCAGTCGAGCGCGTGCGCGAACTCGTGGGCGACCGTCATCGGCGAAAGCGACCGCAGATAGATCGTGCGTTCCTCGACGACGAACAAGCCGGCCGGCGGCAGCGGCCAATCGTCGACGCGCGCGCCGAGCCGGCGCAGCACGCGCGAGCGTGAAGCGTAGCCCTCGCCGTCGTTCAGGTGCACGATCCGCGTGCCGCCGGCAGCGGTCGCGCGGAGCGCGCCGCGACCGAAACCGCCGAGGATCGTCTCGATGCGCGCCGTGGCCTCCGGGCTGGCATCGATCTGCGGACGGCGGCACATCCGGCTGACGGTACCGCAGCACCGTGAACGCCGGACGGCGCCGATGTTACCGCTCGGCCTTTTTTCTTGGCGCGGGGGCGAGGGCCGTCTCATACTCCGCACCTCCTCGAAGCATAGCTGGGGGACGGTTGGTTAGGAGCCGATTCCGGACACGATTTTCGGATGCAAGTGTGCGTGGGTACACGCCTTTTCGCGCAACGACGCGCATCGTGCATCGCGAACAACCGGAGGCGGCGTACCGAACGCGCACCCGTCGCACGATTGCATCGCCGGCATCGTTTCCGGAGCGCTTGGGCATCCCAAGGAGAGGAGATATGCAGACGTGATGTCGGCCGCACGGAAAATGTTACGCTTCTGCACTCTTTCGCACCCGAACGCTACCTTTTGGTGCCGGAGCGGTACGTTGGATCATGAAGCCGATAGGCCGCGCTGATGCGTGAAGCGCGCGAATCGATGTTGCATTGCTCGGAGCGCGGAGAGGATCCGCCGCACCTGGTTTCGCCCGTCATCGCGGCGGAACGCACCAAGCTGTTCGCGACGCTCGCCGCCGTGCCTGACGCCCTTATCACGCTCGATGCCGGCGGACGGGTCGAGTATCTCAACGACGCCGCCGAGCAATTGACGGGCGTCTCGCTCGAGCGCGCGCGGAAACTGCACGTGAGCAACGTCGTTCAGCTCTGCGATGCGAACGGCCGCTCGATCGACCTTCCCGTAGGCGAGCAGAGCGATCGAAGCCGCAGCGGCAACGGGCACCTGCGCACGCACACCGGCACGGTCGATGTGTCGTACGTCACCTCCCGGATCGACAGTATGCCGCCCGGAACGCTGGTGACGCTGCGCGACGTGACCGCCGAACACCGCCTTTCGCTGCGGCTCTCGTTCGAGGCGCTGCACGATCCG
>PMOG01000186.1 GCA_003161555.1 Vulcanimicrobiota bacterium | reverse complement strand
TTCGATATCTTCGAAGCCGACGATCCGTCCGCGCTGCGCTCCGTATGAGTTACGACCGCGGTCCACGGGACCGCGCTTTGTAAACACTCGGTCAAGAAGGAACAGCTCAGCGCAAACGATCGCAGGCTCTTTTGAAGCGGCACGTAAGCGGTTTCGCCAATGCTGCGTGCGAGAGGTTACACTCTTAGCTTGTTTGCTTTAGCAGTCCTCAGCGTCGTCCTTGCCCAGTGCAGCGCCTCCGGCGGCTCCGGCGGATCCGCGGACGCACTGGTCCGATTTACACCTAAACCCTCGACGGCGCCGACGCTGACGCCGTCTCCCACGCCGACGCCGAGCGGCGCCGGCGGCGGGATCACCATCGTCGTCCCTTCGCCCTCGCCGGTCCTGTGCACGCCGGAGCCGACGTTGGTCGCGGTGGGGCAGCACGTCGTCATCGATTGCACTGCCCAAGGCTACACCGGATCGTTCACGTGGATGGTGGCGAATCCGGCGATCGCTTCGGTCGAGCAATTCAACAACGAGACCTTCACGGTCTTCGTCGTCACCGGGCTGGAGGCGGGGACCACAACACTGACGCTTGCGTCTGCACCACAAGGGATGGGGTCAGACACGATCGTCGTTTCTCCCTAGAACAGCCCTCCTCTCGGCCGTGACCTCGTCGTAACGGAAGACGCGATATCACCGCACGCACCTCGTTTCTCGGTACTTACGCCGTTGATCGTCACGTATGAAGGATGGACTATGAATCTGCGACTTTTTCTGCCGGTGTGTCTCGCCCTCACATTGCTGGCCGGGTGCGCGGGCGGCGGCAGCTCGATCGGCGCGCCCCAGCAGTCCGGAACGCCCGCGTCGGGGATCCTGACCCTGGTGTCGGTGCCGGCTGCCTCCAGCCACGCTCGCAAACCCGAGTATATCTCGTCGGCGACCGCGCACGCCGCCTTTTTCATCGACAGCGTCACGGCGGCCGCGGGCTCGAGCTCCTCGTGCAGTGCCGGATGCACGATTCCGTACTCGACCACGGCGGGGACGCACACGCTCAGCGCCGAGATCGACAACAGTTTGCACGTCGTGCTCGCCGAGGGCACGACCGGACCGCAAACGCTCGTCTCCGGATCCGGCAACAACTTCACGATTACGCTCAACGGCGCGGCGGCGCAATTGAGTTGGGTCGCGAATACGGGCTCCAGCCCTGCCGCTCCAGCCCAGCCGACCAGCGTTACGGCGAATTGGGCGGTTTCCGACTCGTCCGGCGTTCTGATCACCAATGCCCCGACCGGCAGCGCGACGTTCGACGGCGGGACGATTACGTTCGCTGCCGTCGTCGTCTCCGGCTTGTCGGGTGCGCCGCCGACCTTCACGCCGACGACGCTGGCCCATCCGGATGCGATCGGAAACGACTATTCCTTCACCGCATCGTGCAACGGCGCGACGGGGACCGGCACATTCAACGTTACCGCGACCTCCGGACCGGGTTCGGGCGACGTCTTGCCGGCACAACTGGCGGGGCTCTCGCCCGCGGTAACCTATCCGTCGACGGCGCTGAGTGTGACGCCCACTCATACATACACCTGCACCAACGGCGTCATCTCGGATTCCAGCGGCAACGTCACGCTGCAGTAATTCCGATCGCACTACAACGCGTGGAACGGTGGTTTCTTCCTCGTGACCGTGCGCGCGATCCGGCCCACGGGCGCGGCGTGAAACCGTCCCTATGAAGCCGCGAACGTTCGTTCAATCCCTGTTGGCCGCCGTCGCGCTGACGGCGTGTTCGCACGCGGGCGGGAGCAGCACGCCGCCGGCTCCCGCCGCCACGATGCCGCAGACAACGCCGGCGGCGACCGGCACGCTGACGATCGCTGTCCCGGCGGCCGCGGCCGACGCCCTTCGGCGGCCGGCGTTCATTTCGTCGGCGACGACCCAGGCCGCGTTGTTCATCGACGGCGTGACCGCCGCAGCCGCTTCGAGTTCGTCCTGTTCGAGTGGGTGTACGCTCAACTACACGACGACGGCCGGGACGCACACCTTCCGGGCCGAGATCGCAAATAGCTCGCACGTCGTCCTCGCCGCCGGTTCGAAGTCGATCGCGGTTCTGCCCGGTGCCGGCAACAACATCACCCTAACGCTCAACGGAGCCGCGGCGACGGCGTTGTGGGTATCGACCACGTCGACGACCGCCGGCACGATCTCCGGGACCTACGCGATTGAAGATGCGTCGTCCGTGCTGATTACCTCAGCGCCTGCCGGCGCCTCGACGGCCTTCGACAACGCACCGCTCTCGTTCTCGACCATGACCAGCGGCGGTTTCACCGGCACCGCCGCGTTCACGACGACGGGCAGCTCCACCACGCTGAGCGCGCCCGACGCAAGCGGCAATGACTATCCGTTCAAAGCATCGTGCAGCGCGAGCGCGAACGGAACGTTCTCCATCACTGCTTCCTCCGCGGCCAGCGCGGCTGGTATCAGCGGCGCCCAGCTGAGCGGTCTCTCCCCGGCGCTGACGTACCCGACCTCGACGCTCAACGCAGCTGGGATGCACACCTACGGCTGCTTCAACGGGACGATCGGCGACGCGAGCATTCTCGCCCTGGATGGCGGGGTCGGGAGCGGCGGTACCTGTAACGCCTCCTCCGTATCGAGCTGTTCGGTGAGCTTGACCACGACCCAGTCGAATGACGTGATCGTCGTGTATTGCGTTGACGGCACGGGCGGCGGGACATTCAGCACGCCGACCGCGGCCGGACTCACCTTTACGCAGCGTGGAACGACGTCCAACCTGGCGATTCGAACGCAGGCCCTTTGGTACGCCATCGCTTCGAGCCCCATATCGGAGCCGATCAAGTGCGCGTGGACGTCGGCGGCGTCGGTCGGAGCCGTGGTCGCCTTCGGCGTTCACGGAGCAAATACGGCGGCTCCCTTCGATACGAATGCGGGGCTGCCGTACTTCAATGCGAACTTCCCAAACCCCAATCCGTCTTGTACGATTTCAACCAGCAACGCGCACGACTTCATCTTCACCGGAGTGTATTCGAACGCTGGGCTGATTACCGGCAACCCGCCGAGCCCGTTCAGCAGCATTGCAACCAATGTCGATATGGGGGCTTCCTACGAGGTCGTCGCAGCGACCCAGACCAACCTCACGATTCAATGGTCGACGATGGGTAGTCCACGCGTTGCTTGGATGTGCGACGCGATCGTGGCCGCCGGCACCTGAGCCGGATTCACGTCGCGCTCCGCCGCAGCATGCGGCCGTGGGGTCCCGGAACGCCGATCAGCACGTCGCACTGCGCGCCCGACGCGATCGNNGCGCCGGTGTACTTCCCTTCGCGGAAGGATCCCATGACGATCAGGTTTGCCTGTTCGCTCGCAGCCAGTTCCAGAACCGCTGCTCCAGTCTGGCGGGCGTGAATCAACTCGGCGCGTATGGTGACGCCGTTGTGCTGCGCGATCACTTCGGCGGTGGCCAGCGCATCGTAGCCGCGGCGGTCCTCATCGGGCGTGGCCGCGTTCTGGGCCAGGATCAGCGGCAGTTCGACGATGTACACGGCGAGCAGTTCGGCGCGTTCGCGGCGGGCGAGCCGCGCCGCGAGCACCATCATGTGCTCGGAGTGAATCTCTTCCGAGAATACGACCAGGATGCTACCGACCATCTCTTCGAGGGCCTGCTCGGCGGCCTGCGCCGCAATGTCGGCTTGCGCTTGCGGCGGGTGCAGCATCCAGTACAGCGTGCTACAGATCAAGCCTACGATCGTCAGCGCGATGATGACGCCGGCCGGGTGGATCGTGATCATCGCAGGTCGCGTCGCGCGCGGACGTACTGGGCGATGCGCGCGGCTCCCAAACCAATGAGCGCGAGCGCGAAGACCGCGCCGAGGAACTTGGTGTTCAGCGGCCCCGGGGCGGCCGCCACGCGCCAGAGCGTTACCGCGCCCAGCACCACGAACCCGAAGCCGAAGATCGCCCGGTAGCGGTAGACGACCGCACGGTCGATGCGCATCACGGCACCTCCTTGACCGTTATCGTTTCGGGCAGCCGCCCGCGCTCGCGCAGCTTCTCGATGTACTCATCCATCAGCTCGAGTTCGCCGGCGTCCTTGAGAATCGTGATCTGCTGCCGGGGCCAATCGATCGGCCGCGAACCCAGCAGCGGCAGCCCCTTTCGGCGCCGGTAGACGAAGTAGCCGATGATCCCGCAGATCAGCCACAGCGGCCCGGCGACCCGTCCGATCGGATGCGTGATCATGGTGAAGATCAAGATCGAGAAGATGCCGGCGAAACCCACCACGCCGACCACTGGGAAGAGCACTCGCTCGCCGCGGAAGCGCAGCGGGATGTTGAACGGAATGCGGAACTTGCGCGGGCTCAGCGGGTCGTTGAGCCGCAGCGCGATCAGCGCCACGAACACGAACGAGTAGCTGGTCGCCGCACCGAACGCATAGAGGTCGGCCAGCACGTCGAGTCCGGCCTCGCCGTGGAAGAACCGCGTGTAGACCGCGCCGGCGTGCGGATCGAGCGACGGCAGCGCCGCGAACACCAGCACCGTCAGCGCGACCCCGCAGAACACGACGATCGAGACGGCCGGCGTGCGGTAGGCGGCACTGACGCGTTCGAAGGCCGACGGCAGCAGCTTCGAGCGGCTCATCGCGTAGGCGATCCGCGAAGCGCCGAAGACGCCCGAATTGGACGAGATCAGCAGCAGCACCGCGCCCAGGATCGGGACGTAGAACGCGGCGAGCTTCCCGAAATACGGCACGTTCGCCGCCAGCACGGCGACCGCCGAACCCTGGTTTTCGCTGCTGCCCAGATACTGGAAAAACGCCTGCGCGTGCCCGTGCGCGTCGGGCGGCACCGGGTGCGCCGGGATCATGCCCAGGGCCAGGTTCGAATAGGCCAGCGCGTAGACGAGGATCGTCAGGATCAGCGAGATCGAGGTGCGCGGAATGATCGAAGCCGGCCGCTGCGTCTCCTGGGCCGCTTGCGAAATCGACTCCAAGCCGACGAATGAGATGATCGCCAGCGACGCACCGAGCAGCAGATGCTCGTTCGACGGCCACGCGAACTGCATCGTGTGGATCAGCAGATCGGGATTGAACGCGAACAGGAAGCCGAAGAAGAGAATCGAGGTCTCGCTGACGACGTCGAGCGCCGAGACGACGCCGTTGAACGTGGTCGACTCCCGTACGCCGACCACGTTGAGCAGACACAGTCCCGCGATGAGACCGAAGGCGCACAGAAAATGCACCCAGGGATGCGCCGACAACGCGAAGACCGGCATCAGCTGGCCGAGATAGTCGACGCACGACCAGGCGAAGAGCGTGATGTCGATCGTGAAGTCGAGCAGCACGGCCCAGCCGGCGATGAAGCCGAAGACGTCGCCCAGCCCGCGCAAGACGAAGTACTGACCGCCGCCCGCGACCGGATAGGTCGCTGCCAGCTCGGTGTAGGCGAGGCCGATGCAGACGTACACGATCCCCGCGAAGAGAAACGCGACGTTCGAGGCGCCGGCGGCGGCACCGAGCACGAGACCGAGCCCGACGAAGATGTCTGCGCCGACGTCGGAGTAGCCCCACGCGAACGAGCCCCA
>PMOG01000128.1 GCA_003161555.1 Vulcanimicrobiota bacterium | reverse complement strand
GCGTCGCGCGCGGTGAAGTCGTGCCCGCAGGAGTAACCGAAGACGTACGACAGCGCCTCCGCCTCGTTCACGTTGCGGGCCTTCTTGCCCATGATGATGACCAGCTCCGACTCGTAGTCGAACTTCTGGGCCGGGATCGACGATACGGAGACGGTCCCGTTATGCCGGTTGAGTGCCGTATTGAACTTGTTGAAAAGGTCGGGGAAAGCCGGCGCCTTCTCGCCGGTCTCGGCGATGTGCGCCCGGTAGTTCAGCCCGACGCAGACGATCTTCGGCGGCGAGCCGACCAACGGCCCATACTGGACCGAACCCTCGCTGCGCACGGCGCTCGCGGGCGCTATGGCGACGATGTGGGCCAACGCGCCGACATTGCCGCGGCCGGCCACGACGTCGTCGACCGTGAGCGGCGGCGAGGCCACGCCCAGAGCCGCTGCCGCGGCGGCGACATCGACGATCCCGCCCGAGGTGCGGATGCCGACGTGATCGACGCCGTGGTCACGCAGCGTCGTAAAGGTCATGCCGCGGGTCGCGTGCGCGACCATCGCCGAGTCGGCGGCTGCGACCAGGGTCGGCGACGCGACCGTCGCGGCCGCACCGGCGACGCCGGCAAGAAAAGTACTGCGCGAGGGCTTCATCGATGAAAACATCCTCCAAATAGGGGTCGCAGGGCCTTCTCTGTTCGGCGGGGCGCCCCTCGCCCGGCTTGCCACCCGGAAAAGGCCCGTCCCCGAGCGCATGGTAAGATTGCCTCGACGGGACGTAGCTCAGCTTGGTAGAGCGCCGCGTTTGGGACGCGGAAGTCGCAGGTTCAAATCCTGTCGTCCCGACCACGTGCGCCCGTGGTCTAACGGATAAGGCATCCGCCTTCTAAGCGGAACGATGTAGGTTCGACTCCTGCCGGGCGCACCACGAACCCGCCCACAGTGCCACCCTGTAGGCCCCTTCCCATCGTAGGCTTCAATAGCATGAAGCATTGCGGACGATGTGGTCAGCTTCGACCGCACGACGAATACGCTGTACGCGACCGAAAAACAGGACGGGTGCATACGATTTGCAAGACCTGCCGCGCGGGCTACTGCCGAGCGTATTATTATAAGGACGTCGCAGGATACAACGAGCGGCGGCGAACGCGCGCTAGTCGTTATCGCGCTCGAAACCGACGCTTCGTCAGTACACTTGTCCGCGACTGCGCGGCTCTCGCTGTCCTAAAAGCCGAGATCGCGAAGTGCGTCGTCCGCTGCGCGAACTGCCACCGCCGGCGAACAGCCAAGGAGCTCTGGCGGCGAACCTTCTCGGTCGAGCAGGGTTTGAAGGAGGCGGCGTCCGACTAGTGGCGGGTCGCGGTGGCTGTAGCTCAGTTGGTTAGAGCGCTGGATTGTGATTCCAGAGGTTCGCGGGTTCGAGACCCGTCAGCCACCCCACCGAGGCAGCGGCCTGACGCCCACGCGCCGGGCCGTTAGCTTTTGCTCCGAGCTCGCGTGCGGAACCCTCGCTACCTTCGTCGAAGTTGCTGTTTCGAGCGCCCGTAGCTCAGCGGTAGAGCATCCGGCTTTTAACCGGTTGGCCGACAGTTCGATCCTGTCCGGGCGCACAAGTGGCTCGGGCGGGCTGGTCTTGACGGATCAGTCCCGCCCGGGTAACGTCTGAACCGTCGCACCGCTAGCTCAATGGTAGAGCAGTTGACTCTTAATCAATTGGTTCCCGGTTCAAGTCCGGGGCGGTGCACCAAATCAAAGGACCTCGCTTTTGGCGAGGTTCTTCTTTTTCTGCGAAAGACTCCGAAGCGCACACGCTGGAAAACTGCGTCACACCACGCGCAGGACGAACTTCCCGTGGAGCTTGCCGGACTTTCCTTGGTCGAGGACGTCTGGCGCTTCCGCGAACGGTTTCTCGCCGGCGATGTTGAGTTTTAGCGTTCCCTCGGCGACCATTTGCGCTAATTGGGTCAGACCTTCCGGTGACGACTGCGGCGTTTGGTTCATCACCACGTTCGTCGCGCTAAGACCGCGCTGTTTGAAGAACGCTTCATCGGCCACGTGGTTGGTGGTGACCAGCTGGCCGCCCGCGCGCAGGACGTCGGCGAATTTCGCGTTGGCGTCTTTGTCGGTGCTGACCAGATCCAGCACGGCGTCGATCCCGTCGGGATGCTTCGCCTTGACGGCGGCGATCGGGTCGGCGCTCGTGGTATCGATGACCTCGTCGGCCCCGAGCGAGCGCGCGTAGTCCGCCGAGCCGCCGCGGATCGTGCCGAGCACCTGCGCGCCGCGCCGGTGCGCGAGCTGTGTCGCGACGCAGCCCACGCCGCCGGTCGACCCGTGGATCAGTACCGTCGTCCCCGCCTTCACGCCGAGGATCTCGAGCGACGCGAGCGCGGTCAATCCCGGCGTCGGCAGCGCGGCGGCCTGCACGTCGGTCACGCCGTCGGGGATCGGCGCGATCGGCTCACCGTGCGCGCGGAGCAGCGCGACCGTGTACTCCGCGTACGCGCCGTAGGTGCGCGCGATCCCGAACACGCGCGTGCCTTCCACAAAATCGCCCGCGGCCCGCGCGACGGTGCCCGCGAAGTCCTGGCCGAGGACCATCGGCATCTTCCGCTCGCCGCGGCCGCCGTCGCGGATTTTCCAGTCGATCGGGTTCACCCCGGCCGCCCCGACCTTCACCAGCACCTGGTCCGGGCCGGGTTCGGGAGCCGGCACCTCCCGCAACGAGCCGCGCTCGCCGAACCGGTCGATTACGATCGCACGCATGGCCGGCTTATACCCGCTCAAAATGAGGTCAGGTCCTCAGCGCGAGAAAGCCTGAAAGAGCAGGACGAATCCAGAAAAGAGGCACCCAGTGGAATCGGCACGACTTCGCTACCGGGACCTCACCGAAGACGACATGCGGTTATTCGGACGTTGGTTTGGCGATCCGCGAACGATGCGTCATATGCGTGTCTCGAAAGTCCTCGATGAGGCAGGTCCGCACGTTCGTCGCATGGCAGGTGACGCGGGCCGCTGCCGGCCGCCCGCACTTTCGCGTCATCGAGCGGCGGGAGGATGGGCTGCCGGTCGGTCATTGCGGCCTCAAACGGGTCGATGACTGGCCGTTTGCTCAGTCGACACTCGAGAGCGAGTCTGAGCTCGAGATCGGCTACATGCTCGATCCCGATTGGTGGGGTCACGGCTACGCGACCGAGGCGGCGGGGTCTGCGCTTGCCGACGGCTTTAAGAACTTCGGTCGGGAACGCTTACTCGCTCGCGCCAACGCCGAGAACACCGCTTCGATCGCAGTCATGCTCCGCTGTGGAATGACGTTCGAGGCGGAGCAGCTTGAAGACGGGAAGCGGCTGGTGCAATATCAGATCACGCGGCGACCGTGGCAGGCGGGTTCGGCTGCACCATGACGCCGCGGGCCCCGAACTGCGGCGCCGTCCGGCGCGCAGAGGGTGGAGATCACGTTGCCGGTCGAAACGGTGACGAGATGGGGCGGTAGGCGACGACCGCGTCGCGTAACCGAGGGTTCGGTACCGAGCAACACTGAACGGCGGAAAGAGTCTGGAATGGAAGTATCGCCTGAAGACATGAGCTCTCGATACGTGACCCTCATGAACGACAAGTTCGGATCGTTGACGCCGATCGACGTCGATGCGGAAGCGAATGCCGTAACGGTTCCGTGGTTCAATCAAACGCTGACCACGGTGAACGATGCGCTGGTCCGGTTGGGCGTGTTCCACGGCGAGTACCATTGGCATAAGCACGACGACCAGGACGAGTTCTTCCTGGTGCTCGACGGGGAACTGCACCTCGACATCGAGGGGCGCGACGCGGTCGTCCTCGGCCGGCATCAAGGCTACACGGTACCGAAGGGCATCGTGCACCGCACGCGAGCTCCCGCGCACTGCGTCTGCATCATGGTCGAACAGGCCGGCGTCATTCCGACGGGCGATTGAACCCGGTGCCGGAATCGATCGCCGGAACAAGCAATGCACGCTTCCCCCTTCACCGAAACGAGACGATGATGTCTTCCGACCAACAAACCGGCGGCGATCGCCCGAAGCCCGGCGATCCTCCGCCCGATGAAGAGACCGGACAATTCGGCGACGCCGACGATCCGGGTCTGGAGTCCGACGAGGACCTCGACGGCGAGCAGGACGCCGACGGCGGCGAGCCGCTGCATAGCCGCTAAAACGCCGCTGCGCAGGGCGCGTCAGTCGTCTGGCGGTTCTTCGTTGCGGAGGATCGCGCGCAGGGACGAAGCGGCGACCGCGCGATGGCTGACCTGGTTCTTCTCGCGTGCCGTGAGTTCAGCGAACGTGCGGCCCAGCGGCGGATACAGGAAGATCGGATCGAACGAAAAGCCGCTCTCCCCGCGCTCTTCCGCCGCGATCTCGCCCTCGACCGCGCCGTGGGTCGCCAGTTCGCGGCCGGTGTCGTCGATCAGGTGCAGCGCGCAGACGAATCGCGCGCGGCGAGCCTCCCCGAGCGGGACGCCGGCGAGTTCGGCGAGCAGCCGGGTGCGCCGCTCGCTCCACGGTACGTCCGAGCCGCCGTATTCGGCGCTGAGCACGCCGGGGCGGCCGTCGAGCGCCGCAACCTCGAGCCCGGAGTCGTCCGCAAGCACGTAGGCCGGAACTCCCGCCGCTCGCAACTGGGCGTGCAGCGCGCGTGCCTTGAGCGCCGCGTTTTCGGCATACGACGCATCGCCTTCGACCGGACTGACGTAGTCCGCGTAGCGCGCCAGCGTGAAGGGAGCGGCCACGAACAGCACCTCCATCTCACGCAGCTTGCCTGCGTTGGAGGTTGCGACGTAGACGACCGGCGGCTGCACGCTCGAAAGACCTACGGCTCGTCGAGCCGCAGCACGGCCATGAACACTTCCTGCGGCAGATCAACCCGGCCGACGCGCTTCATCCGCTCCTTGCCGACCTTCTGCTTCTCCAGCAGCTTGCGCTTGCGGGTGATGTCGCCGCCGTAGCACTTCGCCAGCACGTTCTTACGCATCGCGCTGACCGTTTCGCGCGCGACGACCTTGCCGCCGATCACCGCTTGAATCGGCACGTCGAACATCTGCCGCGGAATCA
>PMOG01000247.1 GCA_003161555.1 Vulcanimicrobiota bacterium | reverse complement strand
CTTCGCTGGTTCAGAGTGCCCGCCATGGCATGGTGTCGCTCCCCGCGACATGGTCGGGCGTGAGTTTGCGCGCGTCACGTCGGGTGGTGTTGTGTCCGGAAGAGGGGTGGGTCGGCAGGGTGGCCGGGGCTCTCCTCGGGGATCGTGAGGGGCGGTCTTTTTTGGTTTCCGGTTTCTGTGATTCGGTTTTTCGTGGGGTTTTGGAACTTGGGGCGGTTGGTTGAGTAGGGGGTCGTAGCGGTTCTGGAGGGGCTATGATCGTTGCTACTACGGAGAATGTGGCGGGGTATCGGGTTCGCGAGACCAAGGGACAGGTTTTTGGCGTTGTCGTTCGGAGCCGGGGGCTGGGCGGGAATATTATGGCCGGGCTTCGTTCGCTTGGTGGCGGCGAGATTACCGAATACACGCAGATGCTTGAAGAGGCGCGGAAGCACGCGGTTGACCGAATGGTTTCGAACGCGCAGGTGATGGGCGCGGATGGGATCGTGATGATGCGCTTCGATTCGTCCGAGATCGGACAGACGATGAGCGAGATCGTCGCGTATGGGACCGCCGTCACGCTGGAAGCGACGGGCTAGTGCGAATGCTGCGCGCGTTCGTGGTGGTCGTCGGCGTCGCGATGGCGCTCTGCGGCGTAATCCTGACGTTGGTATCACCGCCCGTTTGGCCGGCGGGTTTGGAGCTGCTGATCTTTGGGCTGCTCATCGTGTTCGGTACGGTCTTCGAGCGCTGGCAGTATCGCAAGCGCGTGCAGCGCGACCGCGGCACGTGGCAAGACACCGGCGAGCGTTTTCGCGATCCGATCGGCGGGACGTTGATCGAGGTCGACTACAACCCGGCGACCGGCGAGCGCGACTACCGCCCCATCGGCTGACGGTTGTCAACGGCGCGGCGGCCGTGGTATGATCCCGCCCGTTGTGACCTCTACGCCTTCTCGTCGACAACGACAGCGCTGAATGGCGGCCGCAATGTGCGGCGTCGTCTCTATTGCGTTGCGTTTCGAGAGGGCTGTGTCGTGGATGCGTTTTCCGCGGGCGTCGCAACGGGGTTTGCGATCGCCGCACCGGTCGGGCCGATCGGTCTATTGTGTCTTCGCCGAGCGATCACCGGCGGTTTTTGGGCCGGCTTCAGCTCCGGTCTGGGCGCCGCGTGCGCCGACGGCTGCTATGCGGCGGCGGCCGCATTTGCGTTGACTGCGGTTACGACGGCCGTCGCGCGGCTCGCGTTTCCGCTGCACGTAGCGGGCGGGTTTGCGTTGATCGCGTTGGGGGGGCGGACCGTGTTCTCACGGGCTCCGCGTAATGCCGCGGGCGACGTGCGCGTGCGCGGCGGCGTGCGCGCGTTTGCGTCCACCTTCGGGCTGACGGCCGTCAACTCGGCGACGATCCTGTCCTTCGGTGCGCTGGTTGCCGCGGCCGGTTTCGGTCGCCGTTCGCCGGACGTGCACGCTGCCGGCGTGCTGGTGCTCGGGGTGTTCGTCGGCTCCGCACTCTGGTGGTGCCTTCTGAGCGGCGTGGCGGGCGTGCTGCGCCGCGCGTTCTCGAGGGCCGTCGTGCGCGCGATCGACGTCGCTTCCGGGCTGGGTTTGAGTGCCTTCGGATTGTGGACGCTGGCGGGTGCGGGGCGTCCTTAAACCCGGCGGTCGAGTTCTTGGACTTCGGCCGGATTGGTCGCGGTCACGATCTGTTCCATCGTGGCTTCCTGGGTAAGGCCTCCGGCGCGTTCCCAGGCGTCGAAGCCGCCGGCCAGGATGCGCGCGTCGAACCCCTCGGCGGCGAGCCGCAGCGCGATCTCTTCGGTCTGGTGCCCTTTGCCGTTTTCGTCGTAGAGCACGACGGGCCGGTCCAGGGGCAACGGCGGCGCGACGTGATCCGCCAGCAGATCGTGGGGCCGGTAACGGACCGCGCCGCGGATCTCGCGCCGGCGGGCGTGGCTTCCGACGTTGATGATGGTGGCGCCCGCATCACCGAGCGCGCGCAGGTCTTCGACCGTTATCGTCTGCATGACCCGTATCTACCCGTTCGCGGTCAGGCGGCAACAGCCGGGGCCGCACGCCGCAGCCTCAGGCCGCTCGCGATCGTCGCCGCAGCGCTGAAGGCACAGGCCGTCCACAGCACGAGCGGTTCCGACCGCGCGACGATATCGTGACCCGCGCCGGCGGCGAGCGAGGCTCCGAAGAGGCCGAAGGCAATCGCGACCAGTGCCGTGCCGAGCGTTTGGCCCCCGACGCGCAGCACGGCCAGCAGGCCGGCCGCGCTGCCGCTTTTCTCGCGCGGCGCGCTTCCGATCAGCTCGCGGTTGTTCGGTGATTGAAAGAAGCCGAAGCCGAGGCCGCAGATGATGCCGTGCAGCACGATCTCGGAGCTGGTCGGATGCGGTGGCAGCGAGGCATAGAGCGCGAGGCCGAGCGTGAGCACGGCCAATCCGCCCGTGGCGAGGATGCCGACCGGAAAGCGATCCGAGAGCCGGCCGGCGATCGGCGCGACGATGGCAACTGCGAGCGGCCACGACGACAGCAGCAGACCCGACTCGAGCGGCGTGCGTCCCAGTGATTCCTGAAAGAAGAACGGCAGCGCCACGAAGGCAAGGCCCTGCGCGGCGAAGGTGCACAACGACGTCGCGGCCGCGAGCGAGAAGGTCGGAATGCGGAACAGGTCCAGTGCGATCATCGGCCGCGGCAGCGTGAACTGGCGCCGCACGAAGATCGTTGTCGCGACGATGCCGATCACGAGGCGAAGTACGACGGTCCACAGCGGCTCCGAGCGTCCGAAACCGTCGAGTCCCCAGATCAGCAGCGAGAGGCCCGATGCGCTGGTCAACACGCTGATCGTGTCGAGCCGCCCGCGCTGCGGGTGGTCGTCGGGGAGCGCGCGATTCAAGGCGATGTTCACCAGACCGAAGGGCACGTTGATCGCGAACAGCCACGGCCACGGCGCGACCGCCAGCACGAGGCCGCCCAGCGTCGGGCCGGCGGCGGCGCTGGTGCCGACAACCAGCGCGTTGAGCCCGAGCGCGCGGCCTAACTGCGCACGCGGAAAGATTTCGCGCAAGAGCGCCGGCGAGATCGCCATGACGGCCGAGGCGCCGAGACCCTGCGCGACGCGGGCCGCGATCAGCAGCGGCAGCGTCCGCGCGAGCGCGCACAGCAGCGATCCGGCGACGAAAGTGACGACGCCGGCCCGGTACACCCGCGCGGGGCCGAGCAGTCCGCCCAGGGCCGCCAGCGGCAGCAGCGACGCGGTGACGGCGAGCTGAAAGCCGTTGACGACCCAGATTGATTCCGCCGGCGACGCGTGCAGGTCGCGGGCGATGCTGGGGAGTGCGGTGTTGGCGATCAACCCGTCGAGCACCGACATGGTGACGGCGACGGCGAGCGCGATGTACGCGACGCGGCGCCGCGGCAGCGGCAGCCCGTCAGGCTGCTCCGAAATGACCCTCGGCTCCGCGGTTTACGCGAACGCCTGCTCGGCGTGGTACGAGCTTCGCGAGAGCGGGCTAGAAACGACTTGGACGAAGCCCTTTGCTTCGCCGACGGTTCCCAAACGCGCGAACTTCTCCGGCGTCACGTACTCGTGCACCGGCAGATGGCGCTTCGTCGGCTGCAAGTACTGGCCCATCGTGAAGATGTCGACCCCGATCGCGCGCGCATCGTCCATCGCCTGCGCGATCTCGTCTTCGGTCTCGCCCAAGCCAAGCATCAGCGACGTCTTGGTATAGGTAACGCGGCCTGACTCCTTCGCGTGCGCGAGAATGCTCAGCGACTGCGCGTAGTTCGCGCGGCGGTCGCGCACCGTCGCCTGCAGCCGCTCGACCGTTTCCAAATTGTGGGCGAGGACTTCGGGCCCCGCCTCCAGGACGATGTCGAGCGCTGCGAGGTCGCCGGCGAAGTCGCCGGTCAAGCATTCGACCTTGGCCTCGGGAACCTGGGCGTGAATCATGCGCACGGTGTTCGCGAAGATCGCCGCGCCGCCGTCGGCGAGATCGTCGCGATCGACCGCGGTCAGCACCAGATACTTCCAGCCCATTTCGGCAACCGCCGCCGCGACGCGTTTGGGTTCGAGCCAGTCGACTTCACCGCGCGGCGAGCCCGTCTTCACGTTGCAGAAGTGGCAGCCGCGCGTGCACGTGTCGCCGAGGATCATGATCGTCGCGGTGCCGGCGCCCCAGCACTCGCCGATGTTGGGGCACATCGCCTCTTGGCACACGGTGTGGAGATCGAGCCGGCGCACCCCGCCCAGGAGCTGTTCGTAGGCGTCGCCTGAGGGAAGGCGGACTTTGAGCCACGGCGGCTTGCGCTTGGGCGGTTCGCCGATCAGATCGATCGTCTTCATGCGGGTTGTGAGAGAGGGTTCGGCGGAAACGGCAACGGCGCCCCCGGGGGGACGATTTCACGCGCAAACTCCAGCGAGAACGCGCCTTCGAGACACGCGAGCAGCACGTCGCACACCTCCGCCGGCGCGACCGTTCGACCCAGCTGCGCCGCCATCGAGGTAATCCCGAATTCCGGCGTTCCGCAGGGCGTGATCAAGCGGTCGTAGGTGAGGTCGGTATCGACGTTGAGGGCCAGCCCGTGCAGTGAGACCATGCGCTTCACGGCTAGGCCGACCGCACAGATCGCGTCGTCCCCGACGTAGACGCCGCGATGCTCGGAACGACGGCGCGCTTCGATGCCGTAGCGGCGCAGCGTGTCGATCACGCTGTTCTCGATCGCATCGACCAGCGGGACGATCTCCCGGAAGCGCGGCAGGCGACGGATCGGGTAGACGACCAGCTGACCCGGGCCGTGGTAGGTCACGTCGCCGCCGCGCTCGACGGCGACGACGTCGATTCCCCGCGCGGCGAGCAGCGCGCGGCCGACGAGCAGGTTGCGTTCACTCGCGTTGCGGCCCAGGGTCACGACCGGTTCGTGCTCGACGACCAGCCACGTGTCGTCCGCGCGGCCGCCGGCAACGGCGTCGTGAAGCGCCCGCTGGAGCGCGAGCACCTCGGCGTACGGGCGGCGACCCAGTTCGAGCAGCCGGACGCGCGGTAGCATACGTCGTTACAACCCGCCTGCAGGGGTCGCGGGTTTCCTTTCCCAGCGCGTCAGGTACGGCGCAGGCGGAACCCGGCGCAGACGTTCAACTCAGGTCCCGGCAGCAGGCCCGGATAGTACCGCGACTCCTCGATCGTGAAATCGTCGCCGAGCAGCGAGCGGACCTCGTCGAACGTGTTGACGTGTTCGTTGCGGATGATCGGCGTGTAGTCGATTCCGAACCGGCGACGGAAGAGGTTTTCTGCCGAAATCTTGCGGGCGACCTCGTACGCGAAACCGCCCTCGGTCGGCAGGACGACATCGAAGATCCCCCCCGGCCGCAGCAGCCGCGCGATCTCCGCGATCGCTCGCGGCAGATCGCGCAGATGTTCGAGGACGTGGATCGCGACGACCCGGTCGAACGACGCATCCGGGAAGGGCTGCCGCTCCTCGATGTTCCCGCAATGGACGCGTTCGGCGGGCAGCAGCGCTTCGAGCCGCTTGCAGAACTCCGGGCGGAACTCGAGCACGTGATAGTCCTGTTTCGCCAGGTCTTCGAACGGAAGGTGTCCGCCGATTCCGCCGCCGATTTCGAGCGTGCGCGTCCCCGGCTCGACGCCCAAACCCGCGACATAGCCGTGATTGAACCGCTCGACGAAGGCGTAGCGGCGCGGCAGGACCTCGTGCCAGGCCAGCATGAACGCCTCGCGCGCCTGCTCTTGCGCTTCGCTCAATGCCACCGGCCGCTTCGGCCAGCGATAGTCGCCGCGCCGCATGTCTAGCCCCAGCCGCCCGCACCGGAGTGGACGGCCCGCGGCAGGCCGACGCCGCGGTAGTGCACGTTGCGAATGCCGCGCAGCTGCGCTTCGAGGAAGCGCGTCGGGTCGACGATCACGCGCCGGCGCATCACGCTAAAATTCTTCGGCCGCAATTGCGCGAACACGGGCCACGGCGTGCCGATCACGACCGCGTCGGCATCGCGCAGCGCGCCGTCGACGGAAGCCGCGAGCTGGAACGCGCCGGCGTGATCGCGCGGCAGTTCGGCGACGGCCGGGTCGTAGGCGCGAACCTCGGCGCCCGCTTCACCGAGCCGTCGCGCGAGTTCCACCGCCGGTGAGCGGCGCAGCGTATCGGTCCCGGGTTTGTAGGTCAGACCGAGGATCGCGATACGCGTACCCTTGAGTTCGGAGAGTTCCTCGCGCAGGACACGTTCGGCCCACTGCTGCTGTCCCGCATTGGTGGTTATCACGCCGGCGAGCACGTTATGCGGCGTGTGCGTGTGCTCGGCGACCGCGATCAGCGCGCGGACGTCGCGCGCGAGCGTCCCGCCGGCGAAGCCGCCGCCGGCCGTCAAGTACGCCCGCGGTCCGATGCGCTCATCGCTCCGCAGACCGCGTTCGACATCCTTCACGTCGGCGCCGACACGCTCGCAGATACCGGCAATCTCGTTGATGAAGGTGACCGACGTCGCCAGAAAGCCGTTGAGTGCGTGCTTGGTCATTTCCGCCGATTCGGGCGTCATCCACACCACGTTGGCGGTGAACGGGCGTACCAGCTCCGTGATGCGGGTCTTGCCTGCCTCCGTGCGCACGCCGGCGACGATCCGGTCCGGTTCCCGAAACACCGACAGTGCCTCTCCGAGACGCAAGTTTTCCGGCAGGTATGCGAAGCTGACGTCGGCGCCGGTTTGTGCTGCGTATCGTTCGAGACGTTCGGTGAAGCCGACCGGAACTTGCGAGGAGACGACGATCAAGGCGCCGGGTTTCGCATAGGCGAGCAGCTCGGTGATGCGTCCGAAAAGGGGCTCGACATCGGCGCGGTCGCGTTCGTCGACCGGCGTGTCGTAGGTGATCCAGACGACGTCGGCGTCCGCGGCGACGGCCGCATCGGTCGTGAAGCGAAGCCGGCCCCGGCGCAGGCCCGCTTCGATCAGCGGCCCCAGGCCCGGTTCGGCGATCGGCGGCACGCCGCCGGTGAGCTGCGCAATCGTCGCCAAATCCGGATCGTGCCCGACGACATCAAAGTGTTCCGCTGCGCAGGCTGCGGTCACGCAACCTAGGTGCCAGAGGCCGCTCACCACGATGCGCACGCTGGCGTTCTCGTCCGGCCGCTGCGCGAAGTCCTGCGGAAGTGCATCGCCTTGCGCCGTCGAACGCCACGTCGGTGCATTCATCTGCAATCGACCTGCGCGGAAAGTCGATCGTGATCACCGGCGGCAGCATGGGGATCGGGTTTGCAGCGGCGCGCAGCTGTCTTGCGTCGGGCGCCGATGTGATGATCGTTGCGCGCGGAACCCAAGCTCTCGAGCGAGCGCGCGAGGAGTTGACGGCCGCGTTCCCGGGCCGGCGCGTGGCGACGGCGGCCGCCGACGTCGGCCGCGAACACGACGTGGCGGCGATGTTCGCGTCCTTCGCCGAACGCTTCGAACGCTGCGACGGGCTCATTCATGCGGCCGGGGTGTACGGACCGATCGGAGCGATCACCGACGTGGAGCCCGCAGCGTGGTGGGATGCAGTGCGGGTCAACCTTTTCGGCACGTTTCTGGTCGCGCGCGGTGCGGCGCAATCGATGCAGGCGACCGGCGGCGGACGAATGGTCCTGTTCTCGGGCGGCGGCGCCTCGACGCCGTTCCCGTTCTACACCGCGTATGCCAGCAGCAAGGTCGCGGTCGTGCGTTTCGCCGAGACGATCGCGCGCGAACTTGCCCCGCTGATCGAAGTCAATTGCGTCGCGCCGGGCTTCGTCGCGACGCGCCTGCACGACGAAACGCTCGCAGCCGGAGCGGCGGCCGCCGGCGGTTTTCTCGAGACGACCAAAGCCGCGCTGGCGGGCGGCGGGGTCTCGGCCGACGTCGGCGCCGACGCCGCGGCGTTTCTCGTTTCCGAGGGCGCCCGCGGGATCACCGGAAAGTTTGTTGCCGCGCCCTATGACGATTACCGTGCCTGGCCGGAGCGGCTCGACGCGCTGCGCGAGAGCGAACTCTTCACCCTGCGCCGCGTTCTGCCGCGCGAACGGGGTTTGGATTGGCAATGACGTGGTCGCGGATGAAACGGATCGAACGCGCCAGGCCCTCGTCGAGGTCGACCCGTGGCTGCCAGCCGAGCGCGCGCGCCTTCGCGATGTCGGCGTGGGTCGTCTGCGCTTCACCGCGCAGGTCGGGACGATAGACGGGCTCCAGCGTCGAACCGAGCAGCTTTGCGACATGCGCGAAGATCTCGTTGACCGAGTACGTCACGCCGTAGCCGAGGTTGAAGGTCTCGCCGATCGTCCGGGGATCGGCCAAGCACTGCAGGTGGAAATCGTTGACGTCGTCGACGTAGATGAAGTCGCGCCGCTTCTCACCGCTGCCGTAGATGGTCGGAGGTTCGCCGCGCAGCAGCGCCAGGATGAACGCGCTCATCACCGGCGGGATCGTGCGCCGGTAGTCCTGGCGCGGACCGTACACGCCGAAGTAGCGCAGCCCGGTCAAGTGCAGGCCCTCGAAGCGCGCGAAGCCTTCCGCAAACGCCCCGGCGGCCTGTTTGCTGACCGCGTAGAAGCTGCGCGGCGCCATCTCGGTTTCGGGTGTCGGGAGGACGCCGGAGCCTTCGTAGACCGCCGACGACTCCGCGTGGATCAGACGCACGACGCCGGCGTCGCGCGCGGCCCGCAGCACGTTCACCGTCCCGGTCACGTTGATGTCGGCCGTTTCGAGCGGATCGTCCTGACAGTCCGCAATGCAGTTCTTGGCTGCCAGATGAAAGATCGCGTCGCAGCCGGCGAAGTGCGTGGCCAGGGCGGGATCACGAATGTCGACGGGCCGAAAATCGACGCCGGCGGGTACCTGTTCGCGCGGCCCGTAGGCCAGGTTGTCGAGCCCGACCACCGCGTGGCCCTCGGTGATGAGGCGATCGGCAAGGTTGCTCCCGATGAACCCCGCGACACCCGTGACCGCGATCTTCATGCCTCGCGCTCGACGACGGGCAGCTCCGGCTTCGGCTTGGCGTTGCGGCGCAGCCCCTGCCGGATCACCAGCAGCTCGCGCAGCAGCCGCAGCGAGCCCGTGCGGGGGTTGAAGCGCGTGTCGGCGTCGTTTTCCCACACGACCGGGAACTCGAGGATCGTGTACTGTTCGCCCAGCGCACGCAGAATGATCTCGGTGTCGAACATGAAGCCGTCGGTAAACGCTTCCCCATAGAGCCGGTGCGCGACATCGCGCCGGTAGGCCTTGAAGCCGCATTGCGTATCGGAGATGTAGAGCGGAATCCCCATGAAGGCGTGCACGATGATGCCGAAGATCCGCGACCCGATCTGCCGGTACAGCGGCTGCGAACGCTTCACGCTGCCGCGCATGCGACGCGAGCCGTGCGCCACGTCGCACATCCGCATGTCGAGCATCGCCAGGGCGATCCTGGCGATGCGATAGGGTACGCACAGTCCCGCATCTGCGAAGAGGATGTTGCGGCCTTTGGCGCGCGCGATGCCGTAGCGCAGGGCGTGCCCCTTGCCGCGATTGGGCGTGTAGCTGAACACGCGCAGGTCCGGGAAGCGGCTGAGCGAGCGCCGCGCGACGGCGGCGGTATCGTCGGACGACCCGTCGTCGACGACCAGGACTTCGCCCTTTAGGCGTTCACCGGCCAGGAAATCGAACGCAGCTTCAATGTCGGCTTCGATCTTCGCCGCTTCGCGATAGGCCGGGATCACGATGCTCAGATCGTAATCGACGGCCGGGGGCGGCGCGCTCACTTGGCCGCTTTCCGCAACCCCATGACCCGGGGAATGATGCCGATACCGAACGTCAGGTAGCGGTTCGCCAGAAAGCCCAGCGGGAGGTTGAGGGCAATCGCGGCGATGCGCGCGGCGATCGGGACGACGCCGAAGCCGACCAAGGTGCTGATGATCGCCAGCGTGAGCAGCCACTGCACGCCGATGATGATCGCAAAGGTCCGCGCTTGATCGTGGATCGCCCGGTCGAAGCGCCGGAAGTTGGCGTAGCGGTTCAGCAGAAAGTGCGTTGTCGTCCCGGTGAAGTAAGCCGTCGTCGAGGCGAGCGGCAGCAGCATCCTGTGCGAGACGCACAGCGCAAACGTGCTTACGTCGACGCAGAACACCGTTGCGCCGATGATCAGGTAGCGGGCGAACTGGCGCCGAACCAGCGGGTCGGCGACGACGGTTTTAAGCAAAGACTTCGCGGACCGGCGCCGCCGCGACATCGGGCGGAGCCGACGAGTGGAAGTTCATCGAGCGCGACGCCATCAGGTTGATGACGACCTTGCTGCCTTCGAATTCGCCGCCGTAGGTCAGGCGCTCCATGCCTTGCCCGGCCATGAACTCGGTGAGCGCTGCGCCCTCCTGCGGGCAGTAGAGCATCAGGAACCCGCCGCCGCCGGCACCGGCGACCTTGCCGCCCAGCACGCCGAACTCGTCGCGAACGCGATCGTAGAGCTGCTCGACCTGCGGGATCGTCACCTTGCCGGAGAGCCGTTTCTTAGCCAGCCAATGGGCGTGCATCAGCCGTCCGAACTCGTCGAAGTCGTGCGCGCGCATCGCGGTGCCGATGCTCTTGCCGATCTCCAAGATCTCGAGCAGCGCATCCTCGACGGCACCCGGGCCGCGCCGCAGCGCCTCGCTCTGTTCGCCCAAGATCTGCGTGGTCGTCCGCTGCACGTTCGTGTAGTAGAGGTGGGTCTTGGAGATCAGGTCGGTCACCGCGTATCCCGGCAGGCCGATGCGCTCCACCGTCACCTCGCCGGAGGGCGCGATGCGCAGTTCGGTCAGCCCGCTGGCCGCAGCCATGTATTGGTCCTGCTTGCCGATCGGTTTGGCGAGCGTCTCCAATTCGATCGCGCACGCTTCGGCGGCGAGTTGTTCGAAGCTGACGGGACGTCCGCGATAGGCTCGGATGGCGTTGAGCAGGCCGACCAGGTAGGCGCTCGATGAGCCCAAGCCGGTCCCGGCCGGAAGATCGGCCAGCGAGGCGATCTCGACGCCGTCGTAGATTTCGTGCGCCCGCAGCGCCTCGCGCGCCAGCTCGTGCTCGAGTTGACCGACATGATCGACCGTCTCGCTGCGCGTGTAGTGGAGGCGAACTTTCCGGTCCGCATACGGCACGTTGAGCGCGACATACATGTATTTATCGATCCCGAGCGCAACGATATACCCGCCGTGTTTTTCATAAAACGCCGGCAGGTCGGTCCCACCACCCCCAAGGGTGATGCGAAACGGTGTTCTGGTGACGATCAAAAGGGTTCGGGCTCCCGCCGATGCGCGCGCGGATGACTCTCGGCGATTCGTCGCCGGCCGTCTTTTGGCCCTGCGCAGGAAGCGGAACGACGCGCCGCAAGCGAAGACATGACACAATGGCTAGCGCCCTTAACGGTTTCTGTACGAATCGCCGTCCTTCGCGTGCGCCGCGCGGTTGCGCGCCGGCGTGACGATACTGGGCGCGGGCGTGGTCGGCTGCGGTCTGATCGGCAGCCGCCGGGCCGCTGAAGCGGCGCGCCATCCGGCGTCACGCTGCGTCGCCGTGGCCGATACCGATATCGGCCGCGCGGAACGCGTCGCCGCCGAGGCCGGAGCGCGCGTCGCGCGCGACTGGCACGAGCTGATCGCGTCGCCCGACATCGACGTCGTGTGCGTCGCGACGCCGAACGGACGGCTGGCCCAAATTGCGATCGCCGCGCTGAACGCCGGCAAGCACGTGCTGCTCGAAAAACCGATGGGGCGCAATCTCGACGAAGCGCGCGCGATCCGGGCGGCGGCGCGGGCAGCCGGGCGCCGAGTCAAGGTCGGTTTCAACCACCGGTACCATCCGGCGATCGCGCGCGCGCACGGCGAGCTCGCGAACGGCACGATCGGTACGCCGATCAACGCACGCGCGCGCTACGGTCACGGCGCGCGCCCAGGCTACGAGCGCGAGTGGCGCGGCAACGCCGAACTCGCCGGTGGCGGCGAACTCACCGATCAGGGCGTGCACGTGGTCGATCTGCTGCACTGGTTTCTGGGTCCGCCGCGCGACGTCTACGCGGTGACGCAGCGCGCGGTGTGGCCGCTGGGCGAACTCGAGGACAATGCCTTCGCGGTGCTGCGCTACGCGGGTGGCGCCGTGGCGTCGTTTCACACCAGCTGGACGCAGTGGAGGAATCTGTTCTCCTTTGAAATCTTCGGCACCGCCGGCTCGCTCGTCGTCGAGGGTCTCGGCGGCAGCTACGGTGAGGAGTCGCTCACGATCGCACTGCGCGCGCCCGAAGGGGGCGCGCCGCTGACCGAGCGGCTCGCGTTCGCGGGGCCCGACACGTCGTGGCGCGACGAGTGGGACGATTTCATCACCGGAATCGGCGCGGGCCGTGCGTTTCTCGGCGATGCCGACGACGGTGTCGTCGCGATGGCGACGCTGGCCGCGCTGTACGCGTCAGCGCGCAGCGGGCTGCCCGAGCCGTACGGCTCGCGTCGCTCCGGAGACCCTTAAACCGTGAACGCCGATTCGCTCGCGTCGCGGTGAAACATCTTCACGGTGTCGAGCGAGTACTCGGAGAGATCTTTTCCGACCAGCGCGAGCTTGGCCAGAATATCGTTCGTCACGGTGATGATGTGGCAGCCGATCTCGTCGGCCTGGAAGACGTTGAGCAATTCGCGCGGGCTGGCCCAGATCAGTTCGAGCTGCGGCTGCGCGGCCATGATCGCCAGCGATTCGCGCAGGATCGGCAGCGGATCACGTCCGGTATCGGCCACGCGTCCGGCGAAGACGCTGATGTAGGCGGGTGCACCGTTGCCGAGCGCGGCGGCGACCGTGCGCACCTGTTCGGGGAGCATCAGCGCGGTGACGTTGAGCCGCACGCCTTCGGCAGATAGCCGCCGCACCAGGCCGGCGGTCGAGATGCCGGCCGTGTTCGTGACCGGAACCTTCACGTAGATCGTGTCGCTCCAGCCGGCGATGACGCGCGCTTGGCGCTCCATCTCGCGCTCGTCGTCGGCGAACACTTCGAACGAGATCGGCCGTCCGGCGACGATCTCGAGCGCTGACGCTGCGAAGGCCGCGTAGTCACGGATGCCGGCCTTGCGCATCAGCGTCGGATTGGTCGTGAAACCGGCGATGCGCGGATCGGCGGCCAAGGCACGAATCCCGTGGAGATCGGCACCGTCGGCGAAAATCTTCGTCGTGAGCCGAGTCAGATTCGGATGCGGCGCGCGCTCTCCGACGTTCATGCGGGTTGCCGATTCAGAATCCATGCGGCCGCTCCTTCCAGGCTCGTCAGCGTCACGTCGGCCGGCGGATCCGGTCGGCGCTCCGCGTAACCGCGATCGATGAAGATCGTCGTGAGTCCGGCTGCGCGACCGGCGGCGATATCCTTCCACCGGTCGCCGACGATGAACGACGCCGCCGAGTCGATCCCGCGTTCGCGCACGGCCCGTTCGATCAAACCGGGTAGCGGTTTACGGCACGTGCAGCGGTCGTCGTCGTCGTGTGGACACACGTAAAAGCCGTCGATCGGAAGCTCGTCCGCCAGACGGGCGTGGATGGCGCCGATCTCCGCCGCGGTGCGGGAGCCGCGGGCGATGTCGGGCTGATTGGTGACGACGAGCAGCGCGTAGCCGGCGGCGTGCAGCGCTTCGAGCGAGGGCGCCGCATGCGGCACCAGGTGCAGTTCGTCGAGCGCCGGCGGATACGGTTTCCCGTCGCGCACGATCGGCTCGTTCACCACACCGTCCCGATCGAGAAAGACCGCGCGCCTCAGCGCACGGTTTCCCACTTCGTCTCCGACGTCTTGAGCGCCGGATGCGATACGAAGAGGTGCCACACCACGGCCTGGAAGGCTTCCGCGTGCGGGGTCGTGTTGACGGCGCTGACGGTCGGGATGACGACGCACGCGTCGGCAACCTTGGCGGTGTAGCCGCCGTCGCGTCCCACCACGCCGGTGATCGTCGCGCCGACGCGCTTGGCGTACTGCAGCGCGCGCACCAAGTTCGGCGAGACGTTCCGTTCGAGATCGCCGCCGCCAACCGAGAAGACGAGCACGGCGTCCTCGGCTCGCAGCCGGCTGGTCTCGAGCCAGGCTTCGAAGACCGACGCCCAGCCGTCGTCGTTGGTGCGCGCGGTCAGTTCGGCGACGTTGTCGGTCGGGGCGTAGGCTTCGAATCCGCAGATCTTGCGAAAGTCGTTGACGGCGTGCGACGCATTGGCCGCGCTTCCGCCCACGCCGAGGACGAACAGCCGGCCTCCGGCCGCGCGCGCGGCCGCCAGCCGCGCCACGACCGCTTCGATCGCATCGACGTCCAGAGTGCGCATGACTTCGGCAGCCTCGGCAAGATGCTGCGCGCTGTAGCAGGTGTCGGTTTCGAGCACGACGCTAATCGGTTCGGGATGCAGGCCCTGCTTCTTGCCGCCGGGGAGGGCACCCGGCTGAAACCTTACACGAACGCCACGCCCAAGCCGATGCTGCGGGTCGGTGCTGAGCCGATCCTCGGCTACAACCTCGCCATGCTCGCCGCCGGCGGCTTCGACGATATCACGATCAACCTGCATGCGTTCGGCACCGTCGTTCGCGACTACGTCGGTGGCGGCGCACGCTGGGGCGTGCGGGTGCGCTACAGCGAGGAGCCGGAACTCCTCGGCACGGCCGGAGCGCTGATGCCCGTGGCGGCCGATTTTCGCAGTGGGACGTTCGCGATCGTGTTCGGCGATAACCTGATCGAGCTCGATCTGCGCGCGATGCTCGACGCGCACCGCGCGTTCGGCGGTACCGCGACCGTCGCGGTCTGGCAGCGCGACGACGTTTCGCAGAGCGGCGTTGCCGAGCTCGGCGACGGCGACCGCATCCTCCGTTTCGTCGAGAAGCCGGCGGCCGGCGAGACGCCGTCGCACTGGATCAACGCCGGAGCGGTGATCGCCGAGCCCGCGCTGCTCGATGACGTGCCGCCGTCGGGACCCTCCGATCTTGGCCGCGATGTGCTGCCGCGCGCGATCGCACGCGGGCGCGCACTCTACGCCTACCGCCTCGCAGGCGGCCTGTGGTGGTTCGACCGGGTCGAAGACTACCGCGCCGCGCTGGTCGATGCGAAGCTCGCGGCGTTCCTCGCGCGTTAGGTCGTCGCGACCGGCCTAAACGGCAGCCGGAGTCTTGGCCGGTTTGGGGTTGACGATGTGGATCGCTTTGCCGTGCATCGCTTCGGCGGCGTCCATGATCGATTCGGTCAGGGTCGGATGCGGGTGGATCGACAGCCCGATGTCCTCGACGGTCGCACCCATCTCGAGCGCGATGACGCCTTCGCCGATCAGCGATTCGGCCTGCGGCGCGACGATGTGCATGCCGAGCAGGGCATCGCTCTTGGCATCGCCGACCAGTTTGATCAGGCCGTCCGACTCGTTCATCGTGCGCGCCCGGCCCGAGGCGATCAGCGGGAACTTGCCGACGCGCACCTCGTAGCCGGCCGCCTTCGCCTCTTCCTCGGAGAGTCCGACGGTCGCAACTTCCGGATCGGTGTAAACGCAGTTCGGGATCGCGACCGGATCGAAGGCGCTGGCGCGGTCGCCGGCAATCACTTCGGCCGCCACGACGCCTTCCTTCATGGCCTTGTGCGCGAGCAGCGGTGCCCCGGTGACGTCGCCGATCGCGAAGATGCCCAGAGCGGTCGTGCGGCGCTGCGCATCGACGTCGATGAAGCCTCGCTCGTTGGTCGCCAGCCCCGCCGCGGCGAGGTTGAGCGTGTCGGTGACCGGGCGTCGTCCGACGGCGACCAGCACCATGTCGAACTCGCGCGTTTCGTCTTTGTTGCTCGTGTAGGCACCGTTGAAGGTCGCCTTCACGACGTGGTCGCCCGTCTTCTCGAGCGCCGTCACCTTGGTGTCGAGCGCGATCTCGACGCCTTGCTTCTTGAGGATGCGCCCGAGCGTCTTCGAAATCTCGGTGTCGGTTCCGGTCAGAATCTGCGAGAGGGCTTCGACGACGAGCACTTTGGCGCCCAGCCGTGTGTAGACCGTCGCAAACTCGAGCCCGATGACGCCGCCCCCGACGACCAGCAAATTCGCCGGGATGCGCTTCACCTGCACGGCATCGTCGGAATTGATGATCGTGTCGCCGTCGCGCGGCCAGGCCTTCACATCGATCGGCGCGGAACCGGTCGCGATGACGATCGCCGGAGCCGTGTACTCGTCCGTCGAGCCGTCCTTTTTCTTGAGCGAGACCGTGTTCTTTCCGGTGAACGAGGCGTCGCCGTAAGCGAAGGTCACGCCGTTCGCCTTGAAGAGCTGGTTGACGCCGCCGACGTTGGCCTTGACGACCTTGTCTTTGAAACCGGCGACGCCGGCCCTGTCGATCACGGCTTGCGGGACGGTGATGCCGATCTCGGCGGCGGTGTTGATGTGCCGCGCGATCTCCCCGACGTGCAGCAGCGCTTTGGTCGGGATGCAGCCCCA
>PMOG01000203.1 GCA_003161555.1 Vulcanimicrobiota bacterium | reverse complement strand
CTCCAGTCGATGAGCGCGCGCATCGTCTGCTGACGAGGGAGCGCTGTACGGCTGCCCCCGGTCAGGATGCGGAATCGTTCGGTCAGGCGCCGCGAGAGTTCGTCGACCGAGATCACCCGCAGCCGCGAGGCCGCAAGTTCGATCGCTAGCGCGATGCCGTCCAATCGTTGACAGACGTCCTCAACGCTCGCGCGGTTCTCCGCACTCACGGCGAATTGCGGATTCACGCTTCGTGCGCGGTCGGCGAAGAGTTCCAGCGCGGCTGGGATGTCGAGCGACGCCAGGCGGTACGTCTTTTCGCCGGTGATCCCGAGCGGTTCGCGACTCGTCGCGAGTACGGTCACGTGCGGGCACTGCGCGACGACGGCCGCCGCAACGCGCGCGACCTCGGCCACGAGATGCTCGCAGTTGTCGAGCACCAGCAACAGACGCCGGCTTCGCAGATACGCGAGCAGTGCGTTGAGCGCAGAGCCCGAATCGCTCTGCGTCCCCTCGATCGCCGAAAGGATCGTGCCTGCGACGAGTGCGGACGAGGAGAGCGGCGCGAGTTCGACAAGCCACGCGCCGTCGGGCACGCCCTCGACGCGTTCGGCTGCGTGGATCGCAAGGCGCGTTTTTCCGACGCCGCCGGTTCCGACGATGGTGACGAGCCCACCGGCGCGAAGCAGCTCGGCAAGGTGCTCGGCATCCTGCCTGCGGCCGACGAAGCTCGTGCCGGCCCGCGGCAGATTGCCGGGCCGCTCACCGGCACCGACCAACGCTTTGAACTCGCGGGCCAAGCCCGGCGCGGTGAGCTGAAACACGCGTTCGGGTTCGCGGAGATCCTTCAAACCGAACGTGCCGAGTTCCAGCAGCCCCAACTCCGTGTTTGCGTCCTGCGCAGCGAGTTGGCCGGCGACACCGGAGACCAGCACCTGACCGCCATGCCCGAGCGCGAGCAGGCGGGCGACGCGATTGACGGTCGGTCCGAAGTAATCGCCGTCGCGCTCGTCCGCGTCGCCGGCATGGATCGCCATGCGCACACGCAGGCCGCCCACATCCGACCAGTCCTGTGAGGCGAGTTCGCGCTGCGCGTCCGAGGCCGCGCGAAGAGCGGAGCCGACGGTTGCAAAGGTTGCGCAGAACGCATCTCCGACCGTCTTGAACACGTAGCCGCCGTGCCGTTCGAGCGCCGAACGGACGAGCGCGTCGTGACGACGCAGCGCCTCCTGCATCGCGTCGCGCCGGGTATCCCAGCGGGCGGTCGAGCCTTCGATATCCGAGAACAGAAAGACCAGCGTCCCGCTGGGAATGGCGGGTTCCCGCACGGTCAAGAACCTCGGCCGGGACGCATCACTGGCGCGGCAGAATTTCGGTGACGATGCGCCCGGCCCCCCGGTGGCGGGGGCACTGCGCCGGGGGTCGATCAGCCGCGAGCCGGGCATCCGCGGGAGCGGCATCTCGGTAAAGAAACGCGGTCCGGAGGTTTGAGGGGCCGCCTCAGCCGGGTAGCGCAGACCGATGTCCCTCGAACCCAGCACGGGCGAGAGTGCGGAGGCGCTCGCCGTTTCGACGGAGGGAACGCTTATCGTGAGCCGTTCAATCGACCGAACCCAGGAGCGTCTCGAGCTCCTGGTTCGAGCCGGTGAGCTGTTCCACCAATCGCTTGAGCTCGACGATACGCTCGCAAACGTGGCGCGTACGGCCATCGAGTCGTTCGCCGACCTGTGCCTGTTCGATCTGTTCGACGAGCGCTCGGAACGTCTGTATGTTACGGCCGGCGCCCACCGCGATGCGTCGCTGGATCCGATGCTCAAGAATCTGGGTTCGTCGATTCTCTACAGCTCGGGAAGCCGTGCCCACCCGGCCGTGCGGGTGAGCCAGACCGGCGAATCGGTGCTTCTTCCCGTCGTCGATGCCCAGGTGATCGCCGCGCACGCCGCATCGCGCGAGCACGCCGCGTTCATGCATCGCATGGGCTATCGCTCCAAGATCGTGGTTCCGGTCGCGGCACAGGCGCACATCTTCGGGGCGCTTACGTTCGTGCGCACGGGCTCGGAAGCGTTCGACGAGCGGGACGTCCGGGCAGCCGAAGAACTGGGACGACGAGCCGGGCTCGCGGTCGCGAATGCCAAGCAGTACCGCCGCGAGCAGCATGTCGCCGCGACGCTGCAGCGCGCGTTTCTGACCCAGGATTTTCCAACCAAGCGGGGGCTGGCATTTCACGCGCTCTACCGGCCTGGGCTGAGCGATGCCGACCTGGGCGGCGATTGGTACGATGCCTTTCAAACCCCCGACGGTTGGGTGATCGTCACGATCGGCGACGTCACCGGCAAAGGCGTCGAGGCGGCGCGCCTGATGGTCAACCTCCGGCAATCAGTTCGTATCGCCGCAACGATCGCTCACGAGCCCTCGGCGATCTTGCGCATCGTGAACAATGCCTTGATGCTCGACCGCAGCGATGCGCTCGCGACGGCATTCGTCGGCGCCGTAAGCCCGGACTTGTCGATTATGCGCTATGCCTCGGCCGGGCATCCGCCCGCGTTCTTGCGCTGGGAGCACGGTGGCATCGCGGTGCTCGATGCAGCCTCGCCGCCGCTGGGAATTTCCCGCGAGACGACCTTCGAAGATCGCGACCTCGCGATCGCCGACGGCGACCTGCTGGTGCTGTACACCGACGGCTTAACGGAGATCACGAAGGATGCGATCGCCGGCGAAGCGATGCTGCGGCGCGTTCTCGAGAGCGAGGCTGCGCTTCACGCGGCGAATCCGGCGCGCTACGTCGAGCGCGCCATCGCACAGGGCGAACAACGCGACGACATCGCGATCATCACCCTGCAGTTCGGCCGGAGCCGGCATCGCTGGCGGTTCGACGTCGGCGATCCGTCAGCGGCCTACGCGATCCGGCGTGACCTGCTCGGTTCGATCCTCGAGATCGCCGACGCGACCATCGACGAGCTGCAGAGTTGCGAACTGATCTTCGGGGAGCTCATCGGAAACGCGGTTCGCTACGCGCCCGGGCCGTTAAGCATCTCCCTCTCGGCCGAAGGCGCGGACGTCGTGCTCCACATTATCGACGAAGGCCCGGGATTCGATTACCATCCCGCGCTGCCGCTCGACCCCTGGGCCGAATCAGGGCGCGGCCTCTTCCTGATCTCCTGCCTTGGGAAGGCGGTCACGGTCTCGCGCCTGCCGGGCTACGGGAGCTACGTGCGGGTGCAGCTGCCCGTTCGCTCGCACCGGGAATTCGCCACGGACCACGGCACCGAACTCGCGTCGTAGCCGGCGGGTCTGCCGGTAGCCGGCGCCGGCATCGCGAAGCGTCCGCTATGTGCCGGAACATCAAGACGCTCTTCAATTTCGAGCCGCCCGTTACGCCGGACGAGGTGCAGGGCGCCTCACTGCAGTTCGTCCGCAAGATCAGCGGCTTTACCAAACCGTCGAAGGCGAATGAGGAGGCCTTCCTCACCGCCGTCGACGATATCGCGCGCATTTCGATGAACCTGCTGCGCGCGCTCGAGACGAACGCCGCGCCCAAGAACCGCGCCGAAGAAGCGGCCAAAGCCGTCGCCCGCGCCGCGCAGCGCTTCGGCGCCTGAAGCGTGCGAGCGCGCCGCCTTCAGCGGTCGATCGAACTCATTCCGGACGCTGCGTAGCGGTCGCCCGCGACCGCGTCCTGCGGAAACGCCGCTTCGAGCTCCGCGACCTCGGCAGGCGTCAAGTGAATGTCTGCCGCCGCGGCGTTCTCCTCGAGGTACTTGCGGCGCTTGGTGCCGGGAATCGGGACCACGTCCTCGCCGTTCGCCATAACCCACGCCAGCGCGAGCTGCGCGGCGGTGACGCCGCGGCGCTGCGCGATCGCCTGCACGCGCTCGACCAGCAGACGGTTGCGATCGAACGCCTCGCCGGAGAAGCGCGGAAAGCGCTGCGCTCGCGAGTCCGAACTGCCCAGATCGGCCGGGTTCGCGATCGTGCCGGTCAGGAAACCGCGGCCCAGCGGGCTGTACGCGACGAATCCGATTCCGAGCTCGCGCACGGTCGGCAGAATGTCGCTCTCGACGTGGCGCTCCCACAGCGAGAACTCCGTCTGAAGCGCGGTGATCGGGTGGACCGCGTGCGCGCGCCGAATCGTGGCCGGCGAGGCTTCCGACAAGCCGAGGTAGCGTACCTTACCTGCGGCGACCAATTCGGCCATTGCGCCGACCGTCTCCTCGATCGGCGTCTGCGGATCGACACGGTGCTGGTAGTAGAGATCGATCGTTTCGACGCCCAATCGCTTGAGCGACGCATCGCAGGCCGAACGAACGTAGTCGGGCTTTCCACTCACCGCCCAGTAGGTGGGGTCGTCCTTTTTGCGCACGTTGCCGAACTTGGTGGCAATGAAGACCTCCTCGCGCCGGCCGCGAATCGTTCTGCCGATCAGTTCTTCATTGTCGCCGATCCCGTACATGTCGGCGGTGTCCAGGAATGTGATCCCCAATTCGAGCGCACGGAGGATCGTCGCGGCCGACTCGGCGTCGTTGCGATCGCCGTAGAATTCGCTCATGCCCATGCAACCGAGCCCCATGCGGGAGACGATCGCGCCTTGTGATCCGAGCTTGATCTTGTTCATGTTTCCATCGAACCGCAACCCCGACGACGAGAGTTGCGCGCGCTCCAGGCGGTCACGCCGGCTGGGAGGAACGACGGGGCTGCCCGAATTTTGTCGGCTCCCGGAGACGATCGGGCGCGATCCAAAGGTACATGATCGGGACGATGAAGAGCGTCAGCGCCAGCGAGCTGAGCAGGCCGCCGATCACGACGATCGCGAGCGACGCGCGCGTCTGCGCGCCGGGCTCCAAGCCCAGCGCAAGCGGCAGCATGCCGGCGATCATCGCGATAGTCGTCATGACGATCGGACGGAATCGGGTCGCGGCGGCTTCGCGCATGCCGGCTTCCTTCGTGGCACCGCGCAGCCGCACGGTGTCGGCGTAGTCGACCATCAGGATTCCGTTCTTGGTGACGAGCCCGACCAGCAGCACCATGCCGATCAACGAGTAGAGGTTGAGCGTGTTGCGCGTGATCCAGAGTGCCCCGAGCGCGCCGATCGTCGCGACCGGGATCGCGAAGAGCGTCACGAACGGCGTGCGGTAGCTGTTGTAGAGCGCGACGATCATCAAGAAGACGAGCACGATCGAGATCGCCAGCGACGTGAGGAGGGCGATCAGCGCCTGACCCATGAGGTCTTGCTGGCCGAGCGCCGCGGGACGGATCGTCACCGTCTTGGGTAGCTTGAGTTGACCCGTCCGCTGCTCGAACGCCTTGGCGACATTCGAGAGTTCGTAGCCCGGGGCGACGTTTGCGGTGATGTGCACGACTTGTATGCGGTTCTGCCGGGTGATCACCAGCGGCGCCGGCACGTACTTGAAGTAGGCCACGTCGCCCAGGTGAACGATTCCGCCGTTCTGCGCGCGCACGGGAATCGCCAGGACGTCGGCGAGCGACGTCTGTGCCGAGCGCGGATAGATGACCTCGATGTCGGTGAGCCCGTTCACGGGTGTTTCGATCTGCGTGGCGATGTCGCCGCCGAAAGCCGCCTCGACGGCAGCTGAGGCCGTCCCCGTGGTGACGTCGAGCGCTTGCAGCGCCGGACGATTGTAGTCGATCTCCATCTGCGGTGCGGCGTTCGTTGCGCTGTTCTGCACGCCGGACGTCCCCGGGGTTGCCTTGAGCGCCGCGTACACTTTGGCCGCGTAGGGCGTCGGATCCGAACCGCCCGCCGAGACGAGTTCGTCGATCTGCTGCTGGTTACCGCCGCCCTGCTGGGTCGCCGCAGCGACCGTGATCGTCGCACCGGGCTCGACCTTGACGTAGCGTTGCTGCAGCGCCGCGACGTCGTCGTAGGTCGACCGGCCGCGCTTGGGGTTGAGGTAAATGGAGATTTGGCCGACATTGCCCTCTTGGACGAAGCCGCCGAACGCCGCGCTGTATGCGCCGGCGATCGTCACCTCGTACTGAAGGTCGCCCGCCGTAATGACCTGTTTCGTCACCGCTTCGAGCCGGCTCATCGCCGCCGCCGTTTGCGCCAGCGGATGCCCGGCCGGAAACGCGACTTGCGCGTAGATGATTCCCTGGTCCTCGGCCGGGATATACTCCTCGCCAACGAGGCCGGTGGGGACGAGCAGGAAGGCGAGACCGCACAGCACGATCGCGGCGATCAGGATCGGCCACGGGCGACCGAATGCGGCCGGAAGCCAACGCTCCGCATAATGCTGACGCACGCCGTTGAAGCGGTCGTTGAACCATCGGATCGGCCGCCACGGGCGCCAGGTCGACTTCAGCGACCACAAGCCCGCCAGCATCGGCGTGAGCGTGAAGGAGACGAAGAGCGATGTGAGCGTTGCGACGGTGATGACGATCGCGAACTCATGAAGGTTTTGGCCGACCTGTCCGCCTGCGAATGCAATCGGGAGAAAGACCACCACGTCGACCAGCGTGATGACGATCGCGGCCAGGCCGATCTCGCTGCGGCCGTTGAGTGCCGCGTCGGCCGGCTCCTCGCCGGCGGTATGATGGCGTTCGACGTTCTCGAGCACCACGGTCGAGTCGTCGATCAGGATTCCGATCACCAGCGTCATCGCCATCAGCGAGATCGTGTCGAGCGTCAGGCCCAGCACCTGCATCACGAACAAGGTCACGCCGAGGGAGGTCGGTATCGCGATCATCACCACGACCGC
>PMOG01000196.1 GCA_003161555.1 Vulcanimicrobiota bacterium | reverse complement strand
ACTTTGAGCAGAGGCGCTAGCAGTTTGGGAATCGGCAGGAGCGAGGAATTCGGATCGTGGCCCGAGAGAGTCGCGGTCATTGGCGGGGGGCGATGGGCAAGACAGCTCACCCAGGTCCTGTGCGACCTGACTCCTCCAACCGTCCGAATATCCGTGCACTCACGGCACAACGCTGAATCGCTGTCGGTTTGGGTGAGATCACGGGGATTGCAGGAGCGAGTCGAGGTATCATTTGGATGGCCGCGTCTTCTTCGTGCTCGTTCAACCGCAGTAATTGTGGCGAATGCTGCCCGGGATCACGAAAGTGCTGCTGTAGCGGCACTGTCTGAGTGTGTTCCCGTGTTGGTCGAAAAACCCATTGCGCCCACGGCTGCTGCGTCGCACCGCTTGGTCGATCTGGCGCGCAGCCGAAATACGCGTTTTGCGGCAGCCCATGTGTTTCTCTTCGCGAGATACCTGGAGAATTTCGCGCGACTTGTCAGTGAAACCGGAGGTATCCGCTCTCTACGGGTGCGCTGGATGGATCCATCAAACGAAAGTCGATATGGGGAAAAAAAGCGCTTCGATCCAGGCTTGCCGATCTTTGCGGACTGGCTCCCGCATGTCTTGTCCATAACGAACGCTCTAACGCCCGGGTTGCCCCAGAGGTGCGAACGCCTGAAATTCCTCAGGGGCGGGGCACATTTAGAACTCGAACTCGTTTTGGGCAGCACTCCATGCAGTGTCGAATTGGTGAGAAACGGCGATCGGCGACAGCGGGTCGTCGAAGTTGTGACATTGGAAAAGACGCTGCTGTTGGACTTCTCGAGTGAGCCGGGGACGATTATTTGCGGCTCACAGACGTCGAACGGGGATCCGGATTGGGGGAGAGCGATGGGGCCAGCGGCGCTGATGTTACTGGCATTCCTACGATGGGCAGCGGGCGGAGACTTCGACAGCCGACTCGATATTGAGCGTGGGCTGCGGGCGAGCGAAGTCATAGACCAGGCAGCGAGCATGTACAAGGCGGCTCTCGTGCCGTGGTTGGCGGCCGAGCTTGCATCCCTGGAAAGCGACGAGAACGATCTTCGTTATGCGCTTACTGAACTGCTTCAGTCGGGAAGCCTTCTCCCGGAGACCGCAATTGAAGAGCAGATTAAACGAGTGCGGCAGGAATTTTCAAAGACGTCCGATGCACAGTGGTTGAAAGCTTTGGTCGAGGCGCAGAATCCGCTAGAGCGCCTCCGATCAATCACTATCACCGGGTAGAGCTTAAACCTGATCGAAAGTGCCTAATTCAAACTAACTTCAGAGGTTGAATCTTGAAGGTCGTCATTCTCGCAGGTGGATTCGGGACGCGTATTAGAGATGTCGCCGATGACATCCCTAAACCGATGATTCCAATCGGACCTCTACCCATTCTCTTGCACATCATGAAAATCTATGCCCACTTCGGGCATAGGGAGTTCATCATTTGTCTCGGTCAACAGGGATCGGTGATCAAGGACTTTTTTCTGAATTACGAAGCGTACACTCGCGATCTAACGATTAGGTTCGGTCGCGATGGAGGTATTACCTACCATAGTGAGCACGATGAATCCGATTGGTGCATCACCCTCGCGGATACGGGTCTGCGCTCGATGACCGGCTCACGAATATCGCGTATTCGTCGGTACGTTCAGGACGATGCCTTCATGCTCACGTACGGTGATGGCGTGAGTGACGTCGACATCTCGCGCCTCGTTGCCTTCCACAAGTCACATGGCCGGATACTCACGATTACTGGCGTTCGACCTCCCGGCCGCTTTGGCGAGATGGTTGCTGAGGGGGGAGGACAAGTCGCTGAGTTCAATGAAAAGCCCCAAGCGACTGCGGGACGTATTTCCGGCGGCTTCTTCGTAGCCAATCGACGGTTGTTCGATTACCTCGACGATCGCGAAGATTTAGTATTCGAAAAGGAACCTCTCCAGCAGCTTGTCCGGGACAAGCAGCTAATGATGTATGAGCATGACGGGTTCTGGCAGCCGATGGACACGCTGCGTGACAAGAGGCTGCTCGACGAGCTGTGGGAATCGGGCCATCCGCCATGGCTACCGCAGCCGCGGGCGCGATGAGCGCATTTTGGACCGGCCGCCGGGTGCTGGTCAGCGGCGCCACCGGTATCGTCGGATCGTGGCTCTGTGCCGAACTGCTCCGGCGCGGCGCGAGCGTCGTCGCGCTTGTCCTCGACGACGACCCGCAGTCGTGGTTCTATCGCTCGGGAGCCGCGGAGTCGTGCGCGATCGTCAACGGCGACCTGACGCGGATCGAAGACTGCACCCGCGCGATCAACGTGCACGATGCTCAGACGGTATTCCACCTCGGCGCCCAGACGATCGTCGGCGCCGCGCAGCGCGACCCGCTGGGCTGTTTCGAAGCCAACGTGCGCGGCACGTACAATCTGCTCGAGGCCGCGCGCCGGCTGGCGCCGCTGGTGACGTCGTTCGTGGTGGCATCCAGCGACAAGGCGTACGGTGAGTCGGAGGTTCTTCCGTACACCGAAGAGATGCCGTTGCGCGGCGCGCATCCGTACGACGTTTCGAAGAGCTGCGCCGACCTGCTCGCCGGCGCGTACTTCCACTCGTACGGGCTTCCGGTCACCATCGCGCGCTGCGGGAACATCTACGGCGGCGGCGACTTGAACTGGAGCCGTATCGTCCCGGGGACCATACGCAGTCTTCTGGTGGGCGAACGGCCCGTGCTGCGCAGCGACGGCGGACCGATCCGCGACTACATCTACGTCGAAGACGTCGTCAGCGCGTATCTCGCGCTTGCCGAGGCAGCGGAGCGGCCTGAGGTGCGCGGTGAGGCGTTCAACTTCGCGCCGCAGCGACCGCTGACGGTGCGAGCGATTGTCGATGCGATCGCCGAGGTCATGGGCGTAGCCGCCGATCCGATCGTGCTCGACACCGCCGTCAACGAGATTCGCGCGCAAGTCCTCGATGCGTCGAAGGCCGCACGGCTCCTAGAGTGGTCTCCCGCGTGGCCGCTCGAACGGGGGCTTCGTGAGACCGTCGCCTGGTATCGCGCCTTCCTCGGCGTCCCGGACGGCGCGAAAGCGCAGCGCTGATGCTGCGCGACCGGAGCCGCGAACCGGAAGCGGAGGCGCTGCGCGCCGAGATCCTCGAACGCACGCGCGCCTATTTTCGCGCCGCCTACGAACCGCGCACGTTCGTCGCCGATCAGGATCCGGTGCCGGTCAGCGGCCGTCACTTCGACGAGCGCGAGCTGGTGGCGCTGGTCGACGCGTCGCTCGACTTCTGGCTGACCTCGGGACGCTACGCCGCGCGCTTCGAAAAAGAGTTCGCGGCCTGGTTCGGCGTGCGCGAATGCGTGCTCGTCAACTCGGGCTCCTCCGCGAACCTGTGCGCGGTCATGGCGCTGACCGCGCCCGAACTCGGTCCGCGGCGTCTGCTACCCGGAGACGAAGTGATCACGGCGGCGGCGGGGTTTCCGACCACCGTCAACCCGATCGTGCAGGCCGGCTGCATCCCGGTCTTCGTCGACAGCGAACTGCGAACGTACAACGCCGATCTGACCCAGTTCGAACGCGCGCGCTCGCCGAAGACGAAGGCGGTCATCATCGCGCACACGCTGGGCAATCCGTACGATCCCGAAGCGGTCCGCACGTTCTGCCGCACGCACGGACTGTGGATGATCGAAGACACCTGCGACGCCGTCGGCGCGACCTGGAACGGCCAGCAGGTCGGAACCTTCGGCGACCTGGCGACGGTCAGCTTCTATCCGGCCCACCATCTCACGATGGGCGAAGGCGGTGCGGTCATGATGCGCTCGCCGCTGCTGCGCAAGATCGTCGAATCGTTCCGCGACTGGGGACGCGACTGCTGGTGCGCACCCGGCAAGGAGAACACGTGCGGGAAGCGCTTCGACTGGCAGCTCGGTGAACTGCCGCACGGGTACGACCATAAATATACGTACACGCACCTCGGCTATAACCTCAAACTGACCGACATGCAGGCCGCGGTCGGCGTCGCCCAACTCGAGAAGGTCGACGATTTCATCGCGCGGCGCCGCCAGAATGCGGAACGGCTGGCGGAGCGGCTCGCGGGGGTGTCGTGGCTCGGGCTCCCGCGCGAGGCACCGGGCGGCTCGTCGTCGTGGTTCGGCTTTCCGCTGCGCGTGCTTCCCGATGCTCCGATCGAGCGCAACGCGCTGGTCCAACGCCTCGAGGAGCGCAAGATCGGCACCCGGCTGCTGTTCGCGGGAAACCTCGTGCGCCAGCCGGCCTACGCCGGCGTCCCGCTGCGGATCGCGGGCGAGCTGCCCAACGCCGACACGATCATGAACGACGTTTTCTGGGTCGGCACGTTTCCCGGACTCGGCGATGCGGAGATCGACTTCATCGCGCAGGCGATCGTCGAGGCGGGACAGCGGTCGGCCGCGCTGCGGTCGTGATCGACGAGCTCATCCGCGATCTCGACGAGATCGTGGATGCGGCGGCCGACGACCTGCGGCGCTTCGCGGGCGCGCGCTTGTACGTTACCGGCGGGACCGGCTTCGTCGGCAGCTGGCTCCTGCGCACGGTCGTGCACGCGAATCGCCGGCTGGGGACGAACATCCGCGTCGACGCGCTGACACGCTCACCGGAAGGCGCTCGGGAGCGGGTCCCGGATCTCGCCGGCGACGCTGCGATCCGCCTCCTCCGCGGCGATACGTGCAGCCCGGTGACCGACGGCGCGTACGACGGCGTAATCCACGCAGCGACGCCGTCGACCGGCACGATGAACGACAATGCCCCGGACCGCATGCTGGCCGTGATCGTCGACGGCACCCGCGCCGTGATCCGCAACGTCGTCGCCCCCAACGGCACGATCCCGGTCCTGTTCACCAGCTCGGGCGCCGTGTACGGTAAACAGCCGCCCGAGCTCCCCCGCGTCCCCGAGGACTACACGGGCGCCCCGGACTGCCTGGAGCCGCGTTCGGCGTATCATGAAGGAAAGCGCACCGCCGAACTCGCGCTGGCCATCGCCCAGTCGCAAGGCGCGGGCGTGGCGCGCATCGCGCGCCTGTTCGCGTTTCTGGGTCCGGGACTTCCGCTCGACGCGCACTACGCCGCCGGGAACTTCGTGCGCGACGCGCTGGCCGGCGGCCCGATTCGCGTCCTGGGCGACGGCTCGCCCTATCGTTCGTATCTGTATCCGACCGACATGGTCGCGTGGCTGTTCGCGATCTTCGCACGCGGCGCCGGTTCGCGCGCGTATAACGTCGGCTCCGAGGACGCGATTGCGATCGGCGACCTGGCCGCGCGCGTCGCGCGCCTGGCGGGCGGCGGGATCGAGGTGACGGTCGCGCGGCGGCCGTCGGCCGGCACCGGCTGGGCCGGCTACGTTCCGGATTGCTCGCGCATCAAGAGCGAGCTGCAGGTGCGGCAGTCGGTTTCTTTAGACGAGGCCATCGCACGCACGATCGCGTTTCATCGGCCGGATCGATCGGGAAAACACGCTTCGGCGTGAGGCCCTAGGACCGATTACTTCGTCGCGGCGTCCTCGGCGTCCATGCCGTGCACCGAGCGCACGATGTACGACGGCCGGTGGCGCGACTCGGTATAGATCATGCCGATGTATTCGCTCAGGATGCCCAAGAAAATGAACAGC
The DNA here is from genome assembly GCA_003161555.1 of Vulcanimicrobiota bacterium. Taxonomy (GTDB): domain Bacteria; phylum Vulcanimicrobiota; class Vulcanimicrobiia; order Vulcanimicrobiales; family Vulcanimicrobiaceae; genus Vulcanimicrobium; species Vulcanimicrobium vanleeuwenhoeki. The sequence continues at coordinate 3,190 of PMOG01000196.1, read as the reverse complement.
AGAGCGAAGAGCATGAGCACCAGACTCGTGATCGTTCCGAAGCCGTCGAACGGCACGCCGAAGAACAGCGCGCGCACGCCGAAACCGATCAGCAGTGCCGACGAGAGCGCCGCGCACGCGATGCCGAAGAACGGCATCAGTTTGAGCGGCACGTACGATGACGAGAGGATGGCGCGGACCGCGAAGTCGACGATCGGGAGCAGCCGGTAGTGTGAGACCCCTGCATGCCGCGGCGCTCGCTCGTGTTCGACCCCGCACGAGCGAAAGCCGATGAATCCCCACATCGCCCGCACCATCCGGTTGCGTTCCACGAGGTTGTTGAATGCCTCGTATGCCTTGCGGTCGACCAGACGAAAATCGCTCGCGTTCCGCGGCACGGGCGTGTCGCTCAGCCGATTGATGATGCGGTAGAACATGCGCGCGGCGAACCGGCGGAAGGCGCTTTCATCGGGCCGCCGGGTAATGACGCCGTAGACGTTTTCATAGCCTTGCTCCCACTTCTCGACGAACTGGGGGATGATCTCGGGTGGGTCCTGGAGGTCGGACGCCATGATGACGGCGGCATCGCCGCGCGCGCGCGCCAGTCCGGCCGTCATTCCGCCTTCCATCGACCAATTGCGCGAGAGTTGGATGATCTTCCAGCGCGGATCGCGCGCGCGGACCGCTAGCAGCTTTTCATAGGTGTCGTCGGCGGAGCCGTTTTCGACCGCGATCACCTCGAACCGGTAGCGGTCACCCAGCTGGTCGAAGACCGCGCTGAGGCGGCGATGAAGTTCATCGACGTTCTGGCCCTCATTATAACAGGGCGTGACGATGGTGATCAGCTTCTGTTCAGGCATGGCGGCTAAACCGTTACTTAACGCGCGACCGGCGATGCACCCTTCAGCGAGGCGGCGGAGCCGCCCTGACCGGGAAGCGCCCGCCGCAACTGTAAGAAATCGCGAACAAACGTTGCGCGCGCGCGTCGTTGGTGTAGGATTTGGATGATTTTACCGCCGGCGGGGATAAGGACGGTCGAATGTCAGTCAGAACGGTGCAGGTCGGGAAGAAGCTCATCGGGGACGGGCAGCCTTGCTATATCGTCGCTGAGATCGGCATCAACCACAACGGCAACATCGACCTCGCGAAGCGTCTGATCAGCGTCGCAGTTGCAGCTAACTGCGACGCGGTGAAGTTTCAGAAGCGGACTGTGGACGTCGTCTATCCACCCGAAGAGCTGGCCCGCGAGCGCGAGAGTCCCTTCGGCACGACCAACGGCGAGCTGAAGTACGGTCTCGAGTTCGGTCTGGACGAATACCGCGAGATCGACGCGTATTGCCGCTCCGCGAACATGCCCTGGTTCGCATCGTGCTGGGACGAGGCGTCCGTCGATTTCATCGACCAGTTCGACGTGCCGTGCTACAAGATCGCCTCCGCTTCCCTCACCGACGACAACCTGCTGCGGCACACGCGCGCCAAAGGCAAACCGATCATCATGTCGACCGGGATGAGCACGATCGAGGAGATCGATCACGCCGTCGAAGTCGTCGGGACGCACGAGCTGGTTCTGCTGCACGCGTGCAGCACGTATCCGGCCGACTACGAAGAGTTGAACCTGCGCGCGATCCCGGTGATGCGCGCGCGCTACGATGTCCCCGTCGGCTACTCCGGTCACGAGACCGGCATCCCGAGCAGCGTCGCTTCGGTCGTGCTCGGGGGCTGCTGCGTCGAGCGGCACGTCTCGCTCGACCGCGCGATGTGGGGTACGGATCAGGCCGCCTCGCTCGAACCCAACGGCGTCACGCGGCTGGTTCGCGACGTGCGGCTCGTCGAGCGGTCGATGGGCGACGGTGTAAAGCGCGTCTACGAACGCGAGTATCCGGTGATCAAGAAGCTGCGCCGTGTCGGAGCCGCCGTCTCATAGATGATCGCCGTACGCGCGGTCGCGCTCGACGTCGACGGCGTGCTTACCGACGGCGGTGTCTGGTGGGGCCCCGACGGCGAAGAATGGAAGCGCTTCTCGTTCCGTGACATCATGGGCGTCTCGCTGGCGCGCAGGGCGGGCCTGCTCGTCGCGCTGATCTCCGGCGAAGACAGCCCCTTGGTCGACCGGTTCGCCCGCAAGCTCGGGATCACCGACGTCGCCAAGGGCTGCAAGGACAAGGCCGAAGCGGTGCGCGCGCTCGCGCAACGTCACGGGCTCGCACTCTCGGAGATCTGCTTCATGGGCGACGACGTGAACGATCTGCCGGCGATGGAGATCGTCGGCGTGGCGGCGGCTCCCGCGGGCAGTCATCCCTCGGTGCTGCTGCGCGCGGCATTCATCGCGAAGCACGCCGGCGGCAACGGCGCGGTCCGAGAGCTCCTCGACGCCGTCATCAGCGCGCGGCCGCCGGCCGTACTCGGCGCGCAATAAGGGCCGCATGGAGAAGCTCTCCGACGCGGTCGTGCGTTTCATCGCAGCCCAGGGCGTCAAGCACGTGTTTCTCGTCCCCGGCGGTGGGGCGATGCATCTCAACGAGTCCTTGGGGCGCTGCGACGAGCTGACGTTCGTGTGCAACCTGCACGAACAGGCCAGCGCGATCGCGGCCGAAGCCTATTCGAAGGCGACCAACAACCTCGGCGTCGCCATGCTCACGACAGGCCCCGGAAGCACGAACGCGATCACCGGTCTGGCCGGCGCGTGGCTCGACTCGACGCCGTGTCTGTTCGTCTCCGGCCAGGTGAAGCGCGCCGACCGGATGTTTGCCGCGGACGGCACCCCGCTCGGGGTTCGTCAGGTCGGCGTGCAGGAGATCGACATCGTGTCGATCGTGCGGACGCTCACCAAGTACGCCGTGACCGTCGATGACCCGCTCACGATTCGCTATCATCTCGAAAAGGCGCGCCACCTCGCGCAGTGCGGGCGTCCGGGTCCGGTCTGGATCGACATCCCGCTCGACGTCCAGGCCGCGCCGATCGATTTCGCGGCGCTCGAGGGATTCAATCCCGCGACCTGCACCTGCGGCGGCGTCGCGCACGACCTGGCGGCCGAGGCGCGTGAGGTCATCCGCGCGCTGAACGCGGCCGAGCGGCCGATGCTGCTGGCCGGAAACGGCATCCGGCTCGCGCGCGCCGAGTCCGAATTCCGGCAGCTCGTCGAGCTGCTGGACATTCCGGTCGAAACGACGTGGCTGGCGATCGACCTGATCGCCGACGATCATCCGCTGTT
>PMOG01000107.1 GCA_003161555.1 Vulcanimicrobiota bacterium | reverse complement strand
GGCGGCGAACGGCGTGGACTTCTTCGAACCCTTGAAACCGAGGTTTCCGGCTGAAGCCCAGGCGATGGTCGAGCCCGTGTTGTCGGTGATCGTCACGATCGTGTTATTGAACGAAGAGTGGATGTGGGCGACGCCCGATCCGACGTTCTTAAACTCGCGCTTCTTGCGCGTTTTGGTCTGCTTCTTGGCGGCCAAGCGGAAACTGCTCTCGGAGGTTTATCTTCCCGGGCGCGGCCCGGTGTCGTCGCCTCGACCGGCATGCGAGCGCGGCTCGGATCCGACCTCGAGTCCACCTGCTCGGCGAATGCAGGGGGCGCGCGAACGCGCGTGCCTCTCCGGTCGGAGAGACAACGTCCAACTTTACCACGAGCGGAGGTCCCGCGCAAGGGACGAACCTGGCCGCCGGTGCCATCCCGCCGCCTGCTGCTCTGGTCGCTCGCCGCCTTCGTCGTGCTCGCCGTCCTGGCGGCCGTCCGCACCGCCGACTGGAGCTACGGCGCCGACACCGGGACCTTCATGCAGGTCATCCTCAACGCGCTCGGTCCGATGTACGACGGCGTCGAGCGCACCACGCACTACCGCTTTCACTGGTCGCCGACCCTGATCGTGCTCTGGCCGCTGGTCGCCGCGACGCATAGCGTCTGGGTGCTCCAGGTGATCCTGGCGGCGGCGACCGTCGCCTGCGCGCCGCTGGTGGCGGCGCTCGCACGCTGCGGCTTGGGACGGGGGACGCTGGAGCCGAGGGTCGCGGACCGGATCGGCGCCGTCGCGCTGGTCTATCCGCCGCTGGTCGCGGTCGGCTTCGGCGAGTTCCGCGATCTCGGACTCTTGCCGGTGCTGGCGCTCGGCTGGTGGCTCGCGCTCCAGCACCGTTCGTGGGGCTGGCTGGCGGCGTGCGCGGTACTGCTGGCGGGACTACGGGAGGACGTCTGCCTCGAGCTGGCCATCATCGGCATCCTGGTCGCTGCGGTGTGCCTGCGCCGGGGCGACCGCGCGAAGGCGGCAGCCGCCGCCGGCTCCTCGGCGGCCGCACTCGTTTCGGTCGCGGTCTACGTTCTCGTCGTCCTTCCGCGCGTCGGACCGTGGCCGCCGTCGCACTTCTACGTCTATCCGTTCGCGGCCGGACCGGCGGCGTTGCTGCTCGCCCCGTTCACGCATCCGCTCGCGTTCGGGGCTGCGATCTTCACCCTCGGGCGCCTCACCTACGTCCTCGAAGCGCTGGTGCCGCTGGTCTTCCTCCCGCTGCGTTCCCGGCTGATCGTCCTCGCGCTGCCGGGCTTCGCGATCGTGCTGCTGGCCAATAGCGGCCTCGTGTGGCGGATGGGCGAGCACTACGCCGCGCTCTGGATTCCCTGGCTGCTGATCGCCTTTGCCGCCAGCGTCGCGACTCTGCGTTTTCAGCTCCGCTGGACGACGGCCGCCTTCGCGGTGAGCGCGATCGTTCTGATCGCGTTCAGTCCGCTGCATCCGGTGCATTATTTGCGCCCGTCGTACCACGCCCTGAGCGATGCCAAGAACGCGCTCGCCTGCGTACCGGCGAATGCGACGGTCGCCACGCACGACGAATGGTACACGGCCGTCGCGGCACAGCGACCCGGCGCGACGATCCTGCACCTCACCCCGCCGCTAACCGCGTACCTCGTCGTCGCCGACGACTTCCCGAGTCGCGACGTGCAAGCGGTCGTCCTGGCGAAGGTGCGCGCGCTCGTCCGATCGGGCAGCTATCGCGAAATCTGTCGCTACGGCGCGGTCGCCGCGTACCTGCGCGTCACGGGGGTGCGCAACGCGCCGCGGAGAAGCGCGACGTCGTGATTACGTATTTTGGTACCGGCTTGCTCGGCTCCGGTTTCGTGCGCCACATGCTCGATCGTGGCGAGACCGTCCATGTCTGGAATCGCACGTACGAGAAAGCGCAAGCGTTGGAGGAGTTCGGCGCCAAGGCGTTCCGCGAGCCCGCCGAAGCGGTGCGCGGGGCCGCGCAGATCCATCTGACGCTCAGTGACGACGCCGCCGTCGACGGCATTCTGGAGCCGCTGGCCGGCGTGATCGCGCCCGAGACCATCATCGCCGACCACACGACGACCGCCCCCACGCCGACCGGCGAGCGCGTGCAGCGCTGGACCGCGCGCGGGCGAACGTTCGTCCACGCGCCCGTCTTCATGGGTCCGAAAAATGCTCGCGAAGGGACCGGCCTGATGCTGCTCTCGGGCGAGCCGTCCGTCCGCGCGCGCGTCAAGCCGCTGCTCGAACCGATGACGGGCAAGGTCGTCGAACTTGGCGACGATCCGACCCGCGGCGCGGCGTTCAAACTTCTCGGCAACATGATGCTGCTGGTCATCACCGGTGGGCTGGCCGATTTCTTCACTTTCGCGCGATCGCTCGGCATCAAGCCGACCGAGGCCTACGCGTTGTTCTCCGAATTCAATCCCGGCAACATGATCCAGGGCCGCGGCAAACAGATGGCCGAGGGCATCTCCAGCCCGCCCAGCTTCGAACTGTCGATGGCGCGCAAAGACCTGCGCCTGATGGTTGAGGAAGCGGCGCGCCATCGCGCCACGCTCGACGTCCTGCCGGCGGTCGGCTCGCTCTTCGATCGCTACATCGCCGCCGGACACGGAAGCGAGGACGCGGGCGTGGTCGGCTCCGGCGACGCGTGAACCCGCTCTACCTCACCGAAGGCGACGTCGTCGCCACGCTGTCCGTGCGTGATGCGCTGACGCTGGTCGAAGACGCGGCGCGCGCGCTGGCGACCGGAAACGCGCAGAACCGGCCTCGCCAGCGCGCCTACACCACGTCGTCGGTCATTCAGGTGCTGGCCGCGGCGTACGGCGGCCGCATGGGTCATAAAACGTACACGGTCGCGCCGAAGGCGCGCGGTGCCCGCTTTTGGGTGCTCCTCTTCGCCGATGACGGCGAACTGCTCGCGATGCTCGAAGCCGATGCGCTCGGCCAGATCCGGACCGGCGCGGCGTCGGGCGTGGCGACGCGCTTTCTCGCCCGTGAAGATGCGCGCACGCTGGGCATTATCGGGACCGGCTGGCAGGCGCGCTCGCAGCTCGAAGCCGTCTTCCACGTGCGCCACATCGAACGCATTCGCGCCTTCGGCCGCCACCGCGCACGGCTGCTCAACTTCTGTGAGGAGATGACGGCCAAAGTCGGCCTTACGGTCGAGCCGGCCGAGAGCGCGCGTGCCGCCGTCGCCGATGCCGACGTCGTCTGCACGATGACCAGCGCGAACACGCCGGTGCTCGAAGGCGCGTGGCTCAAGCCGGGCTGCCACGTCAACGCGGCCGGCTCCAATCGCGCCAATGCCCAGGAGATCGATGTCGAAGCGGTGCGCCGCGCCGGCGTCGTCGCGGTCGAAGATCTGGCGCAGGCGCGGGTCGAAGCCGGCGATCTGATCGCAGCGGCCGGCGGCGGCGCGTTCGATTGGGAGCGCGCGGTTCTGCTCAGCGACGTCGTCGCGGGGGTCGCTCCCGGCCGTACCGGCGACGATCAGATCACGCTGTTCGATTCGCTCGGCATCGGGCTGTGGGACGTCGCTGCGGCGTCGTATGTCTTCGATGCCTGCGTCGTCGAGGGGCGCGGAACGCGGCTGCCGATTCCCAGCTGACCCGGTCGTCGATCAGGTCGCGGCAGCGGGCGCGAGCGTCAGGACCAGATCACCGGCCGAGACTTGCGCGCCCGGCGCGACGACGATCGACTCCACGCTTCCGGCACGCTCCGCCTGCACGACGGTTTCCATCTTCATCGCCTCAATCGTAAACAGCGACTCGCCGCGCTGAACCGGCTTGCCGGTCTCAACGAAGACTTTCGAGAGCAACCCGGGAATCGGCGCCCCGACTTGCCGCGGATTGCCCTCTTCGGCTTTGCGCAGCACGCGGCCGGCCTCTTCGCGGGCGCTGCCGTCTTTGACGCGCACCGTGCGCGGTTGCCCGTTGAGATCGAAGAACACGGTGCGAAAGCCTTGCGCGTCCGCCTCGCTGACGGCGGCGAAACGGATCACTAGCGTCTTGCCGGCTTCGATCGTGACGGAGAGTTCCTGGCCGATGGTCATTCCGTACCAAAACACCGAAGTCGGCAGCACGCTGGTATCCCCGAACTTCGCCACGTGCGCGGCGAAGTCGACGAAGACGCGCGGATACATCAGGTACGACGCAAGGTCACGATCGTCGATCTCCCGTGAAGTCGCCGTCGCGGCCTGCGCGCGGCTTGCTTCGAGATCGGCCGCCGGCAAGGTGGCGCCGGGGCGACCCGTGCGGGCCGGTTTGCCGGCCAGCACCTTGCGCTGCAGCGCTTCGGGAAATCCGCCGCGCGGCTGTCCGATGTCGCCGCGGAAGAACTCGACGACCGATTCGGGAAACGTCACGTCGCGCGCGGGATCGGCAACCTCGGCCGCGGTGATGCCGCCGGTGACCATCGCCAGCGCCATGTCGCCGACCGCTTTCGAGGTCGGCGTCACCTTGACGATGTCACCGAAGAGCTCGTTCACTTGCGCGTACGTCTCCGTGATCTCGCTCCAGCGATGCGCGATGCCCAGCGACCGGGCTTGCTCGCGCAGGTTCGTGTACTGACCGCCGGGGATCTCGTTGACGTACACGTCGGAGGTGCCCGCCCGCATGTCGCTCTCGAACGGCGCGTACAGCAGGCGCACGTCGTCCCAGTAGTGGGAGATGCGGCGCACCGTATCGCCGTCGAGCCCAGTATCTCGCGCAGTGTTCTTGAGCGCTTCGAGCACCGCGCCGAAACTGGGCTGCGAGGTGAGCCCGCTCATGGCATCCATCGCCACGTCGACGGCGTCCGCCCCGCCCTCGATCGCCGCCAGGATGCTCGCGACACCGTTTCCGCTCGTATCGTGCGTGTGGAAATGAAGTGGCGCCGCGACCTCGTCGCGGAGGGCGGCGAACAACCGCTGTGCCGCGAGCGGACGGCACAGCCCGCCCATGTCCTTGATCGCGATGATGTGGGCGCCCATCGCCTCCAGTTCCTTGGCCTGCTCGACGTAGTAGCGCAGGTCGTACTTCGGACGCGCCGGATCGAGCAGATCGCCGGTGTAGCAGATCGCCGCCTCGCAGACGGTCCCGCTCTCGCGAATCGCCTCGATCGTGACCCGCATGTTCTCGATCCAGTTGAGCGAGTCGAACACCCGAAACACGTCGATGCCCGCGGCGGCGGACTGCGCGATGAAAAAGCGGACCACGTTGTCGGGATAGTTGGTGTAACCGACGCCGTTCGCGCCGCGCACCAGCACCTGCAGCGGGATGTTGGGCACGCGCTCGCGCAGGCCGGCCAGGCGTTCCCAAGGGTCTTCCTTGAGAAACCGCATCGCCACGTCGAAGGTCGCGCCGCCCCACATTTCCAG
>PMOG01000191.1 GCA_003161555.1 Vulcanimicrobiota bacterium | reverse complement strand
GCTGATCGACGAGCGCCCCGAAGCGGTCACCCACTTCTCGCGTCTGCTCGATGTCGAAGTCGTCGCCACGACCTTCGAAGAGCACGCGGAGAATCACGTCACGACCGCGGAGCTCGTGTTCGAGCGCGCCAAGCGTGTCACCGAACTCGGCGGCGACGCCGTGGTGCTGGTGTCGTCGTTCACCCGGCTCGTGCGCGCGTACGGAGCGCTGGGTCATCACAAACCCCCTGGCGCGCCGATCGACCCGGTCGCGCTGCAGCGTCCCAAGCGCCTGTTCGCCGCGGCGCGCGCAGCCGAGGGCGGCGGTTCGCTCACGGTCATTGCGACGGCCGGTGCGGGGCCCTCGCCGCTCGAAGCGTTCGTGGTCGACGAACTTGCCGCGGCTGCGAACGCGGAGATCGTCCTGGCGCGCGAACTCGTCGAGACGCGTGCCTATCCGCCGATCGATCTGCCGCGCAGCAGCAACTGGTACGAGGAACAGCTGCTCAGCGAGATCGCGCTACACAAGGTGAGCGAACTGCGGCGCGCGTTGGCCGGCGTCTCCACCGTGGAAGCTTCGGAACGCATCTATGCGGCGCTCGCGCGGACGAAGACGAACGAGGAGTTTATCACCACGTTCGATCTGAAGAAGGTGTAGCGCTCCGCCTGCGGCTCCAAAAGTATCTCGCCGCCGCCGGCGTCGCGTCGCGCCGGCGCGCCGAGGAGATCATCGCGGCGGGACGCGTGCGTGTGGGCGGAGCGGTCGTTCGCGAGCTCGGCACCAGCGTCGAGCCCGACGCGCGCGTCGAGGTCGACGGACGCATCGTGCGGCCGCCGGCGACGCACACGTTCGTCGTGCTGCATAAACCGGCCGGCGTCGTGACGACGATGCGCGATCCCGAGGGGCGCCGCACCGTCGCCGACGTCGTTCGCCGAGCGGGCGTCACGGCGCGCGTCGTTCCCGTCGGCCGGCTGGATTACGACACCAGCGGCGTCCTGCTGCTGACCGACGACGGCGAGACGGCCAACGTCCTGACGCACCCGCGCTTCGGGGTGGAGAAGACCTATCGCGCGACGCTGCGCGGCCGGCTCGAGCCCGATGCCGTCGAGCGCATCCTGCGCGGCATCCGGCTCGACGACGGCCGCGCCGCGCCGGCGCAGCTGCGCGTCATCGCCGTGCGGCGTGACGTCTCGCTGGTCGACCTGACCATCCACGAAGGACGCAATCGGCAGATCCGGCGGATGTTCGACGTGGTAGAACATCCGGTGCTCGCGCTGGTACGCTTGCGCTTCGGTCCGATCGCGCTGGGCTCGCTCGCGCCGGGGGCGGTGCGGCCGGCGACCGACCGAGAGCGTGCGGCGCTGGCGCGCGTTGCGGCCGACGCCGCGGCGCTGCGCGAAGGCGACGCGTCGTGAGCGTGCGCGGCATTCGCGGCGCGACGACCGTCGCGCGCGACGAGCCGGCGCTCATCCTGGACGCCACGGAGCGGCTGCTCGGTGCGATCGTCGCGCGCAACGGTTTCGTGCCCGAAGACGTCGCCTCGGCGCTGTTCACGGTCACGCCGGATCTGGTCTCGGAGTTCCCGGCCGCCGCAGCACGCCGCATGGGTTGGACGCTGGTACCCTTGTTGAATTTCACCGAGATCGGGGTACCCGGAGGCTTGGAGCGCTGCATCCGCGTCCTCGTACACGTCAACACGTCGGTGGCGCAGGCCGCGATCCAGCACGTCTATCTTGAAGGTGCAAGCATCCTTCGCCCGGACCTGACCGGCCGCTAGACCGGGGAGGGGAACGGCCGAGCGGCGCGCAACCGCGGCCCGTCGCCGGAACTTTCGTGCCCGCTCCGGCCGTTCTTTTCCGTACTATCCACCGCCCTCGAGGTACTATGGCCGACCGCTCTCGCCGTCTGCTCGCCGGGCTCGTGCTGACAGCACTCGCCGCGCTGCCGTTCGCCGGTTCCGCGCAAACGCAGCAGTTCTATCGCCCGCCCAAAGTGCTCAAACTCGGCACATCGAGCGCCGGGGTGAGCGGGACGGGCACGGTCACGGTCAAGGTCTTCATCAAGAAGGACGGCACGCCGACCACGGCCCAGGTCACAAAGTCGACCAATCATGGCGACGACGCCGCCGCGCTTGCGATCGCGAAGTCGTCGAGCTACCGGCCGGGCACGCGCGATGGGACCCCCGTCGACGCGTTCTACACCGTGGCCTTGAAGTTCAACGGCTCCTCGGTGACGACCGGCGACACGTCGACGGCGGGTGGGCTGCCGCAGGCGACCGCCTTGATCCGGGCCGGCAAGTATTCCGACGCGAAAACGGAGCTCGCCGCGTACCTGACCGCCCATCCGGACGACAAGAACGCGCAGGCGCTGCTCGGCGTGGCCGACGGCTACCTGGACGACACCGCCGGCGCGGTCACGGCCTTCGATGCTGCCGGCACGATCCCGGCCAACTTCCGCGTCGTCGCCGCCAAGGCGTACGCCGACGCCGCCGTCAGCGCGCTGAAGAACAAGCAGAACGACCAGGCAATCGCGCTCTCGGGTAAAGCGCTGGCGCTGCAAGAGAACGTGAACACGCTCTTCATTAGGGGCACGGCGTTCGGCAACGCGCAGCAGTATCCGGAAGCGATCACCGACCTTGAGAAAGCCAAGGCCATGGCCGTCGCGGGGAAGGCGGACGCGGCGACGCTCAATGCCATCGACAGCAGCTTGGCGACCGCGTATGTGTTCGGCGGAGCGCCCGACAAGGGGCTCGCAATAGCCCAAGAAGTTCGGCGGCGCGACCCATCGAACACGCATATCGACGATACGCTCGCCGCGTACTATAACCAGCAGGCGTCGGCCGCGTTGAAAGCCGGCAAGGCCGATCAGGCGGTCGCGATACTCGAGTCGGCCGCGACGTCGCTGCCGAAGCGGGCCGCCGTTCTGTACGTCCAGGCCGCGAACGTGTTAGCCCAAGCCCAGCCGCCGGACTGGAAGAGGGTCAAGGCGGAAGCCGACAAGGCGCTCGCGGTCGATCCCGCCGACGCGCGTGCCAACTACGTCGCCGGCGTCGCGCTTGCGAACAGCGGCGATAAGACCGGCCCGATCCCGTATCTGCAGAAGGCGAAGGCCAACGCGGGCTCCGATACCCAGCTTGCGACCGACGCCGATGCGGCCCTCAAAAAGCTCGGCCAGAAGTGACTTTGGGCCAATAACCCGCAGTAGGAATGCACTCGGGGACCGCCAACAGGTAGGCCCGCCCGCCGCCCGGCTCCGGTCGTTCTTCCGGACGTCAGCGTCGTCTCAACACACTCGAAGACTCGGAGGCTACACCAGAGCTCGTGGATATCAAAGGTTTTCTGGATGTGATCATCTCGGGCGGCCCCGCGATGTGGGCGCTGCTTGTGCTTTCGGTCGTAGCGGTCGCGATCGTGATCGAACGGCTGCTGTTTTTCGCCACCCAGCACTCCGACTCGCGCGGGCTGCTGCGCCAGATCGGCGAGCGCATCGCCGCCGATGACCTTCCGGGCGCGATCGCGGTCTGCCGCTCCGAAAAGGGGATGCTGCCGAAGATCCTCGAGTTCGGCCTCCAGCGCGGCGAGAAGAACCGGGCCGACATCACCGACGCGTTGTCGATCGCGCTGATGGAGAACCTGAACTCGCTCGAGCGGAATCTGGGTGTCATCGGTACGATCGCCGTCATCGCGCCCTTCGTCGGCTTGTTCGGAACGGTGCTCGGTATCATTCGCGCCTTCCAGGACATCGCGCTGAAGGGCAACTCGACGCCGGCCGTCGTCGCGGCGGGTGTCTCGGAAGCGTTGATCACGACCGCGGCCGGCCTGTTCGTCGCGGTCATCGCCGTCATCTTCTTCAACTACTTCAAGACGCGCATCAAGGGGTACAACCAAGAGATGATCGTCGCCAGCAATCAGCTGGCCGAGATGCTGCACTTCCACAACACCGGCGCAGCGATCCCGACCGACCTGTACCAGCCGGCGAAGTAGTCGTTTGAACCTGGCGGCGCGAGGGCTCGACTCATGAGCATGGTGTCCTCTCAGCAGGACGACTCGGTGATGGCCGAGATCAACATCACGCCGTTCACCGACGTGCTGCTGGTCCTGCTCATCATTTTTATGATTCTGGCTGCGCTGGTCGCGCCGCCGGGCTTCGAGAAGCAGCTCCCCGACAAGAACGAACCGTCGGTGAGCCAACCCCAGAAACACAATCAGGACATCGAGGTGCTCGTCAACGAGACCGGGGTGATCTACGTTGACGGCAAGCGCTCGGATACGACCCACATCTACGCCGACATGTTGGACGTCGCGCGCCGCAAGGGCCACAAGCACGTTTCGCTCACGGCCGATGTGAAGGCGCCGTACGGCACGATCATTCGGATCCTCGACGCGGCCAAGATCGCCGGGCTCGAGGACGTCGGATTCGTCACTTCATGACGCCGCTCGCTGCCCGCGCGTAAGAGAAGGAAGCCCTTTACGTGGCCGTCACCACCGGACAAGGCGAAGAAGAAGTGATGTCGACGATCAACATCACGCCGTTCACGGACGTGCTGTTGGTCCTGCTGATCATCTTCATCATCCTGGCCTCGATCACCAAAGAACCGAAACTGCCGGACGCCAAGAACCGCGTCAAGGTCCATCCTTCGCAGATCGTCGTGCTGATCGATGACAAGAACCAAGTGCAGATCGGTTCGACCACCGTCAACGAGACGCAAGCCAAGGAACAGTTCGCGCAATTGGTACGCTCGACGGGCTCGGGACTGAAGACGGTCATCATCAAAGCCAACCCGAAGGCGAGCTTCGGCACGATCTTGCGCGTGATGGACGCCGCGAAGTCGGCGAACCTGACCACGTTCGGGCTGGCCAACCACATCGAAGGATTGCCCGAAGGACAGACGGGCGGCTGACGTGGCGACCAGCACACCACCCAGGCCGCCGGCTTCGACCGCTGAGCGGACGAAGTACTTCCTGCTCTACGGC
>PMOG01000208.1 GCA_003161555.1 Vulcanimicrobiota bacterium | reverse complement strand
ATCGGCGAGGACGCGCTCGCCGCCGGACTGCGGGTGCGGGCGACGCTGGCCGACGGCACGACGCGCGCGCTGCGCATCGCCGCGATCCGCCGTCACCAAGGCCGTCCGCTGGTGCATTTCGACGGCGTCGACGACGCCGATAGCGCCGCCGCCTTGGTCGGCAGCACGCTGGCGATCGATCGTGCCGACGTCGTGCTGGCAGCCGGTGAATATCTCGACGACGACCTCGTCGGGTGCAGCGTGCTCGATACGCACGGCACGCCGTTGGGCCGCGTCGTCGGGGTCGAACATTTTCCGGCTCAGGACATCCTGCTGATCGGAGCGGCGAAAGCGATGCTGCCGTTCGTAAGTGCCTTCATCCGTTCCGTCGACGTCGCGGCGCGGGAAATCGTCGTCGACGTGCCGCCGGGCCTCATCGACCCCGGCGAAGCGGTCGAGGCCTAACTGCGCGGCGTGTTCGGCGCGCTCAAGTACGCGACGATCGCCGCGTCGACGACGCGCTGGGTCGCGAGCTGTGCGCTTTTCGCGCCGCCCGCGCTGCTGCTGAAGCTGCGGTTCCATAGCGTCTTGCCGCGGCAATCGCTCGCGAAGAGCGCGAGGTTCGCGCGCGTGCCGTAGCCGGCATCAGGTTTCACGATGAGAAAGCCCGAGAGGATCGCGAGCCGCGGATGATCGGCGCAGGCGGCGGCGATGGTCGACGTGCGGTCGGCGTGCGCGCGGGTCGCGATGCGCTCGGTCGCGGCATCTCGCAGCCCCGTATTCGCCGAACCTGCCAGGGTCAGTACGGCGATCGACGACTGGTGTGCCGCCACTGCCGCGGGCGTCGCGGGCGGCGGCGTGACGTTGACCAGCGCGGGCGCCGGGGCGGTCGCGACCGGGAGCGGTTTCGCGCTGGCGGCCGGCGTCGGCGATGCGCCGGGTTTCCTACGGTGGGTGAACAGCCGGCCTAGGTTCGCTTGGGCTTCGGCGGTCGGGGCGGCGGTCGGACTGGCTGCGGGCGGCGCCGTGCCGATCGACGCCAGGGCGCGGTTTGCATGCCGGCTGACGATCAGCGCCAACTGCTCGCCTTGACCGGCGGCGTCCGCGTACGTCTGCAATTGCGACGAGTTGCTCGAGACGACGATGCCGCTGGTCGTGCTGACGACCTGCTCGACGACCGAGACGCCGTCCCCGAGCGGCGACATGAATCCGGCGATGTAGTATTCGGCGTTCTGCGCGCGCGCGACCGAGAGATAATCCTTGCGCTCGGTACCCGGCGGCGGCGGAATCACCGTCACCCGGCCGGTAGCCGCCATCTGGGTTGCGATGATCGTAGCCAGCTGCGAGGTCGCTTCGCGGTTGATCGTGCTGGTCGTCGCCGTGAAGGGATAGACGATGACGCTCGGCTTGCCGAGGAGGTCCGACGGACCGGCGGCGGCCAGCGGAACCGCGAGCAGCGCGATGAGGACGACGAGGAAACGACGCACCCGAACAGATTCGGGTGTCGCGAAGACGATCCCTTACGAGGCGAGCGGGAGGGCACGAGCCTGCGCGTCCCGCTCCCACGCCGCACTCACGTGCGCCCCGAACAGAAAGATGATCCCGATCAGATAGAGCCAGAGCAGCAGCACGACCAGCGCCGAGAGGGCTCCGTAGATGGCAAAGGCGTACGCCGTGTACGCCGTGTACACCGCGAAAGCGATCTGCGCGATCGAATAGAGCACCGCGCACACCGCGGCGCCGAAGAGCACGGCGCCCCAGTTCGGATGCCGGTTGGGCAAGTACGCGTACAGCAGCGCCGAGACGACGAAGACCAGTCCCAGCGAAGCCGCGTACGATGCGATCTGCGGCACCCAGCGCAGGGATTCCAAACCGGTGAACTGGACGACCAGCGTGATGACGATGGGGAGTACGGTTGCGAGGATCAGGAGCACGCCCACGAACGGCACCAGCACCAGCGCGATCGCGACGTCCCAGATGAAGTGGCGATAACGCTGGATCCCCAGCGACCGGTTCAGCGCGTACGTCAGCGCTTGGAACAGGTTCTTCCCGGACCAGACCAGGCCGACCGCGCCGACGGCGCCGGTCAGGCCGCGGTAGCGCACGATCGCGTCGAGGTTTGCGGCAACCAGGTCCTGGATTTGCGGCAGGTACAGTTGGATGACCGCATGGGCGCGTTCGATTCCGTCGGTGGTGCCGTACACGAACGCCAGCATCGCCACGCCGACCAGCGTGAGCGGCACCAGCGCGAAGAGCGCGGTGTAGGCGATCGCTTGCGCCATGAACGGCGACCCTTCGGCGGAGAAGCGCAGCGCGGCGCTGCGGAAGATCGCGATCAGCCGTGACAACGGCTCACCTCGCGCTGCTCGTCGCCGTACTGGTCAACGGCGCGCTCGTGCCCAGCGCGCCGCCGGCGACCGTGGTGGCGGGACACGTCGTCGGTCCGGCCGCGCTGGTCGCGCAATTCGTCGACCGGGTCGACCTGCGTGGGGAAACGTTGGCGGCCCAGCGCGCCGGACGCCGCTGCACGGCGCGCAGCGTCGCGCATGGCGATGTCGCATTGGTGCAATTGGCACCGCTGGCGCGCTGTCTGGGCGCGCGTCTTAGCTGGGATGGACGTGCGAAGACGCTCTCGATCGCGTTCGCGACGGCGGTGACGATTCGCCCGCTGCCGCCGTTCGATCCGTCCGCGCCGCGCGTTGCTCCGACGGCCGTGTTCACGCCCGAACCGGCGCCCCCGACGCCGCGCGTCATCGACACGGGGCCGCCGCATCCGCGCCGCACCGCCATTCCGGTCATCCCGTCGTGGCCGCTCGCGACTACAAGCCCGCGTCGGTAATCGCCTTGACCCAGGTTTGGGTAGCGGGATCGTCCCACCAGTTTGCGATCCGCGCTTCGACGACGGGAATCCCGCGCAGCCGCGACGCATGCGCGGTGACCGCCTGCGCGTCGGGCTTGGGACCTTCGAGCTCGGCTTGCAGCGCGTCGACCGAAGGCGCGGCCTCATGCTGGTCTCCCAGCGCTGCGCGCAGTTCGTCGTAGGGCGGATGCGGTACGGCCGGCGCGCCGTCGTCATGCATGGTGGACGCTTTCTGGTTAGCGAAGTGATTGGAGATACGCGACGACCGCAATGGCGTCGGCGGGCGCGAAGCGGTACTGCGGCATCGGCGGCCGCGCGCGTTTGCCCTTCGCATTGAGGCCGGTTTCGAGAAATATCACGGCTTGACGGGTCGCGGATTCGGGCAAGCCGGCGATCCGGGGCGCCTTGCGGGCCACCGGCAGACCCGGCGCCAGAAAGTCGAGCGTCGCGCCGTGCAGCGCGGAGCCGTGGCAATCGGCGCACATGCCGACCTGCTGTACGAGATAACGTCCGTGTTCGACGCGTCCGGCTTGCGCGGCCGCAGCGCGCGCCGCATCGGCCGTTGTCGCCGGCCATGCTGCGACCGGCAATCCGGCGAGGCCGAACCCCGCCAGTGCCGCAGCGAGCAGAACAGAAACCCGAACCGACATTTGCACCGGTACCTCGGAAGCGGTTCCGCCGACCATACCGCCGCCGCGCGCCCCCGTCAACGCAAATGCGTCGCGTACGCGGTGTGCGGTACGGTTCGCAGGATGCGGACGATGACCGTCGCGGCCAGTGCCGTCAGGATGACGATCACCGCCAGGCGAGGACCGCGACGCAGCCGGCGGGATTTCACGAGAGCACGATCTCGCCGTCGGGCCGGCGCACCACGGTGACCGGCAGAGCCTCGGGAGAGCGCCCATTCGGTGCCGACGGCGGTTTGCCGCCGCGCCGCGCCAGCCGTTCGCGCAGCCCCGCGAGCGCAACGTAGACCACCGGCACGACGAACAGGTTGAGGACCGTCGAGAGAATCATGCCGCCGAAGACGGCCGTTCCGAGCGAGATCCGGCTCGAGGCTCCGGCACCCGATGCGAAGACCAGCGGCACGGTCGCCAAGATGAAGGCCAGCGAGGTCATCAGGATCGGCCGCAGCCGCGTTTGGGCAGCCTCCGCGACGGCGTGCGCCGCATCGAGGCCGCCGCGCTGACGCTGGTTGGCGAACTCCACGATCAGGATCGCGTTCTTGCTCGCGAGGGCGATCAGCATCAGATAGCCGACCTGCGCGTAGAGGTCACTGGGGAGCGCCCGCAAGTCGAGCGCAAGGATGGCGCCCAGGATCGCGAGCGGCACCGAAACGAGAATGATCGCCGGATCCCAGTAGTTTTCGTAGTTCGCCGCCAGTACCAAGAACACGCACAGGAGACCCAAGCCGAAGATCACCAGCGCTTGGCTCCCAAACTCGATCTGCTCGAGTGAGATCCCCGTCCACTCGTACGAGTACGCCGCCGGAAGTTTCGCCGCCAGACCGTTCATCGCGTTGAGCGCCTGACCCGATCCGTATCCCGCCGCCGGGATGCCGTTGATCTCGATCGAGCGCAGGAGGTTGTAGTGCGTGATGATCGGCGCGACGCGTTCGATGTGCGTGCGCACCAGCGTCGAAAGGGGCACCGTCGCTGCCAGGTCCGGCACCGCGCTCGGAGCGCGAACGTAGATCCGGTCGAGCGCACTGAGCCGGTCGCGGAACGGTGTGTCCGCCTGGACGTACACGCGGAACGAGCGGTTCAGGAAGTCGAAGTCGTTGACGTACTCCGAACCCAGGTTGATCTGCATCGCGTCGATCACATCGGAGAGGGGAATTCCCAGGGCGGCGATCTTGTCACGGTCGATGTCGACGATCAGTTCGGGACTATCGTCGCGAAAGGTCGTCGAGACGTTCCGCAGCGTCGGGTCGCGCCGCGCGTCGGCGATGAGACCTCGCGCCGTCGCAGTGAGCGCGCTGAGTTCGCCGTTACTTGGGTCCTGCAGTTCGAACTGGAAGCCCGCTAAGTTGCCGATGCCGCGAATCGTCGGCGGGTTGAACGCGAGGACGGTCGCGTTGGGGATCGCGGTCAGCTGCGGCCGGATGCGCCGCATGATGCCGTCGGCCGACTGCCCGCGCCCCTTGCGTTCGCCCCAGGGCCGCAGCGACGCGAAGATCAGCGCGCGGTTCGGCGCGTTGACCCCGAACTGCGTACCGTTCGGCTCGAAGGTGATCGCGATCTCGGGCACGGCGTTGAGGATGCCTTCGATCCGCCGGGTGACCCGCTCGGTATCGGCCAGCGACGCGCCCTCGGGCAGCTGGACCGTGATGTAGAAGTACCCGACGTCTTCATCGGGGAGAAAACCGGTCGGAATCGTCTGATAGGCAAACACCGTTGCCAGCAGTCCGGCCGCAAACAAAACGAGCACGAGCGCGCGCAGCCCGATCAGACGCGGAACGAGGGCGTGATACCCGCTGCGCGTGGCGTCGAGCAGGCGGTTGATGACGCGGAAGAACGGCCCATGACGCCGTTCTTCGCGCTCGATCAGCATCGCCGAGAGGGCCGGAGTGAGCGTCAGCGCGTTGAACAGCGAGATCGTGATCGCGCAGGCGATCGTCAGCGCGAACTGCTTGTAGAGCTGCCCCGTCGTGCCGGCGAAGAACGCGACCGGGATGAAGACCGCGAGCAGCACCAGCGAACTCGCGACGACGGCGCCGACGATCTCTTTCATCGCCTCGGCGGCCCCCTCGAGCGGCGACATCCCCTTGTCGTGGATGAAGCGGGCAATGTTCTCGATCACGACGATCGCGTCGTCGACGACCAGTCCGGTCGCGAGGGTGACCCCGAACAGCGTCAACGTGTTGATCGAAAACCCGAGCGCCTTCATCAATCCGAAGGTGCCGATCAGCGAGACCGGGATCGTGATGGCGGGGACGAGCGTGGTGCGCCAGTTTTGCAGGAACAGAAACACGACGATCACGACCAGGACGATCGAGATCACCAGCGTCTTGAGGACCTCGGCGATCGAATCCGATACGAACGGGGCGGCGTCGAAACCGACCTTGTAGTAGACGCCGTGGGGAAAACGCGCCGCCAGGCGCTCCATCGTCCCCAGCACGTCGCGTTCGACTTGGAGCGCGTTCGCACTAGGCAGGGTGAGGATCGCAACCCCGACCGCGTCGGTGCCGCTCAAGCGCAGGTCTTGTGCGTAATTCTCCGCGCCGAGCTCGACGCGTCCGACATCGCGAAGGCGCACGAACCCGCCGTCAGGATCCGTGCGCAAGATCATCGCGCCGAAATCCTGCGGCGTTCGCAACCGGCCTGAGGCCTGAATCGAAATCTGGTAGGGCTGATCGGTGCGGATCGGGGCCGAGCCGATCGCGCCGGCGGCGATTTCGACGTTCTGGTTCGTCAGCGCCGTGACGACATCGGTCGCCGTGATCCGGTTCAGGTTGAGCCGGGTCGGATCCAACCACAGCCGCATGGCGTAGTGCCGCTCGCCGAAGATCCGGACATCGTTTACGCCGCGGATGCGCTTGAGCACGTCCACGATGTTCAGCGACGCGTAGTTGCTCAGAAAGATCCGGTCGTAGCGCGGATCGGTCGAGCCCAGCCCCATCCCGAGCACGAACGAGCCGTTGTTCTTGGTGACGGTAACACCGGTATCGCGCACGGCGGCCGGCAGGCGGCCGAAGGTGTTGTTGACCTGGTTCTGGACGTCGTTGGCGGCCTGATCGATGCTGCGGTCGAGGAAGAAGGTGCAGACGATCGTGCTGGTGCCGTCGCTGGTCGTCGTCGAACTGATGTAGCGCATCCCGTCGACACCGTTGATCGCTTCCTCGAGCGGGGTCGTGACCGACGCCTCGGCGGCCTGTGCGTTGGCTCCGACGTACTGCGACGCGACGGTCACGACCGGGGGAGCGACCTGCGGAAACTGCGCGACCGGCAAGGTCGGAATCGAAACCAGCCCTGCCAAGATGATGAAGAACGCGCAGACCGATGCGAACACCGGCCGGCGCAGGAAGAAGTTGATCACGCCGTCAGCCCGGGCATCCCGATTCTTCCGCCGCCAGGAATGCGGTCTCCCCCGCGCGCAGACAATGCAGTGGCGGAGACGATGCAATGAGCGAACCCGTCCGCACGCGCCGCAAAGCGGCCGTCGCGGTTGCGATCAACGCTCGTCCGCCGCATGGCCTGATCTTCGTCGAACGCGCATCGCATCTGCGCGATCACCCGGGACAGATCGGACTCCCCGGCGGGGGCGTCGACCCCGAGGACGGCGGTGATCTCGAGCGCACGGTGATCCGCGAACTGCACGAAGAGATCGGCGTCGAGCGCGCCCGCGTGCGCCTGGTCGGCCGTCTGCCGGAGGTGAGTCAGCGCGTGAACACGTTCGACGTCACGCCCTTCGTTGCCGTCATCGCTCCGGGCCCGTTCACGATCGACGGCAACGAAACGGCCGGCATGTTCACCATCCCGCTGACCGTGGTGCTGTCGGATGCCCTGCGCAAGGGGACCATCGACGTCGCGGAGCGCATCGTCGACACGTATCTGCTCGACTATGACGGGCGGCGAATCTGGGGCCTCACCGGCCGGATCCTGCAGCTCTTCGCCGAGAGCTGGCACGACGCGCAGACCGGACTCCGGGCTGCGGTCGAAGGAGTGCTCGAACGATGACCGACCACGCAACCGCCGCCGCGCCCGACCTGCGCAGACACCCGCCGCGGCGCTGGAACGTGACCGTCGACGGGGTGATCTGGCTGCCGCGCATGATCGACAAGGCCCGCGCCTACGTCGCGGGTACGCTGGGACTGTACCTCTACGGTCAGAGCCCGATCGATGCCCTCGTGCTGCGTGCCGCACGCGTCGACTACGCGCAGTTTCTAGCCGCGGTGCGAACCGCGGCTGACGACGGTGCCGTGCTCGCGGCGCTGGAGCGTCAGGCGCCCGGAGCGATCGAACGGTTGCTGTGCTTCAGCCGCCGGCCGCCGCCGGGCGTGCGTCTCTGGGTTCACGCGCTCGACTTCGACGACGGCTACGTCACGCTGCCGGGATCATCGCGATGGCGCGCCGTTTCGCCGCTGATCTTCCGGCCGCTGGCAACGCTGCTGCGCCGTGTTTTTCCGCTGAAGCCGGAGACCGAGGCAGGCGCGTAGGCCCTCGCAGGCAGGGTGGGCTCGCGCCCGCTCGGAACGCTATCAGTAATGAAGGGCACAACCGTTGGGTGGTGCCCGATCGCGAGGTCGCGCAGTGATCGTCAATAGTATCGAAGTCATGTTCGGCGGACAGGCCGGTGACGGTAGTCTTACGACCGGCGATTTGATTGCGGGCGTCTTCAAGCGCATGGGGCTCGAGGTCTACACGTACAAGGACTTCCCGTCGCGCATCCGCGGCGGGCACACCAACTACGTGATCCGGGCCGGCGAACGCCGCGACTACGGGATGGCCGACGCCGTCGACGGGCTGGTGGCCTTCGACCTCGAGGCCGTGCAAGCGCACATCGACGAACTGCGCCCCGGCGGCTTCGTCATCTTCGACAACACGGACGAAGTCGTCGACGGCGCGCTGCGCCGCAGCGACGTCACCTGGTACGAGATCCCGTTGGCCAAGATCGCGAAGGAAGATCTGGGCCTGGAACTCGTTCGCAACACGATCTCGCTCGGCGTGCTCGGCACGCTGGTGGGGATGGACCCCGCGATCATGCGCGAGGACGTCACCGGCGTCTACAAGCGCAAAGGCGAGAAGGTCGTCGACCTGAACCTGCGCGCGATCGAAGCCGGCGAACGTTTCGTCGCCGAGCATTTCGGCGCGATGCCGAGCGGGTACGGGCTGGCGGCTCGCCCCGACGGCGACCGTCTGATCATGATGGGGAACGACGCGATCGCGTTCGGCGCGCTGGTAGCGGGCTGCCGCTTCATGGCCGGCTACCCGATCACGCCGGCGACCGACATCCTCGAATGGATGTCAAAACAGCTGCCGGCCTTCGGCGGTGTCGTCGTGCAAGCGGAAGACGAATTGGCCGCGATCACGATGACGCTCGGTGCGGCCTTTGCCGGCACGCGCGCGATGACCGCGACGTCGGGGCCAGGTCAAGCCCTCATGACCGAAGCGATCGGCCTGGCGGGTGTGCTCGAAATCCCGGTCGTCGTCGTGGAGTGTGCCCGCACCGGGCCGTCGACCGGCATGCCGACCAAGACCGAACAGAGCAATCTCAACCATCTCATCTATTCCGGGCACGGCGAGATCCCGCGCGTGATCGTCGCGCCGGGGACGATCACCGAGTCGTTCGAGCTCACGGCGACGGCGTTCAATTTGGCCGAGCAGTACCAGCTGCCGGTCTTCGTGCTGACCGAACAGGCCCTCTGTCAGAGCAAGGCGACGGTCAAACCGTTTGACATCGACGCGGTGCGGATCGACCGCGGCAGCCTGATCGATGACGGCGAGGTCGTCTTCGGCGAATACAAACGCTTCGCGTTCACCGAGAGCGGGGTGTCGCCGCGGGTCATTCCGGGAATCCCGGGCGGGATGCATCTCGCCGCCGGTTCCGAGCACAACGAAGCCGGCGTGATCACCGAGAACGCGCGCAACCGGGCCCGCATGATGGAGAAGCGCATGGGCAAGCTCGAAGCAGTGCGCGACGACCTCCCGCGAGCAGTCCTGCACGGTGTCGCCGACGCCGACCTCGCGATCGTCGGTTACGGTGCGAACACCGGACCGATTCGCGAAGCCGTCGACCGGCTCTCCGACGCGGGCGTGCCGGTGCGCTTTCTCCAGCTGCGCACGCTGTGGCCCTTCCCGGAGGACGACATCCGCGCGTTCGTGCAAGGCGCGCAGCACGTGTTCGTGGTCGAGAACAACTACACCGGGCAGCTCGAGCGTTTGATCCGCGCGGTCGTTGGGCCGCTCGACGCGCTGCACGGGGTGCGGAAATACGACGGCCGACCCTTCCGGCCGATCGAAATCATGGAGCCGGTCGCACGCCTCGCGCACGCGAGCGAACGGATGGAGATCAGCTGATGGCGATGCTCACCGCAAAAGACTTCGCGACCGCGACCCCGTCATGGTGGTGCCCCGGCTGCGGTGACTACGCGATCCTCGCGGCCGTCCAGGCCTTCCTCCCCGAGCTCGGGATCCCGCCCGAGCGGACCGTCTTCATCTCCGGGATTGGCTGCGCCGGGCGCTTCTCCTA
>PMOG01000066.1 GCA_003161555.1 Vulcanimicrobiota bacterium | reverse complement strand
GCCATCGCGGCGATCTCGCCGCCCGTCAGCACGAACTCGCCCAGCGCGATCTCTTCGATCGGATAGAGGGCGCCCAGCCGTTCGTCGACCCCTTCGTAGTGTCCGCAAATCAGGATCAGCCGGTCGAGCGCGGCCCATGCGGCCGCGTCGGCGTGGCGAAATTGCCGCCCGCTGGCCGAGGTCAGCACGATCCGCCGCCGCTCGGCGGGTGCTGCATCCGACAGGATCCGGTCGAGGGCGCGGGCCAGCGGTTCGATCCGCAGCACCATCCCGGGGCCGCCGCCGTATGGGCGCTCATCGGCGCGTTCGCCCGGCTCGAGCGCATCGAGCAGGTGGTGCAGGCGAACGTCGACCAGGTCGTCCTCGACCGCCCGGCCGACGATCGAGAGGCCGATGACCGGCGCGAACATCTCCGGGAAGAGCGTGACCACGTCGACGTGCAAGACTCCCACGTGCCGTTCTTCGACCGCCTGCGCCGGCTGGTCCCGGGGCCGGCGCCGGCGACCGCGTTTACGCTCGGGGTGAAGCACCTCGAACGCGGGCGGCTGGCGGCGGCCGAGCTGGCGTTTGCTTCCGCCCTGGCCGAGGCTGCTACCGCTGCGGAGATTGTTGCCGTACGCAACAAGCGCGCGCTGGTCGCTTTGCGCCGCGACGACCGTGATGCGGCGATCGCCGAACTCGCCGCAGCGCTCGATGCCGACCCACGGGCCCCGGCTGCACTGACGACGGTGGGCAACCTGCTGCTCGAGGACGGCTGCACCGATGAAGCGATCGCGCACTACCGTGCGGCGTTGCTCGCCGACGACTCCTACGGCCCGGCGTATCACAATCTCGGCGTCGCACTGCATCGCAGCGGGCTGCGCGGCGAGGCGGTACGGATGCTGCGCAAAGCCGCTCGGTTAGAAGGCCGGCGCCGCGCCCACTAGCGCAGCGAGGGCGGCTTTGGGCGAAGCCCAAAACGCGAAGGGTTCGGCCGCAGCCGAACCCACTAAGGAGCTTTGCCGCCGATCGCGTCGGCGTGCGTGATGTCCTCGAGGTACTCGAAGAGCTGGGGCAGCGTGATCTTTTCGAGTCCGCTGCGTTCCTTGATCCCGTCGCCGTCGTCGCCTTCGTCGCGCAGGTAGCAGCGCGACTCCACACCCCCGGCGCCCTCGCTGAGGAACGAGACCGCGAAGCCCTTGCCGAGGGTATCGTCGTAGATGCGCATCGCAGCCGGATTGAGGATTTCGATCGAATGCGACGGGTTGTGCGCATCGAAGATCGTAATCGTCAGGTAGTCGCGGTTGACGATCTCGATCGAGCCGACGACGAACGTATTTTTCGCAGAGAAAAACTCATGCCCACGCTTGTTCCGGGAGCTCACTTCATAAAAAACGCGATGCGCGACGAACCGGTTGAGGATTTTCCGCAGGGTCGCAATCGACGCCAGGGTCTCGGTCCGGTTGCCGCGGGTGTAGATGATCTTCAGGGCGTGAGCCGGCCTTTTGGCGAATCTCCGCGCGCGCCGTCCTTCTGCGCGAAGCGGGGCATGACGCGTTGCACGGAATCGGGAAGAAACCCTCCGGATGCTTTCAATCCCTGACATGGCGCTGCTCGGCGCAGCCGCGTTGCTCTTCTTCGGTCCCGACCAGCTGCCGCGGGTGGTCCGGAAGGTCGGTCAGTTCACGCGCGAGGTCCAGAACACGTCGCAGTCGTTCCTGCGCGAGATGGAACGGGCGGCCGAGATCCACGAGACGCCCCCGGCCTCGAACGGCGTCGTGCCGGTCGAACCCTACCCGGCCGAATCGTACGAAGCGTTTCCCATCGACGAGGCAGAATTTGCAACGGCCGAGGCGCCGGCCGTCGAGAAGCTGGCCCAGCCGCGACCCGCGCTCGAGCACGAGCAGGCTGCGGCGCCGCCCGAAGCGGCCGCGTTTCCGGAGCCGCCCTCCGACGCGCCGGTCGAACCGCCCGGCCCCACTGCGGGGCCGCGAACCGAGGGCTAGATGTTGAAGTTCTGGCGGAGTTCGGTGATCCGCGATTCGAGCAGCCCGCGCACCTGACGGTGCAGGCGGTCGCGCTGTTCGTCCGGCAGGCGCGTGTACACGAGGTAGCCCGCGGCGGAGATGATCCCTCCGAGGACGCCGACGAGCACCGTCCGGCCCGCATCGCTGCCGGCGCCGGACCCGGCGCCGCCGCTGTGTTCGTGGAGTTCGCCGTTCGGGGATTTGCTGGCGTCAGTCATCGTGCGATTCCCTTCGACGCGCCTGTACCCTGATTCTCCCGCGCGCGGCACATTGGGCGGCCGAATTCTCCGGCCGGATCGCTGTTACGACGCCGGTTCGGTGTCGCGGACGTATCGAATCGCGCCGCGGTACTGCGACGCGATCTGCTCGATCGCCAGTTCGGCCGTGGCCACGATCGCGTGAACGTCGGCACGGTCGCGGGCTTCGGCCGGCCAGGACAGCGCGAAATCGCCTTTGCGCCGATGGCCCTCTACCTTGACCTGCGCGACCTCGCGCAGCCCGGCCTCGGCTGCCTGGAGCAGCGCCGAGACGGCGGCGCAGGCGATGTCCTCGCCGGGCTCACCTTGCTCCGCGTGGCCGGTCGCAAAAACAGAAGACAGCCGCTGGCGGCTGTCTCGTCGGAATCGTACTTCGAGCACGCGTGTTACGAGAGCGCGATCGTGTCGATCCGAACCTCGGCGAACCGCTGGCGGTGGCCGGTCAGTTTGCGGACGCGCTTCTTCGGCTTGTAGCGAAAGACGAGGATCTTCTTGTCTTTGCCCTGGCGCAGGACGGTGCCCGACACGACCGCGCCCGAGACGGCCGGCGTGCCGATCGTCACATCGTCGCCGTCGGCGGCGAGAATGACCCGGTCGAAGGTAACCGACGAACCGACTTCGGTCTCGATCAGATCCGTGCGAATCACGTCGCCTTCAGAGACGCGGAACTGCTTCCCGCCCGTCTCGATGATCGCGTACATAACCCCGGAACTTTATCATGCGCCGGAAGCATCGTCAACGAGAGCAGTCGAAGGTCCGGCGGTGGACCCCGAGCACGTGCGCACGGTCGTCTTGGCGGCAGGCAGCTCGGCACGGATGGGCTGGAACAAGCTGGCGGCCCCTTTCGACGGGGTTCCGCTGGCGCGCCGGGTCGTGATCGCGCTGGCGGAACTGCGGCCGCTGGTCGTGGCCGGCCCAGAGGTGGCCGCCGTGCTCGCCGGCCTCGAGGGCGTCACGCTGCTGGTCACCGAGCCGACCGCCGGGCCGAGCCTCAGCCTCGGGCTCGCGAACGACGCGCTGCCGGCGGACCGGACGCTGGCGGTCGCCGCCTGCGACCTGCCGTTTCTGACCGCGGCCGCGGTGCGCGCGTTCGTCCGGCGCGTCCCCGACGACGCCGATCTGGCCTTTCCGACCGTCGACGGAACACCCGGTCATCCGGTCGTGTGGTCGCCGGCGGCGCGAACGCGTATCGCCGGGCTCGGCCCCGGTCAGGCGCCGGTGTCGCTGCGCGCCGACCCCGGGCTGCGCGTGATCGCGCTTGCCGAAACCGATGATGCCTATGTGGTCGACGTCGACACGCCGGCGGCGTGGTCGGCCGCCGAGCGGCGCGCGCTCAGGCAGTCGCGGAGCTGATCGCGAGCGCCGGCCCGTCGTCGAGCCGCAGCGTCAAACACTTCGCACTGCCCCCGGCCTTGTGAAACTCCGACAGGTCGGTCGCGAACACCCGGTAGCCGGCGTCGTGCAGACGGTCGCGCAGCCGCCGCGAGGTGTCGTGAAGGATGACCGCATCGCCGATCTCGACCGCGTTGCACGCGAATCGCAGCGCGTCATCGATCGAGACCTCGATCAGGTAACCGGGCTCGATCGCGCGCCGCAGCAGCGTTTGCGCGTGCGGCGAGAACGCATCCATATAGGCGAGCACATGGCCGCTGGAAAGCGGGCACAGCGCCGTATCGAGATGATAGAAGCGTTCGTCGACGAGCAGCAGCGGCAGCACCCGGCAGCCGACGATCTCCTG
>PMOG01000181.1 GCA_003161555.1 Vulcanimicrobiota bacterium | reverse complement strand
CTGCCGCCGATGATCACCGTCACCGAAGCCCAGACGGTAAAGGAAGTGCTCGATCTGCTGCGGCGCTTCGAGATCTCGCAGCTGCCGGTCATGCGCGACGACGAGGTCGTCGGCTCGGTGAACGACGTCGCCGTGATGCAGGCCGTGTTCGACCACGCCGACATCATGCACAAGCCGGTCGGGGAAGTCATGGGACGAGCGTTCCCGATGCTCGAGCACGATTCGGAAGTCGGGATCGCCTACAAGCTGCTCACGATGGCCAATCACGCCATCGTCGTGACCGACGCCGGCAAGCCGGTCGGGGTCGTCACCCGGCAGGACGTGATTTCGTTCCTTTCGGCGCAGGTTCCGTAAGGTGGACTTCGCGACGCGCGCTATCCATGCCGGTCAAGACGCCGATCCGACCACCGGCGCCACGATCGTTCCGATCTACGCAACCTCCACCTACACCCAGCCGGCGGTCGGCGAGCACAAGGGCTTCGATTATTCGCGCACCGTCAACCCGACTCGTCTGGCGCTCGAGACGCAGCTCGCCGCGCTCGAAGAGGCGCAGTTCGCCTCAGCCTTCGCCTCGGGGATGGCCGCCACGTCGGCGGTGATGAACCTGCTCTCGGCCGGCGATCACGTCGTCGTCAGCGACGATTTGTACGGCGGCACCTACCGGTTGTTCTCGCGCGTGCTCACCCGCTACGGGCTCAGCTTCACCTACGTCGACATGACCAGCCTCGAGCGCGTGCGCGAGGCTCTGCAGCCCACCACGAAGATGCTGTGGCTCGAGACGCCGACCAACCCGCTGCTGCGGCTGATCGACATTGCGGCGGTCGCAGGCCTCCGCCGGACGGGGATGATCGTCGCGGTCGACAACACGTTTGCCACGCCCTATTTCCAGTCGCCGCTCGCGCTTGGCGCTGATGTCGTCGTGCACTCGACGACCAAGTACATCGGCGGGCACAGTGACGTCGTCGGCGGAATCGCGATCACGAACGATGCGGCGCTCGCCGAGTCGATCAAGTTCCACCAGAACGCCGTCGGCGGCGTTCCGGGGCCGTTCGACGCGTTCCTGACCATGCGCGGCGCCAAGACGTTAGCGGTGCGGATGCGCGAGCACGAACGCAACGCGCAGGCCGTCGCGACCTTCCTCTCCGAGCGCGACGACGTCGCCGGCGTCATGTACCCGGGACTGACCACGCATCCCCAGCACGAGCTGGCGCGCCGTCAGATGCGCGGCTTCGGCGGGATGGTATCGTTCACGCTGCATGGCCCGGAATCGCGGGCCCTCGATCTGGCCAAGCGCACGCGACTCTTCTCGCTGGCCGAGAGCCTGGGTGGGGTCGAGTCGCTGATCACGCATCCGGCGCGCATGACGCACGGTGCGATCCCGAAGGAAGAGCGCGAGCGGCGCGGCGTCACCGACGGCTTGCTGCGGCTCTCCGTCGGTCTCGAGAGCGCGCGCGATCTGATAGCCGACCTGCGTCAGGCGCTCGACGCGACCCGCTACGAGGCCGGCGCTCCCGCCGACCCCGGCATCGGTGATCCACCCAACCCCGACCGCATCCCCGCCACCCAAAGCGCCGGCGCACCCACGGCTTGAAAAACGAGGGTTAGGCGCGGTCGAGGACGTCGGCCAGCGCGGGGAGCGAGACCGCGTAGCGGTAGCCGACGTTGCGATGGTCGTCGTCGAACTCTTCGTGGCGAACCTCGAGTCCCGCCTCACGGCAGCGCTGCGTGAACACGCGGGCGCCGATATCGAGCCCGTACTCGTCGCGGCGCCCGCAGTCCAGGTAGCGAAGCCGCAGCCGCGCCAGCGCCGCGTAGCCTTCCTTCACACGTTCGCAGGGATCGTAGGCGAGCCATCGCTCCCAGACGGATTGATCGAGCGCACCGGTCGCACGGTCGAATGGCAGGGCAAACGCGAATGCCCGGGCCTCCAGCGGCGAGTATGCCGCCGCGTAGCCGAGCATCTCGATCGTCTCGTAGAAGTGTTGCGGCCGCTTCGGCCGGCGTTCGAACTCTTCGACGAACGCCTGCATCGACGGGAATTGTTCAAGCGTCCGTTGCGCGGACGGAAACGAGCGCGGGTGGGCGTAGCGGAAATACGCGTCACCGCTGTGCGAGGCGAAGGCCGCGAAGGTGCCCGGATAGGTCAGCGCGAGGTGCAGTGCGCCGAAGCCACCCGACGACTTGCCGAGCACGGCGCGCCCGCCTTCGGCGGCGATGGTCCGGTAGGCCGCATCGACCTGTCCGATCACGTCGCGCACGGTGTAGGTCGCGTACGCACCGTTATGCACCGAATCGACGTACTGCGAGCCGCCCAGCCGCGTGAACCCATCGACGACGACCAGCATCGCCGCCGGCATCGTTTCGTTCGCGATCAGGCGATCGATCCACTGGACGACGTTGGTCTCCCAGGCGCGCGCCCCCACGAGCGCGGCGACGTCGCCCGTATAGCCGTGCAGGCAATACAAGACGGGATAGCGCTGCGATCCTTCGGCGTCATACCCCGGCGGCGTGTAGACCGCCAGCGGACGCGTCGACGGATCGCCGAGCGGGTTATCGCGCAGCGCCGGGCTGTCGATGGTATCGATGCGCAGCGTGCCGCGCAACCCGAGCAAGGACGAGAGTTCGTTCACCGGACGGCGAAGGCGTTTCGAATGAACCTTCGCGCGCGCCTGCGCAGCCTGGAAGTACTCGGCCTCGCTCTGATGGTCGCCGTAGCGCGTCCTGCCGCCGCCGCACGCGCGACACCGGCGCCGGCGTTCGGCCACGCCGCGATCGTCCATCAGAACGGCAACCCCCAGCTGCTCGTCGACGGCAAACCGTTCTTCTTCTGGGGCGGGGCGTTCTTCTACGAGCGCATCCCGCCCGAGGAGTGGCGCTCCTCGATGCTTGCGATGAAGCAGCTCGGGGCCAACACGCTCGACCTCTACGTGCCGTGGAACTGGCACGAAGTGGCGGACGGCGACTTCGACTTCGACGGGCACACCAACCCGCGACGCAATCTGCAGCTGGTGCTGCAGTTCGCGCGCGAACTCAACTTCCACCTCATCGTCCGCCCCGGCCCGGTCATTCGCAACGAGTGGCGCAACGGCGGGTATCCCGCGTGGCTCTTGATCCGGCCCGCGTATGACATGCCGCTGCGCGACGTACTCGACGGCCGCTACCCCGCGACTGCTACCTTGCAGAACGCGCACAGCGACGACGCTGCCGCCGAATGGATGAGCAATCGCACGCACCTTCGGTACGCCGCCCGTTGGCTCCATCGTGCGCTGGCCGAGTTCCGACCGGTCGCCGATCTCGTCCTCGCCGTCGCGCTCGACGACGATCAGGGCGCGTACATTGACAACCGAACCTATCCGGCGCCGCACCTCCAGCACTATCTGACCTGGCTCGAGGCGCAGGCGCGCGCAGTTGTCGGACCGGTGACGCCGACTTTCATCAACACCTACGAAATGCGCGTACCGGCCTCGTCGCCGGTCTGGACGATGGGAAACTGGTATCAGAGCGATGCTTTCAGCATCGGCGAGCACGACCGCGCCGGCCTCGACTTCGCGACCCTGCTGCTGGCGACGAACCGGCGCGGCCCCCCGGCGCAAAGCGAATTCCAAGCCGGCTGGCTCGCACCGCCCGAAGATCCGCAGCCGCGTCCAGCCGACCCCAGCAACACCGAGCTGGCACTGCACGAACTGCTCGCCCTCGGCGTGCATGGCGTGGTGGATTTTCCGATGCAAGACACGCTGGCGCCGTTCGGATGGGAGGCACCGTTTTCGAACGCCCTCTACAACTGGGACGCCGCGCTCGGATTGAGCGATCTCTCGAAGGGTTCGCGCTACGCCCCGACCGCGTCGTTCGGGTCACTCGTAAGCGGCGTCGGCAACACCGACCAAAATGCCGCCGCGGCGGTTGGGTACGGGCGGCTGCTCGCCGATACGACCCCGGTGTACGACACGGCGATCGCGTGGCTCGCCGGTGACTACGCGCGCACCCTGTCGCCGATCGAGATCCGCGCCCTCACCGACCGCACGACACGTGAATTGGGGCGCTGCCGCCGAAGCGGCCATTCGTGCCGACTCGTCGATCTTCGCGCGCCGCTTCCACCCGTTGCGACCCTGGTGGTGCCGCGCGCTATCTCGGCGCAGCTGTCACTGGTGGCCGCAGCCAACCTGCGGCTGTTTCGCAGCGGTCACGGAACCGTCCTGACGGCGGCGCCGCCGGGACGGCGCCATTCGACCGTCGACGCCGCCGTCCTCGCCGGCCCGCGCGCGGTCTTCGTGGACCTGCGGAATTGGTCGCGCGGCGTTGCAGCGATAGGCCCAGTGACTTATGCGGCGGCCGGGCAGACGTATACGCTGCCCGCAGTCACCGTAGCCCCACGCTCGGCGTTGCTGCTGCCGCTTCACGTCGACCTCTCGACGACGCCCGGATTTTCGCCGGGAGATGTCCTCGCTGCGTCGACATGCCCCCTGCTGCTCGGCGAGGGTCAGCTGACGGTCCTTCCGGGAAGCCGCGCGCCGTGCAGCGTCGAGGCTGTCATTCGGGGGCGCACCGTCACTGCAGCGGTAGAATCAGGCCGCGGATTGGTGGTCGAAGCGGACGGTTCGCAGCGAGCGTTCGTCCAGAAGCTCACGGACCTCGGGCACGCGACGTTCCGATCGGCTTCACCGCCGTGGCTTCCCGGTATCCGTCTTGCGCCGAATGCGTATGTTGAACTATCCCAGCTCCCGTGGCCCGACCCGGCCGCGGCCGGCGCGGCGTGGCCGCTCGGGCGGTCGTTCGCGATCCGTGCCGACGTGTTCGGCGATGGCGCCGGAACGATCGTCATGCAGAACGAGCATCTTCGGGCGATCCTCAGCCCCGACGGAGGGGGCCGTCTCATCGAACTCGGCGACGCGAACGGCCGACCCGCCGCGAACAACGCCACCGATGCGACCGGCGCGCTGCGCGACGACCTGATACCGGCGCAGCCGCCGAGCGAGCGCGACTACATCGCGGCGTATACCCACGGGTATCCGAACGGCACGGCGCAGCGACGGTACGCGGCGACGATCGTCGAGAGCGGGGCGCGCGCGGTCGTCCATCTTCACTACGTCGACGTCGCCGCGCGCCGGCCCGTCACCTACGACCGCATTCTCACGCTCGAGCCCAGCAGCCGTCGCCTCATCGTCGATGAACGCGTGACGATCGTGGCCGCAAACGAGCCGCCTCTCGTTCGGGCCGTCCAGCGTTCGTCGCTGCCGGGTTTGTTCGTCGCGGAAGGCGGAGATATCGAACTCTTCCCACCGCGCGACAGCGGACGCAGCGGGATTGCGGCATCCTACCGCGCCGGTAGCGGAGGCGTGACGGTCGTGTCATGGAAACCCGGCGACGTCGAGCGCGCGTCCTGGACACGCTACCGGAGTACGGGTACTTTGAGCCTGGTGATGCGGCTCGGCACGTGGCACCGCGTCGTGTACGCCTTCGCGCCCGCAGTGTCGGTCGACGCAGCGCGCGCCTTCGCGCAGGCGGAGCGGGATTGGGTTAGCGCGAACCCGATGACGGCCCGCGCACCCGGGGAAGTGGCGAAACGGTAGACGCAGTCGCCTCAAAAGCGACCGAGTGTGAGCTCATGTGGGTTCGAGTCCCACCTTCCCCAGATGCAAAGAGGGAGACCGGCGTAAACCCGGCCTCCCTTTTCTTCGCGTGCCGACGCTGCGGCTCAATGCGTGTTCGAGTATCCGATGCCGAGATTGATCTCGCGCACGGCTTGGTGGGCGAGACGGATCGCGTTGGCGCGATGTCCGCCCTTGTCCGGCACCGCCGCCTGAAGATAGCCGATGCCCTGATTGATGGAAGCGCGCGCGTTGATCATGTTGTCTTGCTGCGCGAGGGCCGTCCCGGTCAGAAGCGATCCCACCAGACCTGAGCCAAGTACCAGCGCGATCGTCTTGAGGCGCTGCGAGGTGCCGTGTACCATTGCGTTCTCCTTACCGTCTGCTCGCAAAATGCCGTTGGGCCGAGCGAGTCGACCCCCGCTTCTATTGGCGCGCGAGTAAGGGGACCCTCGCGCGGCGCATCCCGGCTTAGATCGTCAGTTCGCGCAGCTCGCGCAGTTCCGCACTGACGAACGCGACGCTGCCGGCAACTTCGGGCGGAATCGGTCCGCGCCGCAGTGCGGACAGCGCGGCCTCGGCGCGTGCGATCAGGGGCTCGATCTGCACCAATGCGACTTCGAGCCGGCCGGCGTCGACCTCGGCCTGCGCGACCGCGGCGACGATCGGAAGGTCGGCGTATGCTTCGAGGCGTTTGCGGATGCGCAGCACTTCGCGCCCCGCGCGTGCGAGGAGGACGCCGGCGATGATCGCGACGGCTACGACGATCCCCAGGATCGTCCACCAGGCCGCGGCGCTAACGCTGCTCTCCACCTACGCGGCGGTGTCGCTCTTTTTCGCGCCGCCGGCGGCTGGTGTGCTCGATTCCGCTGCGCTCGGCGCCGCACTCTTCTCGGGGCTCGGCGCCGCATCAGATGCCGGCGCTGCACCGTCAGCGGGTTTCGACGCTGCGTTATCCGCGGGCTTCGACGCTTTCGCGGCCTTCGAGGCTGCGGCGCGTGAATCGTTGACGTAGAATCCCGACCCCTTGAAGACGATGCCGGCGGCGTTGAAGACACGCGCCATGGGGCCGCCGCACGCGGGGCAAACGCCCTGGAACGTCTCGCCGAAACCGTGGCGGACTTCGGTCGTCTTCTGACATGTTTTGCAGCGGTAATCGTACAGGGGCACGCGGTTCTCCGGGCGGCGGGGGTCTCGCAGCAGTGTACCCATGTTAGCAGACACCGTCAACGAGTGCTAGAAGTCGGCCAGCGCCACGGCCTCCCGGTCGAACTCGCATAAGCCTTTGAAGTGGATCAGCGCTGAATCGAGCTGTGCGTGAAGCTTACGTCGGCGGGTGAAGCGATCGAGCAGGTTGCCGAGCACTCCGCCGTAGGTCGGATAGTCAACCCGGACGACGACCCGGCAGCGCTCGGACTTCTGCTCGATGCGGATATCGATACGCCGCCGGACCGAGAAGGCGCCAACCAGCGAGAGCTGGTGTCCGACGATGAAGCGGTCGACCTCGAAGAGCTCCTCGGCGCTGCCGGCGACGCTCGACCGGATCGCAACCTCGGAGCCGGGGCCGAGAGCGCGCGCGCCCTCGATCCGGCGCGCGCTGCGAACGAAGGACAGCCAGACCGGCCATTTCTCAATTTCGCAGGCCAGTTCGAACGCGGTCCGCGCATCCGAACTCAGATCCTGGCTGCGATGGAGGGCCCGTGGCGACGGCCGGTCGGCGGACACGGACGACGAAACCATGGACTCGGGTGTTCGCTGCCGCGCTTCGGTGCGCCCTGCCGCAAACCACAAGATATTGTGCACTTCCTCCACAGACGCCACTAGGCGTAGTGTGGGGACAGCGGGGATTGCGGGGACGGGGGCCGCGTGCCTCAGGCCAGCGGCACCGAGCCGTCGCCGACCGCCCGTGCGAAGGCGACCAGGGTCCGGATGCCGGTGGGGATCGCTTCTTCGTCGAGCCGGAACTGCGGGCTGTGTCCGGCGTGCACGGAGCCGCGCGCCTCGTTGTAAATGCCCAACCGCATCATCAGCCCCGGGGCGCGCTGCGCGAAGTACGCGAAATCCTCGCCGCCCATGGTCGGCGGCGGCGCGCTCACCGGGAGGCCGACCTCTTCCTGCGCGTAGCTTGCGAAGGCCGCGGACAACGCCGGATCGTTCACGACCGGTGGATAGCCGTACAGCATCTCGAGCGAGGTCTGCGCGCCGTAGGCAGCCGCCACGCCGTCGACGATACGCCGCAGCTTGGCCTCGACGCCCTCGCGCAAGGCCGGATCCTGCGTGCGCACGGTGCCGCTCATCTTCACGATGTCGGCGATGACGTTGTTCCGGTAGCCGCCGTCGATCGTCCCGATCGTCACGACGATCGTCGACAACGGATCGGTCTCGCGTGCGGCGATGTTTTGCAGCGCGAGAACGGTCGCAGCCGCGCACGGGATCGCATCGATCGCTTTGTGCGGCGCCGCGCCGTGACCGCCCTTGCCGCGAATCGTCAGGTGGAATTCGTCGGCCGCAGCATTGACGGGCCCGGGCGTGATGCCGATCGTTCCGGTCGCCAGGCGGCTGTCGACATGCAGCATCGCGACGGCTTCGATCTTGGGATCGTCCATCGCGCCGGCCTCGATCATCGGCAGCGCCCCTCCGGGCCCTTCCTCGGCCGGCTGGAACAGCAGCACGACGCTCCCGTGCAGCGTGTCGCGCGTGCGTTGGAGCTCGCGCGCCGCGCCGAGCAGCATCGCCGTATGCGCGTCGTGTCCGCAGGCGTGCATCTTGCCGGCGACCTGCGAACTGCAGGCCTCGCCGGAATCCTCGTTGATCGGCAGCGCGTCCATGTCGGCCCGCAGACCGCTCACGTGCCCGGGCAGCGCGCCGCGCACGACGCCGACCACGCCCGTCGCCGCGACGCGGCGGTGTTCGATACCCAGCGCCGACAACTCGCGCTCGACGATCGCCTGGGTGTTGTGTTCTTCGAAACCGAGCTCGGGATGCCGGTGAATCTCGCGCCGGATCTCGATCGCCCGTGCGGCCGTGTCATCGGTAACCGTGGTGCTCACGCAGGGATGTTGGCGCGCGCATGCGTGCGTCCCTGGAGCGATCCGCTCAGCGCACCCGGTCTTCGAGCTCGCGGACGGCTTCGGGCGGACCGGCGACGACCAGTTCATCCTGGCCCTGCAGCACCGTCGCGATCGCCGGCCGAAACAGCATGACGCCGGCGCGTTTGATCGCCAGTACCAGCGCCGCATCCGCTTCGGGAACGAGCTTGACGAGGGTCTGCCCGACCCAGGGCGAGTCGTTGCGAATCGTCATGTCTTCGAGCATCAGCTCGCCGTTGCTGGCGGAGAGGATGGTGTCGATGAATTCGACCGCCGTCGGTCGCATCGCGAGCGTGGCCAGCCGCCGGCCGCCGATGACGTACGGTGAGACGACCCGGTTGGCACCCGCTAAGCGAAGTTTGGGTTCGGCGTCGGCCCGGTTCGCGCGCGCGACGATGACAGATCCGGTTTGACGATGCGCGCGGAGAGCGTCACGTACAGGTTGTCGGCGTCGTTGTCGACCGCCGTCACCAAGGCGCGCGCGCGCTCGACACCG
Source organism: Vulcanimicrobiota bacterium (assembly GCA_003161555.1). Taxonomy (GTDB): domain Bacteria; phylum Vulcanimicrobiota; class Vulcanimicrobiia; order Vulcanimicrobiales; family Vulcanimicrobiaceae; genus Vulcanimicrobium; species Vulcanimicrobium vanleeuwenhoeki. The sequence continues at coordinate 4,980 of PMOG01000181.1, read as the reverse complement.
GCGGCCTTGAGCGTCTCGATGTCGGCGGCGTTGCCGCGAACCACCGTGATCCCATCGCGGACGGCCTGCTCGAGCGACTCCTCATCGCTGTCGACGACGACGAAATCGACGCCTTCCTCCGCAAACTCGTGCGCGATCGCCCGCCCGACGCGTCCGAAACCGCACAGGATGAGGTGGCCGTTCATCCTACGGATCCGCCGCCGCATGCGCTGGCCCTCGAAGACCCGTCCCAACTGGCCTTCGATCACGTACGCCATCAACGCGAGCACGGTATAGGTCAGGACGGCGAACCCGACCACGACCACGACCACGGTCCACACCTTGCCGGCGCGACCCAGCGGCGCCGGCTGACCGTCGCCGACCGTTGTGATCGTCGTGACCGTCATGTAGAACGCGTCGAACCACGACCATCCCTCGAGGACGACGTAGCCCGCGGTGCCCACGAAGATCACCAGGGTCAGCAGGACGGCCGCTATCCGCAGCGGCTGCGGAACGGCGGGACGATCGGTCATGCACGGCTCGCCCCGTTGCGGGCGCGTGCGTCAGCTGCGATAGCGCAGAAAGGCGGGAACCTCGATATCTTCCATGTTGACGGGCGAGACTTTGTCGAATTCGATCGGCCCCGAGAGCGAACCGACCGACGCGCGCGGCACACGGTTGCCGAAGCCCGCGGCGAGTACGGTCACCCGCACCTTGCCGTTCAGCGTCGGATCGATCGACGCGCCGAAGATGATCTGCGCTTCGCTGTCGACGGCTCGTGCAATCATCTCGGCCGCCTCGTTGACCTCGTACATCGACATGTCGAGGCCGCCGGTGATGTTGAAGATCACGCCCCGCGCGCCTTCGATCGTCGTCTCGAGCAGCGGCGACGCGATCGCTTTTTGGGCGGCATCGGCGGCACGGTGCTCACCGGAGCCTTCGCCGATCCCCATCATCGCCGAGCCGGCGTCGGTCATGATCGTCTTGACGTCGGCGAAATCGAGGTTGATCAGGCCCGGCTGCGTGATCAGGTCGCTGATCCCCTGAATGCCCTGCCGCAGCACGTCGTCCGCGAAGGTGAACGCTTCGTTGAGCGGCGTCTTCTTTTCGATGATCTGGAGGATGCGTTCGTTCGGGATCGTGATCAGCGTGTCGACCTTCGATTCGAGGTCGGCGATGCCGCGTTCGGCTGCCTGCATGCGCTTGCGACCTTCGAACGCGAACGGCTTGGTGACGACCGCCACCGTGAGCGCGCCGGATTCGCGCGCCAGTTCGGCGACGATGGGCGCCGCGCCGGTTCCGGTGCCGCCCCCCATGCCGGCGGTGATGAACACCAAGTCGGCGCCATCGAGAATCATGGCCAGATCCTCGCGTGACTCATCGGCCGCCTCGCGTCCGATGTTCGGGTTCGCTCCCGCACCCAGCCCGCGCGTCAGCCCGCTCCCGATCTGCACGGTGTTGTTGGTCTTGCTCGAGCGCAGCGCTTGGACATCGGTGTTGATGGCGTAGAAATCGACGCCGCTCAAACCGGCCTCCACCATGCGATTGATCGCATTGCAGCCGCCGCCGCCCAGGCCGATCACCTTGATCGTCGCTGCATGCTCGGGGACGAACCGTTTCGCGTCAGCCATTGTCGCCTGTTCCTCCGGGAAGAGCGTAGGGGTAGCCGCCGCGGGCTTGCGGCGAGGCCGCACTCGCGAAGGCTGCGAGGGAGTCGGATCCACTTAGTTCCAAATCGACGTGAACCACGTCCACAGTTTACCGAAACTGCCGCTGCCGTGACCGTTGAGGTGCGGCATCTGTTCCCCGCGCGGACCGAACAGGACCAGGCCGACCGCCGTCGCGTATTCGGGCTGCCGCACCGCGTCGGTCAGACCGGCGATCGTCGACGGAACGCCGATCCGCACCGGAAGGCCGAACACGTCCGCGGCCGCGGTCTCGATTCCGCGCAGGTGCGCGCCGCCGCCGGTGATCACGACCTCGCCCAACACTTGATCGCGCGGAATACGATCGACGATGTTGGCCTTCGCCAAGCGGAAGATCTCGAGCACGCGCGGCACCACGATCGCGCGCAGTTGCGACGAGGTCACATCGCGTGTGCTGCGTCCGTCGAGGGTCTTGACCGCGAAGCTCTGGTCCTCTTCATCGGCGCGCAGCAGCCCCGAGCCGTAGATGCGCTTGACGTTCTCGGCTTCGGCGAACGTCGTCTTCAAGCCGAGCGCGATATCGTTGGTCAGAATGTTACCGCCGACCGGAATGGTCGCCGAATGCACGACGCCGCCGCCGACGAAGACCGCGATGTCGGTCGTGCCGCCGCCGACGTCGAGCAGCACGACCCCGACGTGTTTCTCTTCGGGCAATAAGGTGGCGGCCGACGACGCCAGCGGTTCGAACACGATGCCTGCAGTCTCGAGCCCGGCCCGGTGCACGCACTTGAGGACGTTCGCGATGAAACTCGCGCCGCCGGTCACGATGTGCGTGTCGACCTCGAGCCGCCCGCCGCTCATGCCGACCGGATCGGTGACGCCGTCCTGTCCGTCGATCGTGTAGTGCCGCGGCAGCGCGTGGATGATCTGGCGATCGGCCGCGAGGTTGATGATCTTCGAAGCGTCGACGACGCGTTTGACGTCGGGCGCGATCACTTCGCGGTCCTCCCCGGTGACCGCAACGACGCCGCGATTGTTCGTCGATTGCATGTGCTCGCCGGTCACGCCGACGTAGACGTGGGAGACATGAACGCCGGCCATCCGCTCGGCGCGTTCCGTCGCAGCCTCGATGGCACGCACGGTCTCCTCGAGGTCGGTCACGACCCCTTTGCGCATCCCCGTCGAGGGCGCCTCGCCGATGCCCAGGATCTCCAGACCGTCGACGCCGGACGCGGCGATAACGGCACACGTTTTCGTCGTGCCGATGTCCAGGCCGGCGATCGTCTCGCCTCTAGCCATCCGTCCCCGCCTTCACTTGCGACACTATATATTGTGGGCGAAGTCAGGGATACCTACAAAATCGTCCACAGTCATCCACAGATCGCTCTCCACAGCGCGGTGGATAGGCTTCAGCGGAAAACGACGATCGGCGTCCCCGGAGCGCGAAGGTCGATGCTCCGGATAAGCCGCGACGGCCCGACGCCGGCCCGGACCGGTGCCACCAGCGCGGCCTTCTTGGCAAGATCGTCGTCGGACCCGAACCGGAGCCGGATACCGGACACGTCGACGGCCTCCAAACCGCCCCAATGGTCGCGGCCGAGGGTGCGAATGCCCAGATCCGCGGCGGCGAGAATGTTCGCGTCGGCGAGCAGCCGCGACAGATCGGGATCGGCGATCGTTCCGCCGGGAGCCGGCACCGTTGCCGCGCCGGCGTCGATGCGTGCCGCCGCCGCGAGCGCACAACCGGTCTGCAGCACCCGCGCGGTCGCGTCGATCGTGACCACGGCGTCGCCGGCACGAATGCAGGCCGTCGGACGGCGCAGCGTGATGTTCAACTCGACGGACGGCGCCGGAACCTGCGCCCGATCGATCGTGGCGACATCGACATAGGGGATCGCCTCGATCCGGTGCGCGATGGCCCCGGTGTTGAGGAGCCAGAGGTTCAGACCGCGCGCGACGCCGGCCGCGCCCAGCACGTCGTCGGCCGTCACCGGCGACTCGAGCGGCACGTTGACATTCACGCGCGCGATCCGAAACCAAGGCGCCTGCACGAGCCAGGCCCCGGCGGCGACCAGTACGATCGCGGCCACCGACATCAAAATCCAAAAGGGCCTGATGCGCGCTGCCACCGAGGGCTTTCGCCGGCCGAGCGGACGCGAGCGGGAGCGCGTCCCCGACTTCACGCCAGCACGTACCGTTCGAGCGCTTCGGCGACCCCGTCGTGCGCGACGTCGGCGACGACCGCATCGGCGCGCGAAAGCAACTCCGGCGGTGCCGAGCCCATCGCGACGCCGATCGCGGCCGCGTCGAGCAGCGGGACGTCGTTCCAGGCGTCCCCGACCGCGAGCGTCTCGTCGAGCGGAATGCGCAGCCGGCCGGCGACGAACCGCAACGCCTCGCCCTTGTCGACGTGCGGATCGATCACTTCGACGAAATCGGGATTGCTGCGGGTGAGATACGCGCGATCGCCGAGCAGCGCACGCAGATCGCGCAAGTGCGCTTCGCTGGGCCCCGGATCGTCGACCAGCACGATCTTGATCGTCGGCCGGTCGGCGAACGCGGCCCGCAGCGACGGCACGACGACCGGCTCGACCCGCGCCAGCGCGGTGTAGCGTTCCGAAAACCGGTTGATCGCTTCGAGATACAGCGTGTCGTCGGCGTAACACTGCGCGTGCACGCCGCGCTCGTGGGCCCAATCGAGCACTTCCCGCGTGACGTCGGGCCGCACCGGGATCTGCCGGATCGTGGTGCCGTTCGCGACGTCGAAGATTCCGGCGCCTTGGTAGCAGACGATCGGCGCGTTGATCCCGAGCGCCTGCGCGTACGGCTTCGTGGCGGCGAACATGCGGCCGGTTACGATCGTCACGGCGACGCCGCGGGCGAGCGCCGCGGCGACGGCTGCGCGGACCCGCGGGCGCAAGGTGAGGTCTGCGCCGATCAGCGTCCCGTCGAGATCGAGCGCGACGAAACGAATCCGCGTCGCCGGCTGCACCACGGCCGAGGCACCCTCGGCGCTCATTCGCCGCCGCGCATCCGCGCCGTGCGCGCGTGCGCGGGAAGTCCCTCGAAGTCGGCCAACGCCGCCAGAACCGGCGCGTCGGCGTGCATGCGAGCTTGCGAGTTCTCCACCAGCGTCATGGTGCGCAGAAAATCCGCCGTGTGCAAGCCCGACGAGAACCGCGCCGCGCCGGAAGTCGGCAACGTGTGATTGGTCCCGGCCAGGTAGTCGCCGGCGGCGACCGGCGTCGCCGACCCGACAAAGATCGCGCCGGCGCGGCGAATTTTCGGCACCCACGCGTACGGATCGTGCACCATCAGCGAGAGGTGCTCCGGCGCGAAGCGATCGATGACGGTC
>PMOG01000219.1 GCA_003161555.1 Vulcanimicrobiota bacterium | reverse complement strand
GCGCGCGACGGCACGCTGTACCTGATCTGCGGAGGCGACGAAGAGGCGTTTGCCCGCGTTCGTCCGCTGCTGCAAGCGATGAGCAGCTCGCTGCGCTTCGTCGGCGGGCCGGGCCGCGCGGCGCAGGTCAAAGCGCTGGTCAACATGCTGATGAACATCAACACCGCCGGCCTCGCCGAAGCGCTCGGCCTGGGCGCCGCCCTCGGCCTCGACCTCGAAGTGCTGGCCGACGTCTTCGCCCACACGGGCGCGAACTCGCGGGTCCTTCAGACCGACGGCGCCGACATGCTCGCGCGCGAACACGAGGCCTATTTCTCGGCCGCGCACGCGGCCAAGGATTCCGGCATCGCCGTCGCCCTGGCGCGATCGGTCGGGCTCGACCTGCCGCTCGCGGAAGCAACGAAAAAGCAGTACGATCGCCTGGTGGCACTTGGACATGGTGAAGCCGACAAGTCGGCGATCGCGGAATTGACCTTCCCGGACCGCGCGGTGTACGCGTGATCGGCGAAGTCCGCCGGGTCGCGCTCGAAACGGGCGCGACCACGACGGTCGAGTGCTGGGGTGAGGCCGGACCTGCCGTCCTCTGCGTGCACGGCATCGGTTCGTCGCGTCGCGATTTCGCGCGGCTGGGGGAAGCGCTGGCATCGACGCACCGCGTCTTCGCCTACGACCAGCGCGGCCATGGCGAGAGCACCGGCGGCGACGGCAGGATGGCGCTCGAGCTGCTGGCTGCCGACCTGCGCGCGGTCGCCGACAGCATCGGCACGGTCACGGTGGTCGTCGGGCACTCGTGGGGCGGCGCGGTCGCGCTCATCGGCGGTCCCAAGGTCGCCCGCGCGCTGGTGCTGATCGATCCGATGCTGCGCGTCCCACCGGACTCCTTCGAACGCGACTATGTCGAAAGTCTCGCACTGCTGCTGTTCAATGAAGGCGCCGCGCGGGAACGCGACGTGCGCGCGGCATTTGCCGAGGCACATGCGCTCGACCGCGAGGGCAAAGTGCATGCGATGCAGTCGCTTTCGCTGGCGACGATCCGCCGGTTGGGAAGCGACAACGGCGTCGACTCGGGCGGCTGGGATCTGCGCGAGCGCCTGGAGCGGCTCAAGATTCCGACCACGATCCTGTTAGCCGGCGAGGACTCGGTTGTCGCACCTGAGGATGTCGTCGCGCTGGCCCCGCCGGTGCGGCTCGAGCACGTCGCCGAACATGGACACGCGCTGCACCGCAGCGCGTTCGAACGCTTCGTCAGCGCGGTCGCTGCCGCGTCCTAACGGCGCACACCCGCGCGCCGACGCTCGATCTAGCCCTTAGTGGCCGCGATCGTTCTGCGGTTGGCCGTCGCGCCAGGGAGCGTTGCGCGCCCCGTTACCGCGCCCGTTTTGGTTGTTGTCGACATTCGAGCGGCCGTTGCTGCCGCGATCGAAGCCGCCGTAGTTACCGCTGGAGTTGCCGCCGGAGTTCCCGCGGTCGTAGCCGCCGCTGTTTCCGCCGTTCGCGTACGCATAGCCGCCGCCGTTGCCGTTCCGGTAGAACGTCCGGCCGTCCGGCATAACCACGCGCCCGTCGCCGTATACGCGCCCGCCGTTGCTGGTGTAGCCGATGGAATCATCCGCGCGGCCCTGGTTGGCGTTGCTCAGCAAGATGATTCCGCCGATGATGGCCGCCCCGGTCAGCACGGTCGAGGCGGTGTCGGCCGAAGCGGGACGCGGAATCGCCGCGCCCGCGGCGACGGTGGCCGCCGCGCCGGCAGCGAGACCGAATTTGCGAAGTGATTCAAACATGATATGAGTCCTTGGTGCGCCGCTTGAGGAAAGGACATCCGGCGCCTGGACCAAGGCTACTGCGCGAGTCTGAGGCCGGCGGCACAGACAACGGTCTGCCGAATATTCTCATCGCCCGCCAATTGAGGTTTTCTCACCATTCACCAATCGTGCTCAGAAGGTGACGACCAGCTTCCCCGTGATCGCGCGGTTCCAGAGCAATTCGACGGCTTCGCCGATCTTCGCGACCGGCAGCACGGTGTCGATGTGCACGTCGAGCTTTCCGGCGTCGAGCAGGGCCGCAAGCCGCGCCAGCCCGGCGCCGGCCGGTTGCCTCTGCAATTCGTAAAAGAGATAGAAACCGTACACCTTCGCGCCGCCGCGCACGTAGAAGGGCGCGACTTCGATCGTACTGTTGCGGTCGGCTGAGGTTCCGTAGGTGACCAGCAGCCCGTCTGCAGCGAGCAGACGCAGCGCGTTCGCGAAGACGTTGCCGCCGACCGACTCGAGGATGACGTCGAACGTCTTGGCATCGCCCATGAGGTCGGCCCCGTCGCCGACGCGTACCGCGTCGGCATGCGCGGCCGCAAGGGCGCGCTTCTCTTCCCGATGCACGAGTGCCGTGACGTGCGCGCCGGACAGCCGCGCGAGCTGCATGGCGAACATTCCGACGCCGCCGGATGCGCCCGTGATCAGCACGCGCCGCTCGATCAGCAAGCCACGCTTCTCGAGCGCATACAGCGCCGTGAGGCCGGCGACCGGCAAGGTCGCGGCGCGTTCGAACGTCACGCTCGCGGGCAGCGCCGCAAGCCGCGCGGAGGGAACGGTCACCAATTCCGCCCACGCGCCTTCGTCGCGCATGCCCACGACGCGCGCCCCCTGCGGCGGCCCGCTGCCATCGCCCGCGGCACGTTCGACCGTGCCCGCAAAGTCCCAGCCGGGACGCCAACCGTCGGCAGCAGCTCGCGCTCGGCGCACTTCGCCCAGGTTGAGACTTATCGCGGCGACGCGCACGAGCGTTTCGGACGCCGACGGAACCGGCTCGTCAACGCTGGAGAGCATGAGGCCGCCGGGGGCGGCGCGGTCGACCGTAACGGCACGCATACAACGTTGAACCGGCGCCCGCTGCGGTTGGATGCTCTCCCGGCTAGATGTCGCCGCGCTCGTACGCCAGCGCACTCAACAGGACGAGGGCCGCCGTTTCGGTACGGAGGATGCGCCGGCCGAGCGAGATCACGGTCGCACCGGCCGCCGTCGCCCGCGCGATCTCGTCGGCTGCGAACCCGCCCTCCGGTCCGATCGCGAGCAGCACCCGTTCGGCATCGTGCACACTCCCGGCCAGCACGTCGCGCAGCGCCGCCGGCGGAGCGAGTTCCCAGGGGACGTAGACGCGATCGTAGTCCGGGAAGGTCGTAAGCAGCGCATCCCAGGTCACGATCGGGCCGATCTCCGGCACGGCGCTGCGGCCCGACTGCTGCGCGGCGGAGCGTGCGATGCGCTGCCAGCGTTCGCGTTTCGCATCGCCGGTCTCGGTCGCGATCACGCGGAGGCTTCGCACCGGAACGATCGCGTGCACGCCGAGCTCCGTCGCCTTCTCGATGACGAAGTCCATCTTCTGACCCTTCGGCAGCGCTTGCGCGAGCGTGACCCGCAGCCGGCTCTCCGCCGTCGGGCGATCGATCGATGCCTCGAGCAACGCCGCGACCGCACGTTCGCCGATGTCGAGCAGCGCCGTGTACGCCGCGCCGCCCGAATCGACGACCTCGACTCGGTCGCCGCTGCGCTTTCGCAGCACGCTGCGGAGCTTGTGGGCATCGTCGGCGGCGAAGGCGACGCGATCGCCCAGCGCGTGGACGCCGGCGACGAAAAAACGGTCCCGCATCGCGGCAGGGCCTTCTCCACCGGGACGCGGATTGCCCGGAGATGGACGACGCCTTCTGGCTCCGCTACCTGCAGGCGCACGCGGATCCGCGCACGCGCAGGCTGCACGCTGCCGGCACCCTCGTGGCGACCAGCGTCGCGGCGGTCGCCCTTCTCAAACGCGATCCGCGCTTGTTCGGGCTGGCGCTGGTGTGCGGTTACGGTCCGGCCTGGTACGCGCACGCGCGCATCGAGCACAACAAGCCCGAAACGTTCAGCGCACCGTTCCGTTCGCTGGCCGGCGACTACCGGATGTGCTGGGGGCTGCTCACCGGGACGCTCGAGCCTGAGCTCGAGCGGGCTCAATCGGCGCGGAACGCCTCTTTGACGCGGTCGAAGAACGACTTCTCTTCGATCTGATTGCCGCCGATGCGGCCGTACTCTTCGAGCAGTTCGCGCTCGCGCTTCGAGATTTTGGTCGGCACGACGACGTGAACGGTGACGATCTGATCGCCGCGCGAACCGCCGCGGATGCCCGGCATGCCGCGCCCGCGCAGACGGTACATCGAGCCGCTCTGCGTGCCCGGATTGATCTGCAGCGGCACCTCGCCGTCGAGCGTGGTGACGCCGATCTCCCCGCCCAGCGCCGCTTGCGGGAACGCGATCGGCACATCGATCAGGATGTCGAGCGCATCCCGTTTGAAGACCGCATGGCGTGCGATGCTCAGGTACACGTAGAGATCGCCGTCCTGCCCGCCGCGCTCGCCCGCACCTCCGTTGCCGGTGATGCGAATGCGCGAGCCGTCGTCGACGCCGGCCGGAATCGTGACCTGCAGCTTCTTCTCTTGTTCGACGCGCCCGCGGCCGCGGCACGTCGCACACGGCGTCTGGACGAGCTGTCCTTCACCGGCGCACTTCGTGCAGCTGGTCTGGGTGACGAACTGTCCGAGCGGTGTCTGGCGGACCTGGCGCTGGATACCGGTGCCGCTGCAGCGATCGCAAGGGACGATCAACGTGCCGGGTTCGGCGCCGTTCCCCTTGCAGGTCGGACAGGTCGCGAGGTGGCGGAAGCTGATCTCACGGCTCGTTCCGGTGTACGCTTCCTCGAGCGTGATGTCGATGTCGTAGCGGAGGTCGCTGCCGCGCGTGGGCGCGTTGCGGCGCTGCTGCGCCGTACCGCGCGCGCCGCCGAAGAACATGTCGAAGATGTCGCCGAAACCGTCGGCGCCGAAGGGGCCGAAGCCGGCGTCGCCCGCGCCGTTGACCCCGGCGTGTCCGAAGCGATCGTAGTTGGCGCGCTTTTGGGCGTCCGAGAGCACCTCGTACGCTTCGTTGATTTCCTTGAAGACGTGCTCCGCGGTGCCCTTATCCTCCGCGACGTCAGGATGGTAACGGCGCGCGAGCTGCCGGTAGGCGCGTTTGATCGTCGTCTCGTCCGCGTTGCGCGCGACTCCGAGCACCTCGTAGTAGTCGGTCGGCACGTCAGCGTATTTCGACGTCGTTCAGGTGATCGCCCAGCGAGCGCGCCGTCTCGGATGCCAGCGCGATCAGGCGGCCGTACGGCATACGTCGCGGCCCCAGGATCGCAAGCACGCCGACACCGCGATCCCCGAACCGGTAGGGCATCGTCACGACGCTGCACTCCGAGAGGGCTTCCGGTCCCAGTTCGTGTCCGATGCGTACGTGCGGCTGCGAGGGGCCCGGACGTTGGGCATCGGGCGCCAGTTCGTCGGCGATGAGATCGTAGAGCGTCCGCTGCTCCTCGACGATCCGCAGGATCGCGCGCAATTTGCGCAGGTCGTGGAACTCCGGCTGATCGAGGAGATTCTGCGCGCCGGACGCAGCTAGGTCGGGTTCTTCGGTCTGACGCGACTGCGCGAAGATCGCGCGCACGGCGTCGCGCATTTCGCGCGTCGCACCGATCTCGTCGCAAGTGCCCTCGAGCTCGGCCGGGCTGACGTCCTCCATGATCCGGCCGCCGAGCCGCGAGTTGAGGGCGTTGGAAAGGCGCGTCAGGGTGTCGGCGTCGACGTCGGACTGCCATTCGAACACGCGCTGAGCGGCAACACCGGCTGACGTGACCACCACGGCCAAACTGGTCCGCGCGGACAGCCACAGCAGCTGGACGTGCTTGAAGGCATGAGTATCGCGTGAGGGCGCGATCGCGATGGCGAGGTTTCCCGACAAGCCGGACAGCAAGCGGGTCGTCTGCTCGATCACGTCGGTCAGCTCGCGTGACGCGTCGCGGAATTGCCCGCGGATGCGCCGCGAATCGTCCTTGGTGAGCGATTCGGGGGTCATCAGCCGGTCGACGTACGTGCGGTAGCCCGCATCGGAAGGCACGCGGCCGGCCGAGGTATGCGGCTGCACCAAGTAGCCGCCCGCCTCGAGCTCCGCCATCTCGTTGCGGATGGTCGCCGAGCTCACGCCGAGGTTGTACTTTTGGGCGAGCGTCCCCGAGCCTACCGGTTCGGCAGTGTTGATGTACTCATACACCACCGTCGCGAGAATGAAGGCCTTTCGCTTGTCGAGCTCTGGTTTGTCGATCACGGTCCCGCTTTAGCAGTCAGCACAGTGGAGTGCCAAACTTTCAACCAGACTACCACCCACGTCCCCTGGGGTCAAGCGCACCGCGGTCCAACCGGAGGCGGCTGACCCGCCGAACGAAAACCTCGGGATATGCAGAGCTCGACTCACGACGCCATCGAAGCCCTCATGGCGGAGACCCGGAGGTTCCCCCCGCCTCCGGAGTTCGCTGCTGGGGCCAACGCCCAGCCCGGCATCTACGAGCAGGCCGAGCGCGACTATCTGGCCTGGTGGAAATCGTGGGCCGACAAGCTCGAGTGGATGACGCCGCCGCAGCAGATCCTCGAGTGGAACGAGCCGTTCGCGCGCTGGTTCGGCGACGGCGAACTCAACGCATCGGTCAATGCGCTCGACCGGCACGTGCGGGCCGGCAAAGCCGCCAAGATCGCGTTCTATTACGAGGGCGAGCCCGGCGACCGCTGGACCGTCACCTACGGACAGCTGCTCGATGAGGTCTGCCGCTTCGCGAACGGGCTGCGCAAGCTGGGCGTGAAAAAAGGCGATCGCGTCGCCGTCTACATGCCGATGATCGTCGAGCTTCCGATTGCGATGCTGGCGTGCGCGCGCATCGGCGCCGCGCATTCGGTGATCTTCGGCGGGTTCTCCCCCGATTCGATCGTCGACCGCGTGAACGACTCGACCTGCGTCGCGCTGATCACCGCCGATCAGGGCTGGCGCCGCGGGCAGAAGGTTCCGCTGAAGGCCAACTGCGATGCGGCGATCGCCAAGGGGATGCCCTCCCTCAAGCATGTGATCGTCGCCAAACGCGTCGGCGACCCGGTGACGATGGCCGCGGGTCGCGACGTCTGGTGGGACGACGTCGTCCGCGACCAGTCGACGATCTGCGAGCCCGAGCGCATGAACGCCGAAGATCTGCTGTATCTGCTCTACACCTCGGGAACGACGGCGAAGCCCAAGGGGATCAAGCACACGACGGGCGGGTATCTCACCGGCGTCACCGCGACGCACAAGCTCGTGTTCGATCTCAAAGAGGACAACGACGTCTACTGGTGCGCCGCCG
>PMOG01000193.1 GCA_003161555.1 Vulcanimicrobiota bacterium | reverse complement strand
GACGAGATCGAGGACATCAAGCTCGCGATTGCGGAGGCGTGCACCAACGCGATCCAAGCCGCCGGCGGTACCGATGCCGGGACGATCGAGATCGTGTGCGACGCGCTTGAAAACGAACTGCGCGTGACCGTACGCGACCGCTCGACGGGACCGCACCTCGAATCGGTCGACCCGGGTTCGATCAATGAAGGCCGCACGGAAGCGCTGGGTGTGTTCTTGATTCGCGCGCTGATGGATTCCGTTGACTATTCGACCGATCCGCGCCGCGGCACCGAATTGGTGATGACCAAGCGCGTCAGCGCGTAGCATGTCGACCTCTGCACCCCATCTCGACGACGAACGTTGGGACCGTAATCGCGCGCGCGCGGCGTTCGCGCGCTTTGCCGTCGTGCGCGCCGATCGCTCGCTCGACAGCGGACCCGACGTCAGCGGGACCTGCGAATACGACCGCATTCGCAACGAGCTCGTGGTCGCGCACCTCAACCTGGTGCGGTATCTGGCGGTCAAGTTCGCCAACCGCGGTGAGGCGCTCGACGACCTGATTCAGGTCGGCACCGTGGGCTTGCTCAAGGCCATCGACCGCTTCGATCTCGACCGCGGAGTCGAGTTCACGACCTACGCGACGCCGACCATCGTCGGCGAGATCAAGCGCTACTTTCGCGACAAGGGCTGGGCCGTCAAGGTGCCCCGCCGGCTGCAGGAACTGAACCTCGCTGTCAATCGCGCCAACGAGAAGCTGACCGTCAAGCTCGGCCACTCCCCGACCGTCGCCGAGTTGGCGCAGCACCTGGGGACCACCGAGGAAGACATCCTCGAAGCGCAGGAGCTCGGGCAAGCCTACAACCTGCTCTCGCTCGACACCGAACTCAACGGCGAAGGCGACAAGAAGGCCCAGACGCTGGCGGATTACGTCGGCCAGAACGACCCCGCCCTCGAGATGCTCGAAGACCGGGCGAACCTCGAGCGCGCCTTCGCGGTGCTGAGCGGGCGCGAACGGGTGATCCTGTACCTGCGCTTCTACGAGAGCGTCTCCCAGACCGAGATCGCCAAGCGGCTCAACGTCTCCCAGATGCACGTCTCCCGCCTCCAGCAGAAGGCGCTCGAAAAACTCCGCGTGTTCCTTCAGGAAAAGTAGCGCTCACTCGGTGTGGCGGGGTGAAACCGGCCACTCCCTCCCCCGTGAGGGAGGGATATTTTCGGCAGGCTGACCCGCCGGCAACAGCCGCGCAAGCCCGGGCTGACCAAAACTGAACGTTCTGGCCGTACGCTCGCCCCGCCGCATTAGGTATGATAATCGGAACGCCTCGTTGTTCAGCGCGGCCAGGAGTTTTTCGTGGCCCTAACCCCAAGCCGAGCGCGTCGCCGGGCAACCGACGGCCGCAAAGGCCGGCCGGTCGAGCCGGTCGCTTCCGGACCGGTCGGCATCGCCGACCTCCTGCACGCACCGTCGACGAATCGCACCAAGACGGCGGCGCTCGCGTTCGTGGCGTTCTTCGTCGTCATTACCGCTGTCGCGGCAGCATTCGGCAAGGTCCAGGGGCCGGTCTTGGAGCCATTCCTGCCGATTTCCGCGAGCCTCTGGGGTGCAGCCGAACTCCTGACCTCCTATCTGTTGCTCACCCAGTTTGCGGTCAACGGCGTGCGCGCGTTTCTCGTGCTGGGGGCCGCGTACGCGGTCACCGGCCTCCTGACGATCCCCTATCTCGCGTACTTCCCGGGGCTGTTCTTGCCGGCCCATATCAGCCTAGGCACCGAGCAGGTCTCGGCGCTGCTGTGGACGGCCTGGCACCTTACCTTTCCCTTGCTCGTCGGCGTCTACTTCGTCGTCGATCAGCGGCTGACGGCGCGCATCATCGACCCCTCGCAAATTCGCGGCAACGTCACCTTGACCGTCGTGCTCGTCCTGGCCGGGGTCCTGGTCATCGTCGGTCTGGTGAACTTCGACCGGAACGCGTTGCCGCAGATCGTCGACCACGGGCGGTTCACACCGCTCTGGCATCATGTCTACTCGCCGGCGATCATTGCGGTGAACGCGCTGGCGGCGCTGCTGGTGGCGGTTCTCGCGAGAAGGCCGAGCCGGCTGCACCTGTGGATCGCCGTTGCGCTGGCCACCTCGGCCTTGGATGCCGTGCTGAACGCGTTTTCGTCCGGCCGTTACACGATAAGCTGGTATGTCGGGAAGTTCGAGACGCTGACGACGGCGAGCGTCGTGCTGGCGATCCTGCTCTCGGAAGTCGGCGCCATGTATCGCCGTTTGGGCACGATGGCGATGCTGGACTCGCTGACCGGCTTGCGGAACCGGCGCGCCTTCGCCGACTACCTGCGCTGGGTGCTGCGACGGCGCCGCGAAGGGCCTAGCGAACTGTCGTTCCTGGTGCTGGACGTTGACTTCTTCAAAGGGTTCAACGATCGTTACGGTCACGCCGCCGGCGACGTCGCGCTGCGGCGCATCGCAAACTCGATCGTCGATTCGCTGCATCGCGAACTCGATGTCGCGGCGCGATTCGGTGGCGAGGAGTTCGTCGTGCTGCTTCCGGAAACCGGAGCCGTCGCGGCCGAGCACGTGGCCGAGCGGATCCGGCGCGGCGTGGAGCAGATGGGAATCACGCATGGCGCCTCCACGGTCTACTCCGCGGTTACCGTGAGCATCGGCGTCGCTTACGTCGACCGCTCGACGATGATCGATATGACGACCCTTTTCGGGCTCGCCGATCACGCGCTCTATCGGGCCAAGGAGCGACGCAACTGCGTCGTCGTCGTGCCTTACTCGCCCGACGACGAAAAGCTGCGGGAGTCGATCCCGCGCGTCCTCTCCGCCGCCGAGTAGCCTGCGGCGGGACCTCGCGGTCCCCGACGGCGAACTTGACCGACCGGCCATGACTTCCCAAGAGCTCCGTCAAGCGTTCGTCGATTACTTCGTCCGAAACGGGCACGTGCATCTTCCGTCGGCGTCGCTGGTCCCCGATCAGCTCAGCACGACGCTGTTCACGATCGCCGGGATGGAGCAGTTCGTCCCGGTCTTTCTCGGCGATGCGCCGGCCCCGGCGCCGCGCGCGGTCACCGTGCAACGCTGTCTGCGCGTCGCCGGCGCGAAGTCGGATATCGAGAACGTCGGCCGCACCGGCCGCCACGGCACCTTCCTCGAGATGCTGGGCAACTTTTCGTTCGGCGACTACTACAAGTCCGAGGCGATCCGTTTCGCGTGGGAGTTCCTCACCGGCGTGCTGCGGCTCGATCCCGCCAGACTCCACGTGACCATTCACGTCGGTGACGACGAAGCGCAGCGGCTGTGGGAAAACGAGATCGGACTCGACCCCAGCCGCATCACGCGCTGGGACGAAGACAATTTCTGGACGATGGGTCCAACCGGACCGTGCGGACCCTGCACCGAGATCTTCTACGATACCGGCGCCGCGCACGCTAGCGGCCCCGACGATCTCGGTCCGAACCTCGGTAACCGCTTCGTCGAGATTTGGAACGTCGTATTCCAGCAATTCAACCGCGGCGCCGACGGCAAGCTCTCGGAGCTGCCGCGCAAGGCGATCGATACGGGCGCCGGTTTCGAACGGATGCTCGCGGTCGCGAACGGGCAGGTCTCGATGTACGAGACCGATCTCTTCACCGACCTGATCGCCGCTCAGCCGCTGGTCGGCGCGACGAACCTGTCGCCGGACGAGCAACTGGTGCGCCGCCGCATCATCGCCGATCACGCGCGGGCCGCGACGTTCCTGATCGCCGATGGGGTCTATCCGTCGAACACCGAGGGCGGCTTCGTGCTCCGCTTTCTGATCCGGCGCGCGATCCGCAACGGCCGGCTGCTGGGGTATCCGCGCGCGTTCATGGCCGACCTGGCCGGCGCCGTCGTCGCCTCGCTGGAGAGCGGGTATCCGGAACTCCGCACGCGGCTGGGCGACGTGCAGAACGTGCTGCGCGCCGAAGAGACGGGCTTTCTGCGCACCCTCGATCGCGGCAGCGAACTGCTCGAGCAGCTGATCGAGGAGGCGAAGTCCGACTGCACCAGCATCATCAGCGGCGAGGACGCTTTCACGCTGCACGATACGTTCGGTTTTCCGTACGAGCTGACGCGCGAGATCGCCGCCGAGCGCGGCGTGGCGGTCGATTCGATCGCCTTCGAACGGAAGATGACCGAACAGCGCGCACGTGCGCGCGCCGATGCCGCCGCCAAGCGCGCCGTGCTGACGGTGACCGACCTGCCCGCCCTCAGCTCGACCTTCGAGGGGTACGGCGGCCTGGAGGCCGACGGCGAAGTGCGCGCCATTCTCGTCGAAGGCAGGGCGGTCGATGCGATCGAGGCGGATACCGAAGCGCAGGTGCTGCTCGACCGCACCGCATTCTACGCCGAGAAGGGCGGTCAGATCGGCGACCGCGGACGGATCGTGCATGGTGACGCGGTCTTCGAAGTGGCCGACACGCAGTACGCCGGCGAGGCGATCGCGCATCACG
>PMOG01000090.1:1156-7210 GCA_003161555.1 Vulcanimicrobiota bacterium | reverse complement strand
GCGTCGCGGGCGGCACGCATCGTCAGCGCCCTGGGCGCGCTGCTGCTTGCGGCAGCCGCGATCGCGGCCGCAGCGCGCGCGCGGTAACGACGCACAGAACCAGCAAACCCAATTCCGCGCTCCAGGTCACCAGCCGCGCGGCGAACAGCGCCGCCGTGTAGGACGGCTTTTCCCACCGGATGTACGCGGCCCACGAACGTTCGGCGAGCGCGCCGGCGGGCAGCTGCGCGAACACCGCCGGACCCTCGGGATGGTAGAACGCCTTGAACGCGATCGCGACCGCGATCTGCAGGCAGAGCAACGCCACCGCGACGGCCGCAACGCGCACCGCGCTCCCCGGCGCTCGACGCACGGCTCCGAGCGCGGGCAGCATCGCGAATGCCCACCCGTAGCGCATCGTGCAGAACACGCCCCAGGGGACGGCGATGCCGTACGCGCAGATCGTCGCGAGCAGCGGCGCCGGTGAGTCCGCGATCAGCAGGAACGCGGCCGGCAGCGCCGCGGCGATCTGCTGA
Source organism: Vulcanimicrobiota bacterium (assembly GCA_003161555.1). GTDB lineage: Bacteria > Vulcanimicrobiota > Vulcanimicrobiia > Vulcanimicrobiales > Vulcanimicrobiaceae > Vulcanimicrobium > Vulcanimicrobium vanleeuwenhoeki. The sequence goes on along the minus strand of PMOG01000090.1, from coordinate 6,695 downwards.
TAGTGGACGTGCGGCGCGCCGAAGGTGCCGATCAAGGTCGCGATCCACGGCAGCGCTTCGGGGCGGCCCGTGCGGCGTGCGACCGCGGCGCCGAAATAGACGGCGGCTGCGAGCGCGACCAGGAAGATCAGCGTTCCGGCGCGGACCGCGAGCGGCACCGCCAGACCCAATTGCGCGAGCACGCTCGGGAGCGCGAGCTGCCAAGGATCGAGAATATTCGCGGCTTCGTGCGCCGGCAAGACCGCGCGCACGTATTCGAGGTCGAGTGCTGGCGTCAACGCGGAGAGCAGCACGACGATCAGCCCAGCTCCGAGCACCGGCCGCACCGCCCAGCGCCCGCCGGCGACCAGCAGCGCCAGCCCGCCGGCGAGCGCGACGTGCGGCTGCAGCGCGCCCAGCGCGAGCCACAGCGCCAGCGCGATTGCGTCCCGCCGGCGATAGGCGGAGCCGAGCGCAACGATCGCCAGCAGAAGAATTCCCGTCGGCTGTCCGTAGCGCAAACCCGACGACAGCACCGTGATGCCGATCAGCGCATTGATGAGCCACGGCGAAATTTCCGGCAGCGCGATGCACAACCGCCGTGCCGCAGCGGCGCCGGCGATCGCGTTGATCAGCAGCCAGAGGGTCAGGCCGGCACCGAACGGCAGCAGCGCGAAGGGTGCAAAGGCGACGATGGCATAGGGCGGCCACACGACCGGTGTGCTGATCTTGATGTCGTGGTGCGCCCCGAGCAGCGGTGCGAACGCGTCGCGCTCGCAGGCGAAGATCGACGCGTGCAAGTATGGATCGGCGCCGTGCAGCAGCGCGCTCGAGCCGCAATAGAAGGCCAGTTCGTCCCCGAACAATCCGAACGGATGGATCGCGACCAGCGCGATCGTGCCGATGACGAGCGCGGCGGTGAGCGGGACGAGGCGGAGGAGCGCGTTCGGGCGCGCTGCGGCCGGGGTCACCCGCGCAGCCTTCGACGCGTTGCATACGGCCGCCCGGGCTGCTTTGCCGTAACTTGATGCCCCAGACCGGGAGTCGGTGTGCGAATCGACCAATACTTCCCCCCTGTTCATCCGGTCCGGTTCGCTCGTCAGCGACACGCTTTTCGTGTAATGGAACGCAGCCGCTTTACTATCCCCGCGGTCCCGGCGGACGCGCTCGCACGACCTTCGCTCACGACCTGGTTCGATGCGTATGCGCGCGTGCCGCTGCGCTATGTCGTCGGGCAGCCCGGGGCGGGCAAGACGACGGCCGTCGCGATTTGGGCGCTGCAGCAGCCCGAAGCGGTCGCGTGGATCTCGCTGCGCGCCGGCGCGACCGACAGCGAGCTGTTTTCACTCCTTGCCGAGGTCCTTACGCCGGGCGAAACACCGCCGCGCACGATCGTCGTCGACGACATCGATCGGGCCGCGCCGGCGGCCCGCGCGTTGCTGGCCGAACTGTACCTGCAGTCCGCCGCGAGCGTGCAGTTCGTCTACGTCGCGCGCGCCCTGAGCGCGGTCGACGTCAGCGAAGGCGAGCAACGCGGCGTCGCCGCAATCGCCGACGGTCGCCAACTGGCTTTCGGGATCGAAGACATCGCCCTGTTCTGCGAGGTGCTCGGCGTCGCGTTCAACCAGCGTGACTGCGCGCGGCTTCAGACGGCGACCGGCGGCTGGGCGCTCGCGGTGACCGGTGCGGTGCGGGCGGCGAAGGCCGCCGGCGTCTCGTTGCGCGAGGGACTCGAACACTGGCGCATCGCGCACGGACGAACCGTCGAGCGAATCGTCGCCGAGGCGTTGAAGGCGGCGCCCGCGCGCGACGCGCAAGATCTGCTCGATATCCTCGAAGCAATCACCGAACCGGCGCCGGCAACGCTCCGGCGCCTCGCTCGCGCGGGCCTCTTCGTCGAGGCGATCGAGGGCACTCAAGCGATCAACCCGATCGTCGCCGACGGACGCCTCACACGCTCCGAGGCGGCGCCCCAGGCCGGGCCGCTCGTCCTCGAAATGTTCGGCCGCTTTCAGGTCGTTCACGAAGGCCGCGAGGTACGTTTCGTGCGCCGTCGCGACGCGCAGATCGTGCAGTACTTGGCGCTGCAGCCGCAGGGCCGAGCCACGCGCGCCGAACTGATTCGCACCTTCTGGCCTGACGCGGACCCGCAGCTCGGCGCGCAGGGATTGCGCACGGCCTGCAGCGCGATCCGGCGAGCCATCGCCATGCGCGTCGGCGCCGCGGCCGTCGATCGCTATCTGTTCAGCGGTCCGGCGCAGATCGGACTGCGCTTCGACGCGGTCGTCAGTTCGACGCATCGTTTCGCGCTCCACGCGGACCTGGCAGTTGCGGCGGAAGCGCGCGGTGCGCTCACGGCCGCCTACAGTCATTGGACGGCGGCGCTGCAGCTTTACACCGCACCGGTTCTTTCGGGCGAGCCGTTCGCTTGGTGGATCGAACAGCGCGCGGCGACGTTCGAAATTCTGCGGGCGCGCGGACGGCGGTTCGTGCGCGAGGCGACCGGAGCTGGTACGCTCGCGTAAGGCGGCCGATGTCGGCAGCCTCTTCGCCGAGCCCCGCGGGTTGCCGAAAATCGCTCCCGACGCGGTCGCGCGCCCGGCGCTCGCGCGCTGGCTGGCGGCCAATGGCGGCAACCGCGCCCGGTTCCTCGCTGCGCCGCCGGGCACCGGCAAGACCACCGGCGTCGTCCTGTGGCTGCGTTCGATCAACTCGCCGCACGCATGCATCGAACTTCCGCGCGACTGCGGCGCGCGCGAGTTCCGCGCGCTGACCGCGGAAGCGCTCGCCGCGAACCGTCGGACGATCGTGGTCGTCGACCGCGTCGATCGTGCGGCGCGCGACGCGCGCGCGGTGATGGAAGCGCTCGCGCTCGAACCGCCGCCCCACGTGGGGCTTATCTACATCGCCCGTTCGCCGGCGGCGCTCGATCTGCGGCGGGCGCCGGTTCTGTGCGCCGGCGCGGAACTGCTGCGCTTCGATGCGGACGACGTGCGCCGGCTCGCCGAGGCACATGGCGTCTCGACGACCGAGGCCGAGCGGATCGCGCTGGTCCGCGCATCGAGCGGCTGGGCGGTCGTCATCGCGGGCGCGATTCGTACCGCCGCCGTCGCCGGCGTCCCGCTTCCTGAAGGGCTGGCGCGCTGGCGCCGTGATGACGGACGCATCATCGCCTCGCTGATCGACGATGCGCTCGAGTGGGCGCCCGCCGACGATGCGGCGCTCTTTCGCCGCATTCTCGGCGGCGAGGAGTTGCCGACCGCGGCGACCATCGCACGCCTCGCGGAGGCGGGGCTCTTCGCACAGGAGAGCGGCGGACGCGTCCGTCTCAACCCGCTGATCCTGGCATTTCCTTCGGGGCCGCGCGCGTCGCTCGAAGCACGCGAAGCGATGCCGACCGAGATCGAGATGTTCGGCACGTTCCACCTGCGCATCGGCGGCCAAGAGGTGCGGTTTGCGCGCCGTCGCGACCGCAACATCGTCGAGTTTCTCGCCCTGCGTGCGGACGGCAAGGCGACCCGCAACGAACTGCTCGAAACGTTCTGGCCCGGCGGGGACCGGGGGCTGGCCCGCCAGGGTCTGCGCACGTCCTGCAGCATGGTCCGCCGCGCGTTCGGCGCCTGCGTCGGCGAGGAACGCATCGGGGCGTACTTCAGCGCCGATGCCGCGGCCGTCGTGCTGCGCTGCGACCGCTACGGGAACCGGCTCCATCGCTTCGTCGACCACGTCGAACGCGGGCGCGAAGCGGACCGCAGCGGGGATTTCCAAAGTGCCGACGTGCACTGGAGCGCCGCGGCTGCACTGCACACCGGGCCGCTGCTGGCGAACGAAGAGGCCGGATTGCGGTGGATCGCGGGCGCTGCGCGGTCGGTCGAGGAGATGGCCGCTGAGATCGCGCGCCGGCTCGGCGCTTAGACTTCGTCCGCTTCGAGCGCCAAAACGTCGCCGACGTTGAGTTCGGCGGTGGACAGAAATCCGGCGCCCATCTCGACGACCCCCCCGGCGCCGGCGCAGGACACGCTCGGGCGACCGGGCCGAACGGCGGGCTCGCAGTGCACGACGCGGCCCTCGGCATCGACGAAGATCACATCGACGACCGCGCGCATGCCGAGCGTGTGCACTGCGTGCGCGCGTTCGAACCACAGACCTTCATCGGGCGCCACCGTCGCGCGCGAAAGCAGGCCGACGTAGCGCGCGACGAGTCCACGCGCAAAGCGAACCCGGCCGGCGAGCACCGCGCCGGTCGAGCGGTTGCGCAGCAGCCCCACGCTCAGCGCGGCAGGACGGCTAACGGGATCGCGATCGCCGCGGCGAGATACGGGCCGAACGCGATCGACGAGTTTCCGGTGCGCCGGATGCGCGCTACGACGACCGCGACGGCGCAGCCGATCGAAAAGGCCAGCAGCGATTCTTGCAGGCCCAGCAGCGGGCCGCCCAGTGCGGCCAGTTTGACGTCGCCCCAGCCCAAGCTCAGGCCGCCCGAACGCCAGGCCACGAAGGCAAACGGAATCGCCGGTATGATCGTGACCACCAGCAAGATCAAAAAGGCCTGGCCGGTGACCTTGTGCACGAAGACTGCAGCCAGATCCGCGAGCAGAATCGCCGCCAACGGAAAGAGCGTGAACACATCGGGAATGATCCCCGTGCTGACGTCCGAGGCCCAGACCGCGGCCAAGATGCCGATCGCCAGGGCCATGAAACCCAGCGTCGCGGGCTTCAGTCCCCGAGCCGCGGCGATCGCTCCCAGCACCGCGCTTCCAATGAGGAGCGCGCGCACGGGGATCGCCATCGTCGGCGGACCCTCGGGCAGCGCCTCGACGTCGCCGGTGACGTAGCGCGCAGCCAAGATCCCGAGTGCCGCCGCAGCCGCGAACGTGGCCGCCGCGAGCACGACGGGGATCAGGATCATTTGTTCAGCAGTTGCGCGGCCACCGGGCCGAAGATCATCACCAGCAGCGCAGGCAGCATGAACAGCGCCATCGGGATCACCATTTTGACGGGGATCTTCGCAGCGAGTTCTTCGGCTCGGTTGAGGCGGCGCGAGCGCGCTTCCTCCGCCAGTTCGTCAAGGACTTGGGCGACGTTGCCGCCCAGCCGCTCGGTTTGGACGAGCGCCGTGACGACCGACGCGAGATCGATTTGGTTGACGCGCCGCGAGAGCGCGGTCAACGCGTCCGCGCGGTTGACGCCGACGCGAATGTCGGAGAGCGTCATGCGGAACTCGTCGGCCAGCGGGCCTTCGAGACGCGTGACCGCGATTGCGAGCGCGCCGTTGAGCGCCGTTCCGGCTTCCACCGTGGTCGACACCATGTCGAGCAAGTCCGGGAGCCGGCGTGCGATGGCGGTCTTGCGCTTCTTGATCGCGCCGTCGAGCGAAAAGGTCGGAAAGATGTACCCGATGACCAGGCCGACCACGACGGCGATCGCAGAGATCAACAGCGTCTGGTGCATGACGACGGCGAGTGCCCCGGCGATGGTCGCCGCGATCAGAGCCGTGAAGATCCGGCGCATCGTGAAGCCGGCAACGGTCATCGTGTACCAGCCCGCTTCGGCGAAGCGA
>PMOG01000090.1:0-1118 GCA_003161555.1 Vulcanimicrobiota bacterium | reverse complement strand
CCGACCGCGAAGAGCGCGCCGGCCAGCAGGACCGCAATGATGATGACGGTCACGTCAGATCTCCAGCCTCATCGCAAACCGAATAGCAAAGATTCCCATCACTTCGAGCACGACGAAGGTCAGCAGGGCGAGATGCCCGATCAAGGTGCCGATCATCGCGACGCGCATCGTCGGTTGGGTCAGCATCACGAAGGCGCCGACGAACACCGGCAGCGCGCCGATCACCCAGCCGCTCATCGTGGCCTCGCCGGTCATCGCGACGACCTTGCGTTCGATCAGACGGCGGCTCTTGATCGTAAACGCGAGGTGGTCGAGAATCTTCGCGAGGTTGCCGCCGGTCTGCGTCTGCACCTGAATGGCGTCGACGAGCATGCGGAGTTCTTCGCTCGGCATGCGGCGCACGAGGTCCTCGAGCGCGACGTCCATCGGTACGCCGAGGTTCGTGCGCCCGACGACGCGGCCGAACTCCGAACGGGACGGGTCGGGGGACTCTTCGATCACCAACACCATCGCTTGTCGCAAGCTGAGGCCGACGCGAAGTCCGCTCGAGATCAGCCGCAGCACGAGTTCGAGCTGGTCGCCGAACTTCTTGAGCCGCTTGGCGGCGCGATTCTTGAGGTAGCGTTGAAAACCGAAGGCTGTGATCGCAAATGCGATCGGCAGGATCAGCGCTGACTCGAGGATGTTGAAGCGCACGATGATGACGCCGATCAGCCACAGTACGAAAGTCGTAATGATGATGACCGTCGCGACCCGCTCGCGCGCGGCCGAGATGTTGGCGCGTTCGATGTCGGTACCGAAACCGTTGACGAAGCCGACGGCGGCGGTTTCGACGCGTTCGGCAACCCGTTCCCACACGGTGAAGAAGAGGAGTCCCAGCGTCGCCACGAGCCCCATCACGATGGCCAGGGGCGTGAGCGCTGCTACCACGATGCCACGCGCTCGAGCTGCGAGAGGTTGCGGATGTCGTACGAGATGCCGTACTCTTCGAACTTCTTCAGGCACATCGGCTGGACGCCGGTGAACACGAAGGCACCGCGGACGTTGTTCTCTTTGTCGAGCCCGCGCTGGTCGTAGCGCGCGACCTCCTGAGTTGTGACGACGTCGCCTTCGAGGCC
>PMOG01000297.1 GCA_003161555.1 Vulcanimicrobiota bacterium | reverse complement strand
CGCGAAGCGGCTGCGCGACGAGGTGCGCACCGCATCGGCATCGATCGTGAGCGCCGCGCGCGAACGTGACCTCGAGGGTCTGTTAACCGAACTCCTCGACGGCGTCGCCGCCGATCGCTTTCCGATCACCGAGGCCGCCGCGCGCGCCTTCGGGGCGGATGCCGCGAGCGGCGCGTGGAGCACCGATCTCGAAACCGGGTTGCGCTCCTCGATCGTGCTGGGAGCACTCGGCGGTCCCGCGGTCGGCTTCGTCGACGCGATCGCGCTCCGTTTCGCCGCCGTCCCGCCCGGCGCGTACATGAAGCGCGAACTTCTCGCCGACCTCGACGACGGTTTGGCGGCGCAGTTCGACGCTGAGCTGGCGGCCTACGTCGACGGAATCGCCGATCGCGTCGCGACGATCGCGCACGAACTCGCCGCGCGGCTCGGCGATCTTGCGCCGCGCCTGCGCACCGAGGCGCTGGGTCCGCTCGAACGCGCGCTCGCGGCGCACGCCGGAGGAACCAACCGGGCCGAAGCCGCGCGAGCCGCGCGCGAACGCGCGCACGCCGTGCGCGCGCTAGCGACCCGGATCGAAACGCGCAGCGAAGCGTTCGCACGCGAAAGCCGCGGCGACCGGGCCGAACTCGCCGACCCGGGGGTGCCGCTCGATGCCGAAGCGGGACGCGAACGCTCGGCGCCGGCCGAGGCGGCCCGTTTCGATCCGGCGACGTACGAACACGGTTTGCGTCCCGAGCGCTGGCGGGTCGCGATCGTCGGCGCTTTCAAACGCGGGAAGTCGAGTCTCATCAACGCGCTGGCCGGATCGCGCGTGCTCGACGACGAGGGTGGTGACGTTGAGATGCGTTTCCCCGTCCACGTCCGCTACGGCCCCGAAGCCAAGGCCTACGCACTCGGCGACGACGCGGGTTGGAACGAGATACCGCGCGGCGACGCGCTCGCCGCCGCCGCGCGCACACCGGTGCTGATCGAGACGCCGTGGGATCTTCCCGGCCAACTGGTACTCGTCCACGCTCCCGCCTTCGACTCCGGATTTCCGGCTGCGGGCGACATCGTCAACGCGGCCGCCGATGCCGCGAGCGAAGTCGTGGCGCTCTTCTCGCGCCAGCTCTCCGAGCGGGAGCTCGAGGTCTACGGGCGCATCGCCGCCGTCGGCAAACCGATGACCTTCGTTCACACGATGGCCGATCACGAAGATTCGGCCGAACGGCGAAACGTCGTCATGCTCGCCGAACGCTACGTGCGTGAGCGCGCGATCGTGCCGCAGCGCATCTTCACCGTCTCGACGCAGGAGTATAAAGAAGCGCACGATGCCGGCCGCGCGCCGGCGGGCTGGAACGAGCTGCTGGGCCTGCGCGCCACGCTTCACGCACACGCCGAGGAACACATGGTTCGCCTCGAACGCGCCGAACGGGAACGTGCCGAGAGCGCGCGCCTCGCGCAAGGTGCGGCCGTCCCCGAGCCGGTCCAACGGCGACCACTTTTTTTACGTTTCTTTAAGGGTCGCGCGGGTCATCGATAGGGGAGCGACCTGACCGTTCCCGAATCTCATCGGACGTGTCCGATACCTTTATCCTTGGGCCTGCGCGCATTGCGCCGGGCGACGGCACGCTGATGCACGGCCGCATCGCCATCGAGCGAGGCCGAATCGCACGCATCCTCTCTGAGGAGGGGCCGAGCGACAGCCGACCTCCCGACGGCGCGATCATCGCTCCAGGACTGATCGACGTCCACACCAACGGCGCCGATGAGTTCTTGTTCAACCGCGACCAAGGCCACGCGGTCGAAGTCGCGTCCCGGGCGTACGCTCGGCAAGGCGCGACCGGCTTCGTCGCCGGAATTATTACAGCACCCTGGGAATCGATGCTGCACGCGGCCTCGGAAGTATCGGAAGCGGCTGTCGAATTGGTGGAAAAGGGCGATCCGATCGGCGCGCGGTGTCTGGGAATACACTTCGAGGGGCCGTTCCTCAACCCGAAGTTTCGTCGCGTCCATCGGGCCGAATGGATCCTCGGGGCGACGAGAGAGCGCGCGCAGGAGATGATCGAGGCCTGCCGGGGCGCGCTGGTGATGGTGACGATGGCGCCCGAGATGGAAGGCGTCGACGAGTTGGCGCGCTTCTTCCACGACCAGGGGATCGTCTGCTCGGCCGGACACACGGCCGCGCGCTATCGCGAAGGCGTGCTCGCAATCGGACTCGGATTCCGGACGGTGACGCACGCGTTCAACGCGATGCCGCCGCTCGACCATCGCGATCCGTCGATCTTGGCCGCGTTCATCCAAGAATCGCGAACGACGGTTCAACTGATTTGCGACGGCTACCACGTCTCGCCGCCGATGGTTGATTTGCTCTATCGCACGCTGCACGAACGCGTCGTGCTCGCGACCGACAACATGCCGCCGGCGGGAAGCGGGTACCGGATCGAAGGCGGCGTCGTGCGCTCCGAAGACGGCACGATCGCCGGCAGCGCGCTGCTGATGGATCAGGCGGTGCGCAACCTGATGATGTATGCCGACATCCCGTTTGAGACGGCGGTGATTTCCGCGACGCGCTCACCGGCCAAGCTGCTGGGTTTAGAGCGCGAACTGGGCACGATCGAGCCCGGCAAGCGTGCCGACCTCTCGGTGTGGAGCGACGAGTACCAGGTGCTCTCGACGATCGTCGGCGGCATCCCGGTCTACGGATCGGCGCACCTCTACCGTCCGTCTCGCGCACGCGCGTAACGGCCGCTTGACGCCATAGTTAGCGGGGTGCACGTCCTCGCGATCGCGATCGCGGCGGCGGCCCTGCTGGGCATTCTCTTCCGGCCGTTCCGCATCAACATCGCCTGGTGGGCGACCGGCGGCGCGCTGCTGCTGGTCGTCACCGGCGCACTGAGCCCGGACGATGCGGGATCGGCACTGGCACGCGGCCTCAACGTCTACTTGTTCCTGATCGGGATGATGGCGCTGGCCGAGTTCGCGCGCCGGGAAGACGTGTTCACGTGGGCCGCGTCGGTGGTGCTGGTCGCCGCGCACGGCTCGCGCCGCCGGCTGCTGGTCCTGATCTACGGGGTGGGGATCCTTACTACGGCCTTTCTCTCGAACGACGCGACGATCGTCGTGCTGACGCCCGCCGTTCTCGACGCCGTTCGCCGTACGGACGCCGATCCGGTGCCGTACGTCGTCGCCTGCGCGCTGGTCGCCAATGCGGCCAGCCTGATTCTTCCGATCGCGAACCCTTCGAACCTGATCTTCTTCGCCGGCAAGATGCCCTCGCTCGAAACGTGGTTCGCGTCGTTCGCCGCGGCATCGCTCGCTTCGATCGTGCTGACCTACGTCGTGCTGACGTGGCGGCTGCGCGGCGTACTCGCGGTGCCGCTGCACGTCGAAGGCGAGCATCCCGCGGTACCGCGACCGGCCGCACTCGTCATGCTCGGGCTCGGCGCGATCGTGCTCGTGGTCACCGCCGCGGTGAGCGGTCCGCTCGGGGCCGTGGTCTGCGGGCTCGCACTCGCCGCGACCGTCGTCGCCGCGACCCGGGAACGCACCGCTCCGCTGCGTATCGTGCGCGGAATCGCGTGGTCGGTCGTGCCGCTGACCGCCGGGCTGTTCGTCTTGGTCGACGCGCTCGAGCGCGCCGGCGCCGAGTCGGCAGGCCGCCAGCTCTTTGCGTGGGGCGAGCACGCCGGCGGTCCGCTCGCGGCTCTCGGCGTGGCGCTGGCGACAGCCGCGGCATCGAATCTCGTGAACAATCTTCCGGTCGGGCTCGCCGCCGGTCATGCTGCCACCACGCTGCATCCGCCGGCCGCGCTCGTTTCCGCCGCGCTGGTCGGCGTCAACGTCGGCCCGAACTTCAGCACCAACGGCTCGCTGGCGACGGTGCTGTGGCTGTCGATCCTCCAACGTGCCGGGGTCGCGATGTCGCCGTGGCGCTTCGCGGCCATCGGCCTGGTCGTGACGCCGCCGGCGCTGATCGCGGCCGCGCTTCTGGCGCGTTAGAAAACCGCGCGGCAGGAACTGTCCCTGAGCGAGCGCACTCACCGCAAATGACAGACGGCATTTCGGTAGACGACCGTGACGGTGTTCGATACGTCGTGCTGGACAGGCCCGAAAAAAAGAACGCGCTGACCAGTGCGATGTATGCCGTGCTTGCCGAGGCGGTCGGCGGTGCTTCGACCGACGGCATCGGTGCCGTCCTGCTGCGGACCAGCAGTGCGACGTTCACCGCCGGGAACGATCTGCGCGATTTTCTCGACCAGCCGCCGCACGGCGACGACGCGCCGGTATCGCGGTTCCTGGCCGCGCTCGTCGAGACCGACGTCCCGATCGTCGCCGCCGTGCGCGGGGCCGCGATCGGCATCGGCACCACGATACTGCTGCACTGCGACCTGGTCTACGCGTCGCCTAGCGCCGTGCTCCGCGTTCCGTTCGTCGACCTGGGCCTGGTCCCCGAAGCGGCGAGCAGCGTTCTTCTCCCGCGCCGCATCGGCCGCGCGCGGGCCGGGGCTGCGCTCTACCTCGGCGAGCCGATCGATGCGGAGGCCGCTCGCGAAGCGGGGATCTTCACCAAAGTGCTGCCGGACGACGTCCTCGACGCGTGCGCCGACGACGCCGCCCGCACGATCGCGGGCAAACCGCGCGAAGCCGTTCGCGAAACCAAACGGCTCCTCAACTACGACCGCGCGGAGCTGCTCGAGGCGATCGGCCGCGAAGGCGCCGCGTTCCGCACCCGGCTCGGATCCGACGAGGCGCGCACCGCGATGGCAGCGTTCTTTTCCCGCAGCACGCGCTAGCGCGCGTCCGGTCCGGGACGAAAGAGTTCGTCGAGGCCGGTTTCGAGCGCGCGCGCGAGCCCCTCGAGCCGGCGCAGCGTCAGGTTCTGCCGGCCGGCTTCGACGTTCGCGATCGTGGCGCGGCTGACGCCGACGCGCGAGCCCAGGACACACTGCGTCAAGCCGAGCGCCGCACGGCGCCGGCGAATGCGAACTCCCAGCCGCTGCTGAAGATCCGACGTATCAGACACGAGAAGCTGCTCCCTTCGGCCCCGACGCGGCTGCGACGCGGTCCCTCTCGCCGGGAGGCGCATCGGTACCCCAGCCGCGGGGGCGCGTGAGAATGGCTCGCCGAGCGCGATGCGTGCCAGTTGCACCGCGCGAGTTCTCACGCAAACCGGTATCGACGATGATGCTTGGTGCGCCGTTCGGCTTCGAAAAATGACGAAGGGACCGGCGATGCGCCGATCCCTCGTGGAGACCACACGAGCGTCGGAGCGAGTGTTACGAAACGGCGGCCGCCCACGCGGAGCGCGCGACCAGACGGCCCGCAAAGCACATGCCTTGCGGGTGACGGAGATTGCGTGCATATCGCTGCAACATAACAGGGCCGATCCTACGCGGCACTCACCGCGCTTGTCAAGCCGATCGACGATGTTTCTCACACTGACATGCCGTGCCGCAATGCTGTTTCTTTGCCCGCCGCGCTTGACAAGAAGCCGGGCCGTCGCGTAGCCTGAGCCCGGAGTCATGATGCTACGCACCACTATCTTTGTCGAATCGCACAACTGCCCAGGGGGCGCCGGAGCGCACCTGACGGCCTCGTTGCGCATATCCCGCGGAGACACGACGTAGTTCGAGCACGCTGCCCAAAGCTTTGTGAAGCGGGGTGAGCGATGCGCTCACCCTTTTCTTTTTCTTCGGCAGGAGGAGCGTCAATCGTGGAAGTCATCGTAACGGCAGGCCGCCCGATCATGGCCTGGGTGGACGGGGTCGAATTCGATTCGGGCGCGCGGCGCCAGGTCGAAAACATGGCCGCGCTTCCGTTCGTGCACGATCATATCGCCGTCATGCCCGACGTCCACGTCGGCAAGGGCGCGACGGTAGGCAGCGTCATTCCGACCCTCGGTGCGATCGTTCCGGCGTCGGTCGGGGTCGATATCGGCTGCGGGATGATCGCACAGAAGCTCGCCCTGGGCGCTGAGGATCTTCCGCACGATCTGCGTCGTCTGCGGTCGGCGATCGAAAAGGTGATTCCGGTCGGCCGGGCCGCGCATCGCGATCCGTCGCCCGCTGCGCAGAGCGCGTGGGAAGATGGTCTCGGCGAGCGCTACGCGGCCGTGGTCGCGAACGCGCCCTCGGTGTCGACCCGGAACGTGCGCGAGCAGCTCGGGACAATGGGCGGAGGCAATCACTTCTGCGAAATGTGCCTCGACGAGTCAGGCAGCGTCTGGCTCGTGCTGCACTCGGGTTCGCGCGGTGCGGGAAACCGGATCGGGCAGTACTACATCGAGCAGGCGCAGCGCGAGCTGGAGCGGCAGGGCGTCGTACTGGCCGACCGCGACCTCGCGCACCTGACCGAGCACACGCCGCCCTTCGATGCGTACATCGCCGCAGTGGGCTGGGCGCAGGATTACGCGCGTCTCAACCGCGAGCTCATGATGACCAGCGCGCTCGCGGCGCTCGAGGGCCAGGCCGACCTCCCGCGCTTCAAGCGCGCCGAAACGGTCGTGAACTGTCACCACAACTACGTCGCGCGCGAACGGCACTTCGGTGCCGACGTGTACCTGACGCGAAAGGGTGCGGTGCGCGCGGGACGCGGCGAGCTGGGCTTCATTCCGGGATCGATGGGCGCGCGTTCGTTCGTCGTTCGCGGGCTGGGGAATCCGGATTCGTTCGAGTCGTGCTCGCACGGAGCCGGCCGCCGAATGAGCCGCGGCGAAGCGCGCAAGCGTCTCACCGTCGGCGACCTCAAACGGCAGACCCAGGGCATCGAATGCCGCAAGGACGCCGGCGTGCTCGACGAAGCACCGGCGGCGTACAAGGACGTCGATGCCGTAATGGCGGCCCAGCACGATCTGGTACGGATCGTGCACACGCTGCGCCAGGTGGTCTGCATCAAGGGTTGATGCCGGCCCGAACCGGTGAGCGGAGGCTCCCGTACCCCGGCGGTGCGGGGGCCTCTTTATGATTCCCATCGCTTGCCTTGAGCGTACGGTCGGGCAGCACACGTAGGACTTGAGCCCGGAGCGGTTCAATCCAGCCAGCCTCATGGTGGGCCTCCGGATCACCATTCTCGGCGCGGCTGCGTGCTGCGTGATTTCCAGCCTTGGAATCACGGGCTGTTCGCACAACCCCTGCTCGGTACATCACGTCGTGACCGAGTCCGCGTCGGGGATGAAAGTCGACCAGCTCGAGCTCGACGACGGCTACGTGTACGTACCGGCTCAGGAAGAGTCACTGTACGCGCACGAGTACACGACCGGCACCGAGGTCCGGCTATGCGAGGTCACCTCGCAGGTGGACGGCACGCAGCACTACTCGATCATCGCGACCAACGTCTTGGGCGCGCCGACCGAGATGCGGCGCCTCGAATACCAGGGCTTCCAGTAGTCAGCGCGGCTGCAGCCGCACGATCTCGCGCTGAAAGGCGATCGCGATGACGACGAACGCCGTCGCGACCAGGGCAACGGTGCCGCAGTTGAGCGGCAGTTGCGCGCGCAGATTGCCGCCGCCCGGATAAAGGTAGCGCGCCAGCACGCGGACGGCGAGGGCGGCCAGCCAGATGGCGAGGGTCGCGCGGTTGCCGCGCACTTTCACCGCATTGGCCTTGGCGGCCGGGGCAAAGGTCGTATTGCGCACGATCGCCAGGCCGGTGATCGCGCCCAGCAGCACGCCGGTGAGCAGGGACATCGTCGTGATCGCGTCGTCGCGGCCGTCGATGCTCAGCGTGAGGACCACCAGATACCCGGTGAGCGCGACCAGCAGCGCCGGCCGGACCCAGATCTGCGCCATGCTGACCGTGCGTTCGCGCAATTCGCGGAACGCAAAGCGCACCACGACCAGCGCCACCAGCAGCAGCGGCAAGACGGCGGCGATCGTCCCGGCGCCGGCGTCGGTGGTCTCGTTCATGCTGCACCTCCGAGATAGGCTGCGCGTACCGCTTCGCTCGCCGCCAGACTGCTCGCCGCGCCGCTGTGCGCGATCGACCCGACTTCCAGTACGTATCCCCGCGACGCGACCGCCAGCGCCTGGCGCGCGTTCTGTTCGATCAGTAGGATCGTCGTTCCGCGCGCGTTGATCTCGCGAATGACGACGAAGATCGTCTGGACCAGCTTCGGCGAGAGCCCGAGCGACGGTTCGTCCAGCAGCAGCAGCCGCGGGCGGGACATCATCGCTCGTCCGATCGCGAGCATCTGCTGCTCTCCGCCCGACATCGTGCCCGCTTTCTGCGCGTAGCGCTCCTTGAGACGCGGGAAAATGTCGAGCACGCGCGCGGTTTCGTCGGCAATCTCGGAACGCACGCGGCGCGTGTATGCTCCCAGCTCCAGGTTCTCGCGCACCGTCATGCGCGGAAAGACGTGCCGGCCCTCAGGTGCGTGTCCGATTCCGGCTCGAACGATCTCGCTGGGAGCCAGACGATCGATCTCGCGTCCGTCGAACCGGATACTGCCGGAGGCCGGGCGCACCAACCCGCTGATCGCGCGCAGCGTGGTCGTTTTTCCGGCCCCGTTGGCACCGATCAGGGTCACGATCTCGCCCTCGCCGACCGTCAGCGAGATCCCGTTCAGTGCCGTGATCCGTCCGTAGCGGGCAACCAGATTCTCGATCTCGAGCAGCATGCTTAAGCGGGGCTCCCGAGATAGGCTTCGATCACCTTGGGGTCGCTGCGGACCTGCGCGGGGTCGCCTTCGGCAATCTTCTCGCCGTGATCGAGCACGGTGATCCGCTCGCTGATCTCCATGACCAGCGCCATGTCGTGCTCGATGAGAAACACCGTGATCCCGCGGTCGCGAATCTTGCGGATCAGCGCCACCAAGTCGCGCTTCTCGCTGGGATTCATTCCCGCCGCCGGTTCGTCCAGCAGCAGCAGCTTCGGTTCGGAGGCCAGCGCGCGGCCGATCTCGAGCCGCCGCTGCACCCCGTAGGCGAGGTTGCGCGCGTACGATTCGACCGCGTCTTCCAGACCGACGAACGCCAGCATCGCCAGCGCCCGCTCGCGGGCCGCGCCTTCCTCGGCGCGCTGGCGCGGCGTGTGCAGCAGCGAATCGACCAGGTTCGCGTGCAGCCGAGCGTGCTCGCCGGTAAGGACGTTGTCGATCGCCGACATGAAGCCGAACAGCCGGATGTTCTGGAACGTGCGCGCGATCCCGAGTGCGGCGATGCGGCTGGTCGCCCAGCCGGTGATGTCGGTTCCGGCGAACGCAATCCGGCCGGCGCTCGGTGTGTAGATCCCGGTGATCAGGTTGAAGGCGGTCGATTTTCCGGCGCCGTTCGGTCCGATCATGGCCACGATCGAACCGGCTTCGATCGTAAAGTCGAGCGCGTCGACGGCGGTCAAGCCTCCGAAGCGCTGGGTCACGCCCTCCATCGTCAGCAATGCCATCAGTGAATCACCTCGGTGAGGAGTTCACCTTCGGCCGCCGCGGCGCGGCGGTCCGCCTGTCCGGCGTGCAGTTCCGCCTTGCGCTGACGGCTCGGAATCAGGCCTTCGGGACGGAACAGCATCATCGTCACTAGGATCACGCCGTAGATCAGAAACCGCGAATTTGTGAGGTCGACGTTGAGTCCGACGTTGTGCATGAAGTTGGTCGTTTGCGGCAGGATGAAGCGCTCGAGCGCGGAGAGGATCAGGCTGCCGACGATCACGCCGGGGATGTTGCCCATCCCGCCCAGCACGAGCATCGCCAGCACGAACACGCTCACGTTGAACATGAACTGATCCGGGGACACGAGCTGGAGCTTCGAGGCCAGCGCGCAGCCGGCCAAGCCGCTGAACGACGCACCCATCGCAAAGGCTGCCAGCTTGGTCGAGGTCGTGTTGATTCCCATGTGGGCCGCCGCGAGTTCGTCTTCGCGAATCGCCATCCAGGCGCGTCCCAGACGGCTGGTGCGCAAGTTGTTCGCGAGCCACGCCGCCAACGCGATCAGACCCAGCACCATCAGGTAGTACGGCAGCGGGTTGAAACCGAACCGGTAACCGAAGAGCACCGGCTGGTCGAGCGAACCGATGCCGTTGGGTCCGCCGGTCCATTGCGAGAGGTTGAGGAACGTTTGGGGGACGATCTCGCCGAAACCGAGCGTCACGATGGCAAGGTAGTCACCGCGCAGCCGCAGGGTCGGCGCGCCGAGTAAAATACCGAAGATGGCCGCGATCGCGGACGCCACGAAGAGCAGCACCCAGAACGGCAGATGGATGCCGAACTGCGGCGACGCCAGCATCGCGTACGAATAGGACCCGATCGCGAAGAACGCGGCGTAGCCGAGGTCGAGCAGACCCGCGAAACCGACCACGATGTTGAGACCCAGGGCGAGCAACACGAACGCGCCCGCATCGGCGAGGAAGTTGGTGAAGGCGCCGTTGCGGCCGATGAACGGCAGCGCCAGCGCCGCTGCGAATGCGAGCGCGGTTCCCGCCCGCGGCGTGCGCAGCGCGGGCGGAAGGCGTGCCGTCAGCGGCGCGATCAGCCGCACGTCAGACCTTGTTCGGCAGCGATTCGCCGAGCAGCCCCGACGGCCGGAAGATCAGCACCAGCACGAGCACCGAGAACACGACGACGTTCGACCACTGATCGCTGATGAATTGGGTCGTCATCGCCTCGATCAGCCCGATCAGGAAACCGCCCAGCATCGCGCCGGCCAGGTTTCCGATGCCGCCGAGGACGGCTGCCGTGAAGGCCTTGAGCCCGGCTCCGAAACCGTTGAAGAACCAGGTCGAGCCGTAATACATTCCGGACACGAAACCGGCCGCACCGGCCAGCGCGGAGCCGATCAGAAACGTCAGCGCGATCGTCGTGTTGATGTCGATGCCCATCAGCTGCGCGGCATCCTTGTCCTGCGCGGTGGCGCGCATCGCCTTGCCCAGCCGCGTGTTGTAGACGAAGGTCTGCAGCACCACCATCAGGACGACCGCCAGCAGCACGACGATGATTTGCTTCGCCTGTATGGTCACCGCCCCAAGCGCGAACTGCGGGTTGGGGATTACCTGCGGAAACGGTACCGGCGATGGCCCGCGCCAATACAGCATCAGGTTCTCGAGGATGAACGACATCCCGATTGCGGTGATCAGCGGCGCCAGCTTGGGCGCGTTGCGCAGCCGGCGATAGGCCAGCCGTTCGATGATCACCCCGGTCAGCCCGCACAGGATCATCGCGCCGAGGATCGTGACCGCCAGGACGCCGATCAGCGCCGGACCGTGCACGACGCTATCGACCCCGAGCAGCGTCAGGATCGCCAGCGAGAAGAACGTTCCCAGCGTGTACACGTCCCCGTGGGCGAAGTTGATCAGCTCGATGATCCCGTAGACCATGGTGTAGCCGAGCGCGATCAGCGCGTAGATCCCGCCCAGCGACAGCCCGTTGATGAGCTGCTGAAAGAAGACGTCCAAACTACGATTTGAGCTGGATGACGTCGACGACTTGGGGCTTGCCGTTCACGACGTGCAGCAGCGTCAGCACGGGGGACGTCGTGTCGCCGTTGGCATCGAAACCGACCTTGCCGATCGGCGAGTCGAAGTTCGTCGTGCTGGCGATGTTCTTGAGCACGTCGGCGCGGGTCGGCATCTTGCCGCCGTTGTCCTTGATCGCCTTCTCGATCGCGGCGATCTCGATCTTCGCGGCCGTGTAGGCGCTGGCCGAATACGGACCGACGTTGCTCTTGAAACGGGCTTGATACGCGTTGATGAAGCTCTTGGCGGCCGGAATCTTGGTGACGTCGGGGGACGCGACCGTCATGTAGCTGCCGTTGGCCGCATCGCCGGCCTGCTTCTCGAACTCGGCATCCGAGATGCCGTCACCACCCAGGAACGGCGTCTGCGCGAGCCCGACGTCACCCATCTGACGGCGGATCAGGCCGCCGCCGGTCGACGTGTTCCCGCCGAAGAACACCGCATCGGGGTTGAGCGACTTGACCTTGGTCAGCAGCGACTTGAAGTCGACCTGGTTGGAGGTGATGTGCTCGTGCCCGAGCACCGTGCCGCCGAGACCGCGGAACGACGCGTCGAAGACGTCGGCCAGCCCTTTGCCGTACGTCTCGTTGTCGTCGATCACGAAGACTTTCTTGAAACCCAGGCGCTGGTAGGCAACCTGCGCCAGCGCAGAACCTTGTTTGGAATCACGCGTGCAGACGCGAAAGTACGTGTTGACGTCGGGGTGCGCGGTCCGGAGTTTTTTCGCGGCGTCACCGATCGTCAGCCCGTCGTTCGTATTCGAGGGCGAGATCTGCGCCAGCCCGGCATCGTTGGTGAGCGGGATCTCCGACTTTGCGACGTTCGAGTTGAATGGCCCGACCATCGCGAGCACAGCCGGGTCCGAGATGAACGTCTGCACGTTTTGCGCCCCGGCCGCGGGATCGTGCTTTCCTTGCACCGCATCGTCGAGCACGGACGGCTCGAGCTTGAACGCGCCGCCGGCGAAGCCGTTCCGGCCGGCCTGCTCGATCGCGAGCAGCGCGCCGTTCTCGGTCGGAATACCGATCGATGCGTCGGCACCGCTCAGGGGCAGGTCGATGCCGATCTTGATCGTGCCGCTGCTCGCGCCCGAGGAAGCCGCTCCTGAGGAGGTCCCCGACGAGGAACAGCCCGCGACGGCGGCGGCCAGCACGGCCGCCAGGACGCCGCGAGAGAACGAAGACAAGCGCATACCGGAACCCCTGCAGTGAGAGTGGGTCGAGTACGCCCGCACGCCGGAAGCGCCCTGCGGCTTCCGGGCGGATTGCCGACCGCTGTGCTAGGCCGGAGTGAGTTCCCGAACCGCGGCGGCGTTGAAGTAGGCGGCGCGCGGGTGATGGATCACGATCGCCGCGGTCGATTGCTCGGGCATGATCTGATAGGCCGAGGTCAACGATGCGCCGATCGCGTTCTCGACGTCGAGCAGTCGCCACACGATCTCGTGCTGCGCGAGATCGGGGCAGGCACCGTATCCCCACGAATATCGCTTTCCGCGTCCGTCGGGCAGGCCGAGCTCGGTGCGGATGCGGCGGTGCGTGTGCTCGGCCAGCGCTTCGGCCGATTGCACGCAGAAGCCGTGCAGGTAGTACGCCTCGCTATAGTCGTTCTGCTTCTGCAGCGCGTCGATACGGCGCGACGGCGCGTCGCCGACGGTGACGACCTGCAGCGCGATCAGGTCGCTGGCGCCGCCGTCTTTGGGCTCGCGCAGGTAGTCGGCCAGGCACAGGTGCTGACCGCCGGCCTGACGCGCGAACGCGAAGCGCGCGATCTCGCGCCGCAGGTCCTGCGGATCGTACACGATGACGTCGTCCCCGCTGCCGGCGGCCGGAAAATATCCGTACACCGCACGCGGCTCGATCAGCGTCTCGCGCGATGCCGTCGCCTGGTACCGTTTCAGCCGCGGCTCGAACTCCTCGGCCAGCACGCGTTCCCAGGCCTCGCCCTTGGTGTTCGCCGCGCCCCAAGACAGCCGGAACAGGCTGCGCAGGTCGAAGTGCGGCCACAGCTCGCGCGGATCGACCGCCGAGATCAGCCGCGAACCCAGAAACGGTGCCGCAGGCACCTCGGCCGTTCCGACCTCGCCACGGGCGGTGCGCCCGTCGGCGGCGGGGACGGCACTCGCGGTGCTGTCCTTCAAGCGCAGCGCCTCGGACTCGCGTTTGACGCGCTTGACCAGGGCGGCCCGCGCTGCTTCATCGCCCAAGGTATCGAGCAGATCGAGGCCTTCGAACGCGTCCTTGGCGTAGAAGACGCCGGGATCGAAGAACCGGTCGGGTGCGAAGGCGGTCCGGCGCCCGAAGTCGCGGTTGATCGCCGCGCCGCCGATCACGACCGGATACGTCAGCCCGCGCGATACCTGTTCCTTCACCAGCGCCGGCATCTGCTTCGAGGTCGACACCAGCAGCGCTGAAAGTCCGATCGCGTCGGCGTCGACCTCGACCGCTTTGTCGAGGATCGTTCCGACCGGGACCTGCTTGCCCAGGTCGTGGACGGTGTAACCGTTGTTCGAGAGGATCGTTCCGACCAGGTTCTTGCCGATGTCGTGGACGTCGCCGAACACGGTCGCCAGCACGATCGTCCCTTTGCTGACGCCCTCCTTGCGTTCGAGAAACTGCTCCAAATGGCCGACGGCCTTCTTCATCACCTCGGCCGATTGCAGGACGAACGGCAAGATCAGTTCGCCGGCGCCGAACTTGTCGCCGACTTCCTTCATCGCGGGCAGCAGCACGTTGTTGAGCACGTCGACCGGCCCGCGCCGCTCGAGCGCCTCGTCGATCTTGGCTTCGATGCCGTCCTTGCGCCGGCGCAGGATCGCGTTGTGAATCCGTAATTCGACCGGGGCGTCGGCGTCATCGTCGAGGGGTGCGGCCGCCGCGCCCTTCGCGGTTCCCTTCGATTCGAAGTACTCGATCACGCGCTGCAGCGCGTCGGGCCGGCGGTTGAGCACCAGGTCGTCGCACAAGGTGCGCTCTTCGTCGTTGATCTCGGCGTACGGGGTGATCTCGGCCGGATTCACGATCGCCATGTCGAGGCCGGCCTGCACGCAGTGGTGCAGCATCACCGAGTTGAGGACGTGCCGTGCGGCGGGGGTCAGCCCGAACGAGACATTCGAGACGCCCAGCGACGTCAGCGTTCCGGGCAGCTCGCGCTTGATGAGCCGGATGCCTTCGATCGTCTCGACAGCCGAGTCGATGTACTCGGCATCGCCCGTCGCCAAGGTGAAGGTGAGGTCGTCGAAGATCAGCGCGCCGGCCGGCAGTCCGTATTCGTTCACGACGATATCGTGGATGCGCTGGGCGACCTCGAGCTTGCGCGGGGCGGTCTTCGCCATGCCGGCTTCGTCGATCGTCAGCGCGACGACCGCGGCACCGGATTCTTTGACGAGCGGCATGACCGAATCGATCTTCACGCGGCCGTTCTCGAGATGGATCGAATTGACGACCGCGCGGCCCGCGTACATCTTCAGCGCACGTTCGATTACCTTCGGCTCGGTCGAATCGATGACCAGCGGCGCTTCGACCGACTGGGCGAGCCGCTTGACGATCGTTGCCATCTGCACGTCTTCATCGACACGCTCGGTGAGCGCGGTACAGACGTCGAGCAGGTGCGCGCCGCCTTCGACCTGAGCCCGCGCGACCAGCGTGATCTCGTCGTAATCGTTGGCCAGCAGCAGCCGTTTGATCTTGCGCGAACCTTGACTGTTGACGCGCTCGCCGATCAGCAGAACGGTGCCTTCCTGCTGCAAGGCGACGGCGGTCATCGAGGAGGCGGCGAACTGCAGCGGCTTGGGCTCGGGCTGACGCGGGCGATGCCCCTGGGCCGCCAGCGCATCGATCGCGACGCGGAACGCCGCGATGTGCTCGGGCGTCGTGCCGCAGCAGCCGCCGATCGTGTTGACGCCGAAATCGCGCACGAACGCCCCGAGTTCGCGCGCCATCTCTTCCGGTGTCTCCGGATAGATCGTCTCCCCGCGCGACCCCATGCGCGGCAATCCCGCATTCGGTACGACGCTGACGAAGCAGCGCGAGGCTTCGACCAAATACCGGATCGGATCGCGCATATGCGACGGACCGGTCGAACAGTTCAGGCCGATCACGTCGATCGGGAGCGCGTCCAGCGTCGCGCAGACCGCACGAATGTCGGTGCCCAGCAGCATCCGTCCGGTCACGTCGAGCGTCGCCTGCGCCTGGATCGGGACGCGCCGCACGCCGGCATCGAAGGCGCGGACGATTCCGGCGATCGCCGCCTTCATCTCGAGTAAATCCTGACTGGTCTCGAGCAGCAGCAGGTCGACGCCGCCCTCGACCAGCGCCGTCGCCTGCTCTTCGTACAGTGCGGCGAGCTCGTCGAAGGTGATCTTCGAGAGCGCCGGGTCGGACGACGAGATCAGCATCCCGGTCGGGCCGAGCGAACCCGCGACGAAGCGCGGCCGTTCGGGCGTTGCATAGTCATCGGCGGCGCGCCGTGCGATCTGTGCCGCGGCCAGGTTGATCTCGCGGGTCTGGGCGCCCAGGCCGTACTCGTCGAGCTTGAGCCGCGAGGCGGTGAACGAGTCGGTCTCGACCACGTCGGCGCCGGCCGCAAAGTAGTCGCGGTGGATCTGCTCGATCACGTCGGGCCGCGTCAGGACGAGCGCCTCGTTGCACCCGTGGTGCGCGGCGCCGCCGAAGTCGGCATCGGTGAGATGCAGCGCCATCAGTTGCGTCCCCATCGCTCCGTCGAACAGGAGCACACGCTCCCGCAGGGACTGCACGTAGTCGGCCATGGGGTCCATCCTACAGGTATCGGGGCCGGAACATGCTGGTAGGATGTCCAATTATTCCAGAATGGATGCAATTGGACAGATCACCGGGCGCGTCGAGGCGCTCGCGGCGATCGTCCGCGCGGCGCCGCCCGCAGCGACGCTTCGAGAGACGTATGCGGCGATTCGGCTCGACGAGGTCGGCAGTTCGAGCCGGCTAGCCGGCTCGCGACTCGACCGGACGGAGGTCCGGGCGCTCCTCGAACGAGGACGCGCACTCGGTGGGCACCGGCTCGACGAGTACCTGACCGTGCGCGGCTACGCCGACGCCGCGACCTGGGTGGCGCAGCAGGGCACGCGCCGGACTCGCGTTACGACCGAGGATCTGCGGATGCTCCATCGCCTCGCCGTCCGCGGCCTCGCCGACGACCCCGGTGCCTGGCGAACCCGCACGGTTCCGCCGTTGGCCGACGGAACGGTCCCGCCGCCGCACTGGCTCGTTCCGTTCGAAACGGAGACCTACGTCGGCCGGCTCGCCCTCGGCGCAAGCGACCCGGCACCGCTCGCGCTGGCCCGCGCGATCGCGCGCCTGATCCGGCTCCAGCCCTTCGCGTCGGGCAACGGGCGCGTTGCGCGATTGGTCGCGAACCTGTTGGCGTACCGCCGCGGACTGCCGCCGATCGCGCTCGACTCGCGCGCCCGTCGCGCCTATGCGGGTGCCGTTCGCACGGCGCTCGCGGGCAATCCCGAGCCGCTGGCCCGGGTCGTCGGCGTCGCCTTGGCGCGCGGTCTGGAACGGCTGCGCGACGCGATCGAACCGGTCGGAGCGCTGCAACCGTTGGCAGCGTTCGGGACGCCCGACCGGCTCTACAAGGCGGCGCAGCGCGGACGCCTGCGGGTCGTTCGGCGCGACGGGCGTCTCTACAGCACAGACTCTTGGATTGGCGAGTATGCGGCGAAAGTATCAACGGAAAGCCTTACCGAGCCGATGAAATAAGACGAGATGAAGCAGCCCGTCGTCGCCTATGTGTCGATGGAGATCGCCGTCGCTCCGACCGTCGCCACGTACAGCGGCGGTCTGGGAGTGCTGGCTGGCGACGTTGTGCGGGCCGCCGCGGATGCGGGATATCCGATGGCCGCCGTCACGCTGCTCTATCGCGAAGGCTACTTTCGCCAGTCACTCGACGCCGGCGGCCTGCAGCACGAAGAGCCGCAACGGTGGCAGATCGACGCGCAGCTCGAACAGCTCGCGCCGGTACTCACGATCCCGATCTCGGGCCGCGACGTAGCGGTCACGATGTGGCGTTACAGCGTGCGCGGCGTCGACGGTGACGTCGTGCCGGTGTACTTTCTCGACACCGACCGGCCCGAGAACGACGAGGCGGCGCGCAGCCTGACACGCGCGCTCTACGGTGGCGACGCACGTTACCGGCTCGAGCAAGAGACGCTGCTCGGCGTCGGCACCGTCGCCGCGCTCGAAGCGCTGGGCCACGAGCAGATCGCCACGTACCACATGAACGAGGGGCACTCGGCATTACTGGTGCTCGCGCTGCTCGAACGTTTCCGTTCCGCGCCGCATGGTCCGCCGGTGTTCGACGACCTCGCGCGCGTGCGCGAGCATTGCGTCTTCACCACGCATACGCCGGTGCCGGCCGGCCACGATCGTTTCGACCTGGACCTCGCGCAGGAGGTGCTCGGCACCGACTACGTCACCGCGCTGCGCGCGCTCGACCTCGCCGATCACGACCACCTCAACATGACGCACCTAGCGTTGCGCGCCTCGCGCTTCACCAACGCGGTCGCGCTCAAACACGGTGAGGTGTCGCGCGCGATGTTCCCGCACGCCAAGGTGCACGCGATCACCAACGGCGTGCACGGCGGCACGTGGACGTCGGCGCCGTTCGCCGCGCTCTACGATCGTCATCTGCCGGATTGGCGCCGCGACAACTGGCAACTGCGCCAAGCGATCGGCATTCCGCTGCCGGAGCTCGCCGACGCGCACGCGCAGGCCAAGCACGCGCTGATCGAACGCGTCGCGCACGCGACCGGCAAGCTGCTCGACCCCAACCGCTTCACGCTGGGCCTCGCGCGGCGCGCGACGGCGTACAAGCGCAACGATCTCATCCTGCGCGACACCGAACGGCTAGCCGCGATCGCGCGCCTGTTCGGCGGCATTCAGATCGTGTTCGGCGGCAAGGCGCATCCGCGCGACTGGGACGGTAAGGGAATGATCCAGCACATCGTCGGCGTCGCGCCCGCGCTCGCCGGCAACGTCGACATCGTCTACGTCGAGGACTACGACATGGCGTGGGGAGCAGCGCTAACGTCGGGTTCCGACATTTGGTTGAATACGCCGCGCCCACCGAACGAAGCGTCGGGGACGAGCGGGATGAAGGCCGCCATGAACGGCGTGCCGAGCCTGAGCGTGATGGACGGCTGGTGGATCGAAGGCGCGCTCGAAGGCGTGACGGGCTGGTCGATCGACGCCACCACCGGCAGCGATGACGAACGCACCGCCGACGCTCTCTACACGCTGCTGCAGCAGACGATCCTCCCAGCCTACACTCGCGACCGCAACTGCTATCTCGAAGTGATGCGCGGCGCGATAGCGTTCAACGCCTCACATTTCAACGCGCAGCGCATGCTCGCGCAGTACGCGATCGAAGCATACGCGCCGTCGTCGACCCAAACGCAAACCGAGCCCGCGGATCACCGTCTGGCGGGTTAGTCGTTCTCGTCCAGTCCGGCCTCGCGGAGTACCTCGATCGTGTGCTCGCCGAGGCGGGGCGCGGGACGGAGCTCGGGCGCAGCCGACGCGCTCATCCGGGCCGGACGGCGCACGTTGCGGATCGGGCCTTCGCTCGGGTGCTCGTCGTGCTCCCAGAACGTGCCGTTCACGAGCTGCTCGTTGACCAGCAGATCGGCGATGTCGGACACCGGCGCGACCGGAATGTCGGCGGCGTCGAGCGCGGCGAGCCATTCGGCCGACGTGCGCGTGGCCATGATCTCGGCGACGATCCCGTACGCCACGTCGTAGTCGAGCCGGCGCGTGTCGGGATCCGACAGGCGCTTGTCGGCCTCGAACCGTTCGACTTGATCGACGACCTCGAAGAATTTCCGCCACTGCTTCTCGGTGTAGAGCAGCACGCAGACGTAGCCGTCGCGCGTGCGGAACGGGCGGCGGTTCGGTGCGAGCGCGCGGTTGTAGCCGAAGTCGCCGGCCGGCGGCTCGAACAGGTGACCGCCGAGATGATCGCTGAGCACGAGCTCGGCCATCGTCTCGAACATCGGCACCTCGACGTACTGGCCGCCGGCACCGCGCTCGCGGGCGAACAGCGCGGCAATGATCGCGTGTGCTGCGTTCGTGCCGGTGATGCGGTCGGCTACGAGCGCCGGCACGAACCGCGGCTCGCCGCCGACGCGTTCGAACGTCCCGGCCAGCCCCGAGATGCCCTGGATCAGATCGTCGTAGGCCGGTTTTGCCGCGTACGGCCCATCCTGCGCATACCCGACCAGACTGGTGTAGATGATCCGCGCGTTCAGCGCCGCGACGACGTCGTAACCCAGACCCAATCGCTCCATCGCCGCGGGCCGAACGTTGGTGATCAGCACGTCGGCGCTCTCGCACAAACGCAGCAGCGCGTCGCGCGCCGCCGGGCGTTTGAGATCGAGCGCGACGCTGCGTTTGCCGCGGTTCATGAACATGAACAATGGACCCATCCCGCGGTGGCGCGACGGACCCGCATAGCGCATGATATCGCCTTCGGGCGGTTCGATCTTGATCACGTCGGCGCCGTAGCCGGCGAGCAAATAGGTCGCCCACGGCCCCATGATCACGGTGGTGAGGTCGAGAACGCGAATTCCGGTCAGCGGCGCGCCGTTCACTGCGCGAGAATGACGCCGGTTCCGGGTGCGATCGTGCTCGGCACCTGCGCCGACCAGCGTGGCTTGCCGCCGCGGAACCACGAGGTCGTCGTGTTCGGCACCAGCACATGTCCATACGACCGGGCGACGGCACCGATCGGCGCCGCGCCGCGACCGGCGTTGACCATGGCGGCACAGCGCCCGATCGGCGCCCCATCCTGGTAGCAGACGGCGAACTCACGCGCGTACAGGCTCGATGCGATGCGGAACGCGCTCACGTCGTTCGATGCGGGCGCAGCGACGCGCGGCTCCGCCGGGACGATCGTCTCCTCCGGGAACGTGCTGTCCTCGTTGCCGCTGCCGCTCGGAAAGTTATACGCGATCGCTTCGACCGAATGCACCGGATCGTAGACGATCCAGTGGCTCGCGAGCTGCGTGACGACGCTCGGCGTACCACCGTCGCCGCCGAAGTACTCGATCACGTCCTTGTGAAGCGCGTGGTAGAGGAGCGCCGCATTGGCGTTGTCGGTCCAGTGCGGCTCGTCCATCGAACCCCACGCGCCTTCGAGCATGATCCCTTCCAGGCGCTTCGAGCGGCGCGCCCAATCCAGGCTGAACGGATCGGCGTGTCCGCCGTTGTTGGCGATCACCGGACGCAGCGACGCGTCGGTCAGCGCGACCGCGTCGGCGGCGTATGCTTCTTGCGCGCCGAGCGGATGCGCAGGCGAACCATGCCGATCCCATTCCACCGCCGTCTCGCCGTAGTAATAGCACCAGAACGCCGGATCGGCGTGGGCGCAGCTCGGCGGAGCATATGACGTGCGGCCGTACTTCGCGTCGTGTCCGCAGTAGCCGTAGTTCGGCTCGCAGTTGTAGCCGCCGCCGGCGTCGTCTTCGAACACGTCGGTTGCGACGGCGTCCTGAGCGGTCACCGCCGCGAACGCGGCGCGCACGTCGGGATCGCCGATGTTGAACGGCTCGTACTTGGTGCCGGCGTCGTCGGGAAACGCGACCTCGTACAACCGGTTGCCGTTGTTGCCTTGATGCTGGAAGGCGTGCGCGTAACTGCCGCGCTCGGCGTGAAGGTGACCGGCGACCTCACCGGCGTCGCGCGAACACGGATTGGCGCCGTCCTCGGGTACGCCCGGCGGCAGCAGCAGCGACGGGATGAACTTCCCGCCCGGAACGGGGAACGAACCGCAATACGGCGCGATGTTCGGATCGGTATAGACGACGACGTGCTTCGCACCGGCCGCGATCAATTGGCTGCTCAGCGGAATCTGCTCGGCCGTCGCACCGACCTCGTTCCAATCGACGTGCCGGCCCATCCAGGCCAGATCGACCTTCATGTTGCGCGAGTTCACGCAGCCCCAGCCGCGATGACAGGCGTACTTCCAGTTGTGCAGATGCTCCGGACCCGTTGCGCGCGGCGCTGCCGCGCCAATCGCCGTCAGGACGACCGCGACGGCGAGCAACGAGCCGCGCAACGCGGAACTAGATACGAACCGGGCGCTGATCGCCAACCGACCCCGAACCGCTGCCTTCGGCCGTGTCTGGGGCCGGCGCGTGCTTGCCGCGGCCCATTCCCAACCGTTCTTCGATTCCGGCGATGAACACGTAGAGCACCGGCGTGATGAACAGGTTGAGGATCGTCGAGAGGATCATTCCGCCGAAGACCGCCGTACCCAGCGAGTGGCGCGCCGCGCTACCGGCACCCGACGCGAACACCAGCGGCGTCACGCCCAGGATGAACGCGATCGACGTCATGAGGATCGGCCGCAACCGCGTCTCGGCTGCACGGCGCACGGCCGTCACCGTGTCGATTCCCTGTTCGCGCATCTGATTGGCGAACTCGACGATCAGAATCGCATTCTTCGACGCCAACCCGATCAGCATCACGAAACCGACCTGCGCGAAGACGTCGGTGGTGATGTGGCGCAGCGCCAAGCCGCCGACCGCGCCGAGCAGCGCGAGCGGAACCGCGAACAAGATGATCAGCGGATCCGCGAACGATTCGTACTGCGCGGAGAGAACGAGGAAGACGAACACGATACCGAGCCCGAAGATCAGCGCCGCCTGTGCGCCGCTCTCGATCTGCTCGCGCGAGATGCCGCTCCACTCGTACGCGAACCCGGGCGGCAAATGCGCGGCGAAGTTCTGCATCGTCTGGATCGCCTCGCCGGTGCCGTGCCCTGGTGCGGGGCTGCCGCTAATGTCGATCGCCCGGTAGAGGTTGAAGTGCGTGATGACGCCCGGACCTTTGATTTCTTGAAGGTTCACGAGCGAGCCGATCGGGATCGGCGCTGCCGCGACCGTTATACCGTTGAGCGTCTGCGGCGTTTCGGAATGGACATAGATCGATTGCAGGTCGCTGACGCGCGAGCGATAGGGCGTGTCGGCCTCGACGTACACGCGATATGCCTTGCCGTTCATGTCGAAGTCGTTGACGTAGACCGAGCCGAGATAGACCTGCATCGTATTGAACAGGTCGGTGAGCGGCACGCCGAGCGAGAGCGCCTGTGCACGGTCGACGTTCACCAGCACGGTCGGCTTGTCGTCGCGGAAGGTGGTGTAGACGTTGGCCAAGCTCTTGGTTTGATACGCCGGATAGATGATCTGGTATTGCGCGGTTTGGAGCAGGGCCGGAATGCCGGCGTTCCCGCGATCCTCGAGTTCGAAGTCGAATCCGCCTTGGAACCCGAGCCCCGGGACCGACGGCGGGTTGAGCATGAACGCCTGCACGCCGGGCGTGAAGAACAGCCGCCCGTTGACGCGGCCGATGACCGCGTCGATCGAGTGTGCCGCGCCTTTGCGCTCGCCCCAGGGCCGCAGCCGAATGAACATCGTCGCGTAGTTCGAGCCGTTGCCGGTGAAGCTGAAGCCGGCGGCGTCGAAGACGTCGCTGATCTCCGGCTGCTGTTTGAGGATCGCCTCGATCTTGCGCTGCATGCGATGCGTGTAGTCGATCGAGGAGCCGGGCGGCGCTTGCATCGCGATGATCGCGAAGCCCTGATCTTCATCGGGGATGAAGCCCGTCGGAGCGTGAGTGTACGACCATCCGGTGAACGCCAGTAGGACCGCAAAGACCGCCAGCACGAACCAACGAGCCGCCACCACGCGGGGCAGCGACCGGCGGTAGCCCGACCTGGTCGCGCTGATCGCGCGGTTGATCGGACCGAAGATGCGCGACTGGCGCCGGTTCGTGCGACCCAGCAGCAGCGACGACAAGACCGGCGTCAGGGTCAAGGCGCAAAACAACGAGATCGTGATCGAGCACGCGATGGTCAGCGCGAACTGCTTGTACAGCAGTCCGGTGGTGCCCGGAAAGAAGGCGACCGGTACGAAGACCGCCAGCAGCACGAGCGACGAGGCGACGACGGCGCCCTGAATCTCGGCCATCGCTTCGCGCGCGCCTTCGAGCGGAGACATCCCCTTCTCCTGAATGAACCGCGCGATATTTTCGATCACCACGATTGCGTCGTCGACGACCAGACCGGTGGCCAGGGTGAGGCCGAACAGCGTGAGCTGGTTGATCGAGAAGCCCAGCGCGTTCATCAAGAAAAACGTTCCGATGAGCGAGACGGGAATGGTGAGCGTCGGGATCAGCGTGGTCCGCCAATCCTGCAGGAACAAGAAGATGACCAGCACGACGAGCGCGATCGCGATCGCCAGCGTGATCACGACCTCCTTGATCGACTCGCGCACGAACTCGGTCGAGTCGAACGCCACCTCATAGCTCATCCCGGCCGGGAATTTGGCGGAGAGCCGATCGAGCGTGTCGCGGACTTGCTTTGAGACCTGGAGCGCATTGCCGGTCTGCAGTTGGAGCACGCCCAAGCCGACACCGTCTTTTCCGTCGAACCACAGCGAGCCGCCGTAGTTCTCGGCACCGAGCGTGACGCGGCCGACGTCGGCGACTTTGACGAAGCCGCCGTCGGGTGTCGTGCGCAGAACGATGTTCGCAAAGTCGGTCGTGCTGGTCAGGCGGCCCGTCGCGCGCACGCTGTACTCGTACGGCTGATTGCCGTTCGTCGGCGGCGCGCCGATCGAACCGGCAGCAACCTGGACGTTCTGTCCCTCCAGCGCGTTGACGACGTCGCCCGCCGTCAGCCCGTTGTCGGCCAGCTTCTTGGGATCGACCCACAACCGCATCGCGTACTTGCGCTCGCCGAACACCAGGACGTCGGAAACGCCGGTGACGCGTTTGATGTCGTTGACGACATTGTTCTCGAGATAGTTCGTCATATAGATCGCGTCCCACCGCTTGTCGGTGGACGTGATGCCGATCGCCATGACGAACGTGCCTGAATTTTTCGCGACCGAGATTCCGGTGAGCTTGACCTCGTTCGGGAGCCGGCCTTGCGCGAGGTTGACCGCGTTCTGAACGTCGTTCGCCGCCTGGTCGAGGTTGCGGTCGAGGTTAAACGTGCAGACGATCTGCGACGTGCCGTCGCTCCCGCTCTGCGAACTCATGTAGCGCAGTCCCTGGACGCCGTTGATCGCCTGCTCGAGCGGTGTCGTGACCGACGACTCCACGGCTTCCGCGCTCGCGCCGGTATAGACCGCCGTAACGGTGACCTGCGGGGGCGCGATGTTCGGGTACTGCGCGACCGGGAGGATCGGTATCGAGATCAACCCGAGCAGCAGGATTACCAGCGACGCGACCGACGCAAAGATCGGACGGCGCAGGAAGAACTCAGTCACGTCGGCTCAGACCACGGCACGAAACGCGGGGTTGCTAGGCAGACGGAATCCACCTGTCGAGGGCGGCGACGCCGCCGACGACGTGCCCCGCGACGTTCTTGACCGGAACGGTTGCGTGACCGCGCATCGCCTGGCGCGCGGCCGGTTCGAGCGCGTGCAGCGCGTCCAGCGCCGCGAGCGTGGCCGGCGCGGCGGCCCGGCGCGTTCCATCTATCACCTTGAGCGCGAGACCGAGGCCGCCGTCGAGCAGGGCATCGCAGTGCACGCCCTCGGCGCCGGCTTTTCCGACCACCCGTCCGCCGGTCGCGCCGATCAGATCGGTGTCGAAGCGTCCGGTGCCGCCGACGTACCAGGGTTCGGCCGCCATGGCGGCCGCGACTCGCGCGAGCGCACCGGCATCGCTATCGTCGAGTCCGCGCAACGTCGCCAGGCGCGCGAACGAGAGCGCGGCCTTGCGCAACGTCGTCGCGTAGACGGGAATGCCGCAGCCGTCAACCGCTAAACGGTCGCCTTCGAACACATCGTCGCTGACACGACCACACAACGCGAGAATCATTCGTTGCGCGGGATGTGACGGATCGGTGTACCCCGCGAAAGATGCGCCCAGCGTCTTCGCGAGCGCGAGGATGCCGGCGTGCTTGCCGCTGCAGTTGTTGTGCAATGCACTGGGTTGCTCTCCGCGCGCGGTGAGCGCGGCGGCCGCCGGTTCGTACGCCGGCGCATGCGCGCCACAGGCGAGATCGTCGACGGTCGCGCCGATCCGCTGCAACATCGATGCGACCAGCTCAACGTGGCCGGGCTCGCCGTTGTGCGACGCGCACATGACGGCCAGCTCGCGCTCGGCGAAACCGAACCGCTCGAGCACGCCCTCGCGCACCGCGGCGGCGGCAATGAACGGCTTCGCAGACGAACGCAGGAACACGGGCGTATCGATCGTGCCGATTCGCAAGACGACATTGCCGTCGACGTCGGCGGCGCAGGCCGCGACGCTGTGCACCGATTCGACCCGCGTGCCGCGGCGCACGGCGACGGCCGGGACGCCGGCCAACTCCCAAAACATGACGGGGACGCCGCGTTCGCGCGC
>PMOG01000065.1 GCA_003161555.1 Vulcanimicrobiota bacterium | reverse complement strand
TCTCAGCGGCGTCGCAAATATCTCACGGCTGCAAATCGCTCGGCTGACCGCAAGTGGAATTACCACGCTGCGTCAGCTGGCCCTCGCGCCGGCTGAACGCGTCCCCGAGGAAATGGAATCGCGCACGTTCGCGACGTTGGCCCGTCAAGCGCGGCTCCAGCACGAGCAGCGGTTGGCCCTGGCGCGGAATGAAGTCGATCCTTATCGATACGAACTGCTCGACGAGTCCATCACTGGGGGCCGTGGTCTCACTCTGCTCCCCGAGCCGTCGCCGGGCGACGTCTTCTTTGATATGGAAGGCGATCCATATTACGCGATCGGCACGGGGCTCGAGTACCTGTTTGGTGCGGTTACCGCCGACGACGGGAAGTTCCACGCATTTTGGGGCTGCGATCAGTCCGATCAGCCTACGGACGATCGGGCGGCAGAGAAACGCGCCTTCGAGCAGTTCGTTGATTTTATCGTCGAGCGCAGGCGGCGATATCCGAGCCTGCACGTGTATCACTATGCATCCTACGAGAAAACGGCGCTCTTAAAGCTTGCACTGCGCCACGTCACCCGTGAACGCGAGGTCGATACGCTGGTGCGCGAGGACGTGCTGGTCGATCTGTACCGCGTCGTCCGACAGTCGGTTGTCGTCGGACAGCCGAGCTACTCGATCAAGAAGATCGAGGACTTCTATGGCAAACGCGGCGACGCGTCGGGCGTCACGGGCGGCGGCGAGTCGATTCTTCGCTTTGACGAATGGCTCACCACACGCAGCGATCGCAGGCTGCGCGACGATGCCATCCTCGCCGACCTCGAGCAGTACAACGCCTACGACTGCTACTCGACGCGGGACCTGCGGGACTGGCTGCTCCGATTACGCGATCAGGCGCAGAGCAAATGGGGAGCGGCAATACCCTGGTTCGCCGGGAGACCTCCGGCGGCCGACGATCTTGACCCGAAGCCCGATCGCTTCGACGAACTTCGGGCGCGACTCGAGGCGAGAATTCCGGCGGATTTCGACGCTCAGACCACCAGCCGTCCGGGTGACGCGGGGGTCCTGCCGTTCTTTCTTGCACGCCACATGCTTGAATATCACGCTCGGGAAGACAAACCGGTCTGGTGGCAATTTCACGATCGCTGTGAGACCTATCGGGACGATCCGCGCAAGCTCGAGAGTGACACGGAGACGATTATCGGCCTCGAGCCGCTCGGAATGCCCCGTCCGGACAAGAAGTCGACCGTCCAGGACTTTTCGTTCCCGCCCCAACTGCACAAGCTCGATGCCGGCGACGATTGTTTCGATCCGGCGACGAAGGAACCGTCGGGCGAGATAGTCGCGATCGAGGACGACGAACATGGTGGAGTGCTTTCGCTGCGGCGCGGGCCGACACTCGTGGATGTGGCGTTGCCCCATGCGATCACCGTTTGCAGTACGGCACGCAGGCGCCCAGTCATCGACGCGATCGCGCGTTTCGGTGAAGCGTTGCTCTCGGGTGTTTCGCCGTTCCGCTACGGCGCTGCGTTCGACGTCATCACTGCCGGCGCTCCTCGGCTGCGCGGCCGTTCTGTCGGCGCGGTGCTCCAGCCGTCCGCCACCGACGAGGAATCGATCCGCGCCGTCGTCGATGCGCTCGACGACAGCTACCTGTTCATTCAAGGCCCTCCCGGCGCGGGGAAGACGACCCTGGCGGCGGGCTTGATCGCGGGCCTCATCGATCGCGGGTGCCGCGTAGGGATTACGGCCAACAGCCACAAGTCGATCCATAATCTCCTCGAGGCGATCGAGCGTACGGCGCGCGAACGCGGTATCGCCCTTACCGGCATCAAGAAGAGCACCAACGGCAATGCTGAGTCCGTGTACGAATCGGCGGCGATTCGCAGCACGATCGGCGCGGTCGCGCTCGACGGAATCGACATCGTCGCCGGAACCGCTTGGGCGTTTGGGCCGGATACGATGGATCAGCAGCTCGATTACCTGTTCATCGACGAGGCCGGCCAGATGGCGCTCCCCGTCGCATTGGCGGCGATGACTTCGGCACGTAACGCCGTCTTGTTGGGCGACCCCCAGCAGCTCGCGCAAGTGAGCCACACCAGCCATCCGGGCGATCTGGGAATCTCGGTGCTCGATCATCTTCTGGGCGAGGAGCGGGCGACGATTGCACCCGAGCGCGGCATTCTGCTGCAGGACTCGTACCGCATGCACCCCGACGTATGCCGCTTCATCTCCGAGACGATGTATGAGAGCCGGTTGCGCTCCGCGCCGGGGCGTGAGCGTCAGGACGTTCGGAGTCCGGGGTTGTCAGGTACGGGCCTGCGACTGGTTGCCGTCGCCCACGACGGCAACGATCAGTCTTCCGAGCAAGAAGCCGCTGCGGTTGCGGACGAGATCGAGCGTCTGCTGGCGGGAACGGTCACCACTCCCGACGGCACCGTGCGCGCGCTGACTGACCGTGACGTCATCGTCGTCGCGCCGTATAACGCGCACGTACGGTGTATCCGGCGCACGCTGGAGCGACGCGGCGGTGCTACGGCACGGGTCCAAGTCGGTACCGTCGACAAGTTCCAGGGCCGCGAGGCCTACGTCGTGTTCTTTTCGACCGCCGCCTCGACCGCGCACGATGCGCCGCGCGGAGCGCGGTTCATTTTCGACCGTCAGCGCTTCAACGTTGCGGTCTCGCGCGCGCGGGCGATGGCCGTGCTGGTCTGCTCGCCGGATCTGCTCGAGCTGGGCTGCTCGTCGATCGACGACGTGCGGATCGCGAACGGCGTCTGCCGCTTCGTCGAGTTGGCTGCCCGCTAGCCCCAGTGCAGCGGGCCGTTACCGACGCGGTACCGGAAGACCGCGCGAGCGCACGGCGGTGTCGATCGCGGCCGCGAGCCACCCGCCGAGGCCGCCGCAGCCGATGTCGAAGGCGTTCCAGCCGAACCCCTCCTTCGAACCTTGCAGCCACTGTACCGACTCGATCGTTGCCGAGTATGCAGCAACCACCAGCGTCGAGCGCAACACCGGCCGTTTCGATGGCCCGAGTGCCCGGCCGGCCAGAGATCCCACCACGGCAAAGGCAGCAACGCTGTACGCCTTACGGAGCAGCACATGCCATGACCAGCTCGGGGGCGAGGTGATCTCGTAGACCACGTCGGTTGTCGCCGCCCAGAACAGCGCGGCCGCGGCGACTAGGGCGGCTGCTATCCACGCTTGGCGTGGGATCTGTCTACCCGGTCGCGAGCCGATGGGCAGCCTTGGCGTCATACGCTTGCGCGTCGGCGAGCCGCAGCGCGCGGTCGAAGGGCACGCCGTCGAGTTGCGCGTACCCGACGGAGGCTCCGACGCCGGCCGGCAGGCGATCGGTTCCGGACAGGGCGATCGCCTCGATCACCGTGGTGAAGTGGCGGGCGAGCTCGGCGACTTCGCGCGGATCGGCCTGAGCCGTGATGACGACGAACTCGTCGCCGCCGATTCGTGCAACGATGTCCAGCTCATCGACCGCGCGCCGCAGTTCGCGAACGACATCCACGAGCACGAGATCGCCCGCCGCGTGGCCGAAGCGGTCGTTCACTTGTTTGAAGCCATCCAGATCGATCGAGAACAGCGTGCCGCGCAGTGCCTGGGCACGGGAGAACAGACCGCGCCGGTTCAGCGCGCCGGTCAGCGAGTCGTGGTTGGCTTCGTAGGTCGCTTCGCGCAACCGGCGCTCCATCGAGCGCCGCTCGAAGAAGGCGTAGCGAACCCGAACCAGGATGGCGCTGGCGAAGATGAGCGCGTCGAGCGTTGCGCCGAGCTCGAAGGCCCAGTGGTCAAGAAAGGGAGTGCCGATATGGGCGCGCAGCGCCCGGTACGCCGTGCTGGCAACCAGCAGCGAGGTCCCGCCGAACAGAATCCAACCCGCGGGATAGCTGCGCGCACGCACCAGCGTGACGCCGAGCAGGACCGCACCAAAGAGGAAGAAGAGCGGGACCCGCAGCGTTTCAGAATGCGGGCGCAGCTCGGGCAGCGCCGCACCCGCCAGCCCGATCGCAACCGACGCGCCGCAGGCGCCGACCAGCGTCCAGAAGAGTGGCCGCGCTTGGGTCCAGAGCCGCAGGTAGACGGTGACAAAACCGGTGGCGGCAACGGCGCAGAAGACGTCGAGCACGAGCACGGCGGATGCACCCGGTGCGACCGGCAGCACGGCGTCGCGCGCCAGAACGATCGCCGCGAGGCCGCCGATCAACGCGACGTACCAGGGAATGCTCGGTTCGCGGGTGGCCAGGAAGGCACCGATCTGTACCAGGACGACGACCAGCAGGATGCCCAGGACGAGGCCGCTGAATCGCGCTGCTGCGACGGCGTGGTACAGCGTGTCGTCGGCTGCAATGAGGTGCGCCGGGCCGATGTCGGCCGGCTCAATGCGCACCACGATCGGCTCGTCCGGACGCAGATCGCGGGGCAGCGGGAGCGCCGCCACGGCGTGACCGAGGAACGATCCGCCGGCCGGATAGGCGAGGCCCGCCCCGCGCGAGACGCCGCGCACCAGCACGGTCATCCGTTCCGTCTGCGGCGGACCGACGACGAGCTGCGGCGTTCCAGTGCCGTGGAGGACTTGAATGCGTTCGGCGGCGCCGGCCGCGGAAGCCGCGGTGACGAACGGCACAATGGCGGCGAACGCAGCCCATAAGAGGAGCCGGACCATGGTAGCCACTCTTCGCCGTGCACCACCTGTATAGCATCGCGGCTTACAGGAACTGTACCCTTTGAAAGGTTCTGCGACGTTCGGCTCCGCACCGATACCGCCTATGCGCACGCTGACGGACGTCTTCGCGCCGGGTACGCCGCCGCTGCCCGAAGGACTTCGCACGCTGCACGTTTCTCCCAGCCGCTTCGTCGAGCCGGGAATGACGGTGCACGCAAACTTCACCTTTCGCAACCTCGGCGGCGGAACGGCGACCGGAT
This sequence comes from Vulcanimicrobiota bacterium, assembly GCA_003161555.1. Taxonomy (GTDB): domain Bacteria; phylum Vulcanimicrobiota; class Vulcanimicrobiia; order Vulcanimicrobiales; family Vulcanimicrobiaceae; genus Vulcanimicrobium; species Vulcanimicrobium vanleeuwenhoeki. The sequence continues at coordinate 2,468 of PMOG01000065.1, read as the reverse complement.
TCCGGGTGCGCTTCCGCTTGCCCGAAGGGCTGACATACCTGGTCGGTACCGCGCGGCTCGACGAGTCACCGATCGACGAGCGCGGCGGTCTGACCTCGCTGCTGCAGAGTTCGGGCGCGGATCTCGGCGACGTCCCCCCCGGCGGCGAACGGCGCGTCTCGCTCGCGTACAGCGTCGCGCCGACGATCGAAAACGGGACGCAGATCGCATTGCAGGCCGCGGTCGCGTCGTTCGAAGTTCCGCTGATCGGTTCGAACGTCGTGCGGCTGGTCGTGCGCAGCCGTCCGACCCTCGCCGGCGCGTCGACGCGGTTGTCGCTGACGCCGGTCCGTGAAGCAATTCCCGGTGCCGAGCTCGAGCTGGCGGTACAGATTCACAACTCGGGGCAGAGCAGCGCGCACGACGTAATCGTGCTGCTGCCGGTTCCGCCCAACACGACCTACGTGCCGCAAAGCGCGCGCGTCGGCGGCCGCACCGCCGCGACCGGCGCCGACGCCGAACCGTTCGGGAACGCCCGTCCGGCGATCGTCGCGCCGACGCTCGGACCAGGCGCGACCCTGGACCTGGCCTATCGGGTGCGGGTCGACGCGATGCTCGAGGACGCGACCCCGATCGTCGCGCAGGCGTCCGTCTGCACGCAGGAGCTGCCGGAGTTCGCCCTCCCTGCGGCCACGCTGAAGATTCCCTCGAAGCCGGCTTTCGATGACGATGCGACGGCGTTTCGCGCCGAATCCGATGACGAAGTCACCGCGGGACAGCGGATCCGGCTCGTCGTGCAGGCGCGCAATGCGGGCACCAGCCGCGCCCGCGGCGTCAAGATCAAGATCACGCTTCCCGACGGTCTGGCATACAGCCCCGGAACGCGTGCGATCGACGGCGCGCCCGCGGTCGATCGCGAACGCGACCCCGGCCTGTTCGAAGTCGGCGACATCGAACCGGGCCGTGCGGTCGAAGTCTCGCTCTACGCGGTCGTGCGCGCGCCGGCCGCCCATGGATACGAACTGCGTTTGGCGGCGCGGCTCGAGTGGTCGAAAGGCGAACGCTCCTTCGAACGCATTCTCACCGTTCGCTCGGCGCCGGCCTTTCCGGCCGCCTTCAACCGCATCGATCGCGATCGCGCGCGGCAGATCGTGCCGGGCGAGGTCGCCGCGTTCACAATCCGGCTCGAGAACATGGGCGCGGATAGCGCGACCGATGCGCGGCTGCAGCTCGAAGTCGACGCGGGGCTCGAGCGGCTTCGCGTGACCGAACGCGACGGCGAGCTCACCGTCGGCGACGACGGCGTGCTCGCGTTGGGCACGCTCGACCCGAACGTGCGCCGTACGCTGCACGTCGAGGCGACGGTCGCTTCCGCGCTGGCGGATCAGAGCCCGTTGCGTCTGCGTGCAACGCTGCGGACGGCGCAGTTGGGCGAGACGGACTTGGGCGCAGCGTCGTACGTCGCCGCGTCGCGGCCGCGCTTCTCCGCGGCCCAGTCACGCCTGGCGCTCGAGAACAGCGAGGTCCTGCGGCCCAACCGCACCACGGTCGCGCTGCTCTCGCTCGTCAATGAAGGCACCGATCGCGGCCGCGACGTTCGCGTGCGGCTGCAGCTCCCGGACGAGCTGCGACTCGAGAGCGTCGAGGGTGCGTCGCGGGACGGCGAGACGGTCGTGTTCGGCGAGATCGCGGCCCAGGCGAAACAGGAAGCGAGCCTCAACGTGCGTCTGGTCGGCGCGATCGGCATCGGCGACGTGCTCGAAGTCGGGGCCCGCGTTTCCGGGATCAACGTCGTGCCGTTCTCGCTCGCGCCGATGCAGCTGGCGACGCATGCCGAAGCCGCGTTTGCCGAAGGCGCGGCGCTGACGTCGCTCCCGGCCGAGGCGGTCGATGCCGGCGACGACATCCTTTATACGCTAGCGCTGCGGAACTGCGGCGACGGCGCGGCGCGTCGCATGACGGTGCGGCTGGAACCCCCGAGCAATAGCGTGTACGCGCCGGGTACGACGACCGTGAACGATGTGCCGCTGCTCGATTTCGCCGGAACCTCGCCGCTGCTGGCGCCCGGCGGGCTGACCCTGGCCGACGTGGGGCCGGGCGTCGAGGTGGTCGTGCGGCTGCGGGCGATCGTCAACACGCCGCTCCCCGCCGGAAGTCTGATCGAGACGCGCGCCACGGTCAGCTTCGACGACACACCGGAGTTCGCGCTGCGCTCCGAGCCGCTGCGGGTGCGCTCCGCTCACGCGCTTCCGATCGTCGATCCGCAGCTGCCGTTCTCGGTACTCGATGCCGCAGCCGGCCGCGCCGGGTCCGGCTTCCGGTTCGCGCCCGCGGAGCCGTTGGCCGGCGAGATGACCTACATTCCGCTGCCGGCGGCCACGCCGGTACGGACGAACGGCTCGCGCGAAGCGGACGCACTCCCGCATGCCGAACAGGTACGGCTCGCGCCGGCACCGGTCGCCGCGGCCGTGCTGGCGCTCGATTTACCG
>PMOG01000280.1 GCA_003161555.1 Vulcanimicrobiota bacterium | reverse complement strand
CAGCGCCAGCAGTGCGGGTAGCTATGCAGATATGACTCGGCGGCGATCAGCGCGCCGGCCGCCCGGAGGTCCTCGACGATGCGCTCGTTGGCGTCGAAGATGAACTGCCCGGCGTACGGGCCGGCCTCGGCGGTGAACTGTCCGGCGCCGTCGACCGGGCTGAGGACCGGCAGCCCGTAGGCCTGACCGCTTTGAAAGTCGGCCTCGCCGTGCCCCGGTGCGGTATGCACGGCGCCGGTTCCCGTTTCGAGTTCCACGTAGTCCGCCAGGATGATCACCGAATCGCGGTCGGCGAACGGATGGCGCACCGCGAGTCCTTCGAGCGTTGAACCGAGCACTTCCGCGCGCAGCTGCGCGGCATCCGCGCCCAGCCGCGCCAGCACCGGCGCGGCGAGGGCTTGCGCCAAGATCAGGTCTTCGCCGCCGGCACGATAGATGCCGTAGGTCGCCGTCGGGTTCAGCGCGACGGCGACATTGGCCGGCAGCGTCCAGGGAGTCGTGGTCCAAATCGCGAGCGAGAGCGGCGTACCGTCGTCACCGGCGCCGGCGCGCGCGAGCAGCGCGGCGCGCTGGGCCGCGTCGGCGCGGAAGCGGACGTAGATGGAAGGCGAGGTGTGATCCTTGTACTCGATCTCCGCCTCCGCGAGCGCGGTCTCATCGATCACGCACCACAGCGTCGAGCGGAGCCCCTTGTACAGATACTCGCGCTCGGCGAGGTCGGCGAGCGTCTCGACGATCGTCGCTTCGTACGAGGGTGCGATCGTCATGTACGGATCGTCGAAGTGGCCGAACGATGCGCCGATGCGGAGCATCTGCGCGCGCTGACGGTCCAGCCAATACAGCGCGCGCTCGCGGCAGGCCCGGCGCAGCTCGATCGGATCGGCCTGCCGGAAGTCGAGCTTGAGATGGAGCAGCGTCTCGCGCTCGATCGGCAGCCCGTGCATGTCCCATCCGGGGACGAAGTCGGCGACCTTCCCGTCGAGCAAGTGGATCTTCACCAGCGCATCCTTGAGGAAGCGGTTGAGGAAGGTTCCCATGTGCAGGTCGTTGTTCGCGTACGGCGGCCCGTCGTGCAAAATGAACGGCGCGCCGCCGGCGGTCCGGTTGCGTTCGAGCCGCTTGAGGTAGGTGCGGTGGTCGGACCACCAGCGGACCCGCTCGGGCTCGCGTTTGGGGAGTTCCGCCCGCATCGGGAAGCCGGTCTTGGGGAGGTTCAGGGTCGCGCGGTAGTCGCGGGCGGGCTCGGACATGGAACAGTTCAACTTCGGGCGAGAGCGTCCGCGCTTCCCCCTGGTCTACGCGGCGGCGGGCAGCTCCGCGCGCACCCGGCGGGCGCGCCGGAACGCGCGCTCGTGCGACCAGCCGGCGCGCAGAATGAAGGTGCCAAGCAGCGCGTACCAGCCGAAGACCAGTTCGTGGGTCGCGGCGCAGATCAGCACCGCCGCCGCGACGATCAGCACGCCGCAGCTCATCCCGATCCGTGCGGCGACCGCGGTCGCGAACTCGCGGTCGCGCGTGCGTCGCCAGATCAGTGCCCGCAGGACGCGGCCGCCGTCCATCGGGTACGCCGGCAGCAGGTTGAACGCGGCCAGCGCGGCGTTCGCCAGCGTGACGTAGGCCGCCAAGATCAGCGTCGCGTCGCGCAGGCCGGCCGGCGCGAAGCGGCCGCCCAGCAGCAGCCCGACGCAACCGACCAGCGCGATGAGCGCGCTCATCGCCGGGCCGGCCAAGGCAACCAACGCGTCGGCGCGCGGCGTGGCCGGCTCCTCTTCGAGCATGGCGATCCCGCCCAGCAGAAACACGCTGATCGACGCGGTGCGCACCCCGAACCGGCGGGCGGCCAACGCATGGGCCAGCTCGTGGGCGACCACGCTGACGAAAAGAACGATCGCGCAGAGCGCTCCCAGCGCATATCGGGCCGGCGGCGGCAGGCTGGTGAAACCACTCGCAACCATCAGTGTGACGAAACCGAACAGGACGAGCCACGAAACGTGGACGCCGATGCGGATGCCGCTCACGCGGCCGAGAAACAGCGTGTGCCGTCCCACCGTGACGCGCACGATTCGCGCGTCAGCCTTCGACGCCTGCGGCTTTCGGTGCGTCGCCGGACACGACGTCGCTCACAATGTCGAAATTGCGTTCGGCCAGCGCGGCGATCTCCGGCTGCACGCGCCGCAGATGGGCGGCCAGCTCGTCACGCCGGTCCCAGGCGTCGTCGAGCCGGCGCGCGAGTTCAGCCGGCGGCGGCAGCGCCTGGCCCGGGGCGAAGAGCGGGCCGATCGGGTAGCGCAGCTCTTCGCACAGCGCGCTCACCTTCGGATCGTACGGCAGCGCGATGAACGGCACGCCGGCGTGCGCCGCGATCACCAGCGCGTGCAGCCGCATCCCGATCACGAACGACGCCCGCCCGATCACCTGCGCCGCTTGGGCCAGGGGGTAGTCGGGCAGCAAGACCGGCGTCGACGCGCAGCGCCGAATGATCGCCGTCGACACTTCGGCATCGGCCGAGCCGCCCAGCGGCAGAAAGGCGACCCGCGCGTCGTGCTCGGCCGCCAAGCGATCGACCGCGGCGGCAAGCGCTTGAACCGTCGCTTCGTTGCCGTGCCACTTGCGCACCGAGACGACGACCAGCGGGGCGGTGTCCGCGCCGAGGCCCTCGGCCGCCAGGTCCAGCGGCGCGGCGCCCGGTTCGAACAAAAACACGGGATCGGCGGTGCGCTGGACCGCGACCCCCGGCAGCAGCGCCTGCAGCAGCACCCGCGAACGTTCGTCGCGAACCGTCGCGCCCGCGATCCCGCGGCAGAAGTTGCGCACGACGGCGCGGCCGAAGAAATCCAGCGGACCAACCGACTGCGCGAAGATCATCGTGCGCTTCCCGGCCCGAATCGCCGAGCGAATCACGTTGGCGTAGTAGAGGAGGCTGCGCAGGCTGGTGACGTTCTGGAGCAGGCCGCCGCCGCCGGAAAGCACGACATCGGCCCGCTCGATCGCATGCCGCACCCGGGCCACATCCATGCGCGGGGTCGCCTCCACGTCGAAGTCGCGCGCCGTCTGCGCGGGGTTGCCGCTCAGCACGTCGATCGCGCAGCCGGGCCAGCGGGAGCGTAACCGGGCGACGATGATTTCGAGCAGCGCCTCGTCCCCCAGATTTCCGAAACCGTAGTACCCGCTCAGCAGGAAGCGCGGACGCGCGGCCATCTCACGGACGCCGGAAGCGGCGGTAGATCAGGATCGCGAGCGCGCCCACGACGATCCCGATCACCGCGCCGTTGACGACGCGCAGCAGTGAGACGGCCAGCGCGGTGTGCAGGTGCGAGAACGTGTCGACGACGTCTCCCAAGCCGACCCCGATCGCCAAAGCCAGCAGCCATCCCCAGCGCGCACGGTCGGACGGCAGCAGCGCCGGAACGAGCATCAAGGCCGGGAAGCCGACCACGAACTCCTTGAACCGCGGCCGTACCTGAAGCAGCGCCGTCAGGTGCGCGCGCAGCGCGAGCTCGAGGGCCGACGGCGCGATGTCGCTCTGATTCCCGCTGCGCTCGACGACCAGAAATGCCGCGCCCGCCAGGACGACGCCGACGGCAAGCTGCAGCGCGGTAACCGGGGAGGCGGCTAACCGGGACGCCGCAAGGCGTGCACCCCAACGCGGGCTGAACAGATACAGCAGCAGCGCGCCCAGCGGCGGCGCGACCAGTACGAGCTTGACGCCGCTGAAGCGGTCGACTTCGGTCATCGTCAGCGGCGTCGAGAGTAAACCTACCACGACCAGCACGCCGCCCGCGGTCACCGCGAGCGCGACGGCGAGCACGCGCAAGCCGTCGAGAATCGCGGCCCGCGTCGACGGCGACGGCGCGGCACGAAAGGCCGGCGCGATCGCCGCAAAGCCGGCGAGCGGGAACGCGATCGCACCGATCAGGGCCAGCAGCTTGCGCACGGCCATGTCGTGGTGGACGGCGTATCCGGCCGCCACCAGCACCAGGTCGACGGCGATGGCCGCGATCAGCCAGCGCAGGCTGCCCAGCGCGAACACGTCGACCAGCACCAGCAGGACGATCGCCGGGACGGCCAGCGACACCAGCGCGATCTCCCACCAGCGCACGAGGAACGGTTCGAACGGCGTCGCGATCCCGACCCGCAGCCCCGCCGCGCGAATCCCCTGCGCGATGCGCTGCACCAGTTCGACGTTCGTCGCCTCGATCGAGCGGCCGTCCCACTGATGTCCGAACGGCCGCAGGTACACGACCCGAATGTTGCGTTCGCGAACGCCCAACAGATAGCGTTCCACGATCTCCTCGGGACGCAGTTTATCTTGTTCGACCTTCGCGATGGCTTGCACGCGCACGACGTGGTCAGGCATCGCGTGCGCGAGCGCTTCGCTCCCGGCTTGGTTCTGTTTGATGTCGTAGGTCTCGACCGTACCGAAGTCGACGTGATCGGCGACCATTCGGGCCGCGGTCGCATCGATCGCGTCGGGATAGCCCAGTGCCTGGTTCCGCAAGCCGAAAAAGATCACCGTGTGCGCGTCGTGACCGAGCACGGCGTCGTCGAGCAAGGCGTCGATCTGCGGCGCTTTGAAGCGCTCGTCGTTCTGCAGCCGCGGGACGAGATGCAGATGCAGCTCTTGGGCGATTGCGATCCGGTCGGACGGCAATCCCAGGCCGACCGTTCCGAAGTAATCGGGCTGCGTGCGCAGGGCAAAGACGACCGGGAGCTGGGCATGCAGCAGCCGCACTGCGCGCGCCGAGAACTTGATCTTCAGCTGGCGCGCGTAGCGCTGCGCGGTCGCGTCGTCGTAGGCGACGAGGTACACGTCGTCGGCGCGCAGTGCGTGCGCGGCCGCGAGGCCGGCGAAGACGGGATCGCGCAGCCCGGTGAGCCGCGCCTGCGCCAGCAGCGCCGAACCGGTGTAGACCGCGGCCGACGGCGATGACGACACCGACGTGCCCAATTCTTCCTGAACGGCCAGCGAGGTCAAGCCCGCGCGCCGCAGTGCGATCAGAAACGCGCGCTGATCGTACGCGTACGATTGCGCGAGCGCGCTGAAGTCTTGGTCGTCGAGCACGATCTCGACGCGGTTCGCGCGGTGTTCGTGGAGCTCGCGCCGGGCGGCGACGAAAAGTGCGGCCAGCAGCCCCAGGGCGAGAACGGCCAGCAGCAGGCGGCGATAGGTCACGCCGCCGCCTGTTCGCCGGGAAAACGCCGTCCCCTCAGATACACCAAGACCCGCTGTTGAGCGGGCCTTGATGCCGTCGCGTAGCAGGTTGCCCTACTAC
>PMOG01000026.1 GCA_003161555.1 Vulcanimicrobiota bacterium | reverse complement strand
CCGGTTCGCGCGGTGTTCGTGGAGCTCGCGCCGGGCGGCGACGAAAAGTGCGGCCAGCAGCCCCAGGGCGAGAACGGCCAGCAGCAGGCGGCGATAGGTCACGCCGCCGCCTGTTCGCCGGGAAAACGCCGTCCCCTCAGATACACCAAGACCCGCTGTTGAGCGGGCCTTGATGCCGTCGCGTAGCAGGTTGCCCNNACTACCGGGTGTGGGCGACGATTGCACGCGTCCCAGACGCTGCCCACCGACGGATTGCACTCCATTGGAATCCGGCCGGTTGAATCCTGGCGTCAGAAAAAGCGCTCCGTTAAGGTTGCTTAACGCGAGCTGCGCGCGCGAGAACCTACGTTCGCCATACCGGCCGCCGCTTGCCGACGAACGCGCCGATCCCTTCGTGGGCATCTTCGGCCAGCGCATTCATCGACATCACTTCTTTCGCGTACGCGTACGCCTTGGTTTGATCGAGGTCGATCTGCGCGTAGAACGCGGCCTTGCCGAGTCCGACCACAAAGCCGGCGCTGCTCGCGAGCGATGCGGCGAGCGCTGCAGTCGCCGTCGCGAGTTCTTGCGGCGGAACGACACGATTGATCAGTCCCCAGTCGGCGGCCGTGCGCGCATCGATCGGCTCGCCCGTCAGCAACATCTCCATTGCCCGTTTGCGGCCGATTGCACGCGTCAGCGCTACCATCGGCGTCGTGCAGAACAGTCCGATCTTTACGCCCGGGGTCGCGAACCGGGCATCTTCGGAGGCGACGGCGAGATCGCACGTCGCGACGAGCTGACACCCGGCGGCCGTCGCGATGCCTGCGATCTCGGCGATGACCGGCTGCGGAATCGACTGAATCTTCTCCATCAGCGAAACGCAGACGTCGAACGTGAGCCGGTACTCCTCGACACTGCGGTCGAGCATCTCGCGCAAGTCGTGACCGGAGCTGAAAGCCGGCCCGACGCCGCGCAGGATGACGGCTTTGACCGAGCGGTCGCCGCCGATCGCTTCAAACGCTGCGATCAACTCGCGCATGACCGCAAGCGAGAGCGCGTTGCGTTTCTCGGGCCGGTTGAGCGTGATCGTTGCGACCCCGTCGGCGGCGCTGACCAGCACGGCCGGCGCGGCGGGGCTCGAAACTTGGGAGGCGCCGTTCATGCTGCATCGCTTCGCGCCGCCGGCCCCCGGCACCCGGCTTTGCGAGGACGAGTGCGGGAGCGGCCGGAAGGGGCCAACCGATGGGTCTGACCGTGCGCCCCTTGCGGCCCAACTTCGCCGGCGAGGCCGAGGGCCTCGTGCTGCGCGAAACCCACGACCGCGCGGATCTCGACGCGATCGTCGCGGCGCTCGACCGCTACGCCGTGCTGGTGTTCCACGACCAGCCGTTCGAGGACGGCGAGCATACCGCGTTCGCGCGCCGGCTGGACGGCGAGCTGGTCACGAAGGTCGCGCGCACGGTGCTCGAGTCGCGGCGCCGGCTGCACGACGAGGGCATCACGGACATCTCGAATCTCGACGAGGACGGGCGGCCGCTCGACCGCGCGGACCGTCGCCGGATGCACGGTTTGGGCAACCGTCTCTGGCACACCGACTCCTCGTTCCAGCAGCCGGCAGCCCGCTACTCGATGCTCTCGGCAAAGACCGTACCCGCGGCCGGCGGCGAGACGGAGTACGCCGACATGCGCGCCGCCTACGACGCGCTGCCCGACGCGCTCAAGGCACGGCTCGACGGACTGCGCGCGTTCCATTCGATCATGTACTCGCGGCAGACGATCGGCTTCACCGACTTCAGCGACGCCGAACGCGCGCAGTTCCCGGGCGCGGAACATCCGCTGGTGCGCGTGCACCCCGGCTCCGGCCGCACGGGCCTGTACTTGGCCTCGCATGCGGAGCGCATCGTCGGCTGGCCGGTCCCCGACGGCCGCATTCTGCTGCGCGAGCTGATCGTGCTCGCGACGCAGCCGGCCTTCGTCTACCGTCATACCTGGCGCGGCGGCGACTTCGTGATCTGGGACAACCGCTGCACGATGCATCGCGGACTCGCGTTCGACGAAAACGAACCGCGCGATCTGCGGCGCGCCACCACGCTCGATCTCGCCCCGGCGCTGACCCCTGCCTGAACCGCGCGTGTTTGCCGTCACGGTGCGCTCGCTACGGGGCGAGCGTACAGCCCTATCGCGCGCCCGCCGGCCGATCGGCACCAGTGCAGGCGGAGCCGGAGCCGGCGAGCGCGGCCGGGCGCGTAAGCAGGTCGATCACGAAGTGTCCTCCTTCGAACGCGTGATAGTACAGGACGCGGCCGTCCGGTGAGAGCGAGGCTGCTTCGACGAACCCGCGCGCGCCGCTGACGCGGGCGCCGGCGCCGAACCGGCTGCGTTCGTCGGGGCGCACGCTGCGAAAGATGGCCGGCGTGCTTCCGGTCGGGGCGTCGATCAGCCGTGTAAAGAACAGCTCACGGCCGTCGGCGGAGATCGACGGCGCGTACTGCAGAGCGCCGGCGTTGACGGCGCGCATGATCGCGTCGCTGTCCGGATCGCGCACGAAGCCGCCGCCGCGTTTGCGAAAGATCGCGATGCTCGCGCTCTTGGGGCCGCTTCCAAAGTGGAACTCGCTTTCGACTAGGTAGAGCGTACGGCCGTCGGGGGTGATCTCGGCATCGAAATTCAACGCGCGCGGCGCAGCCGCGAGACCCCGGGGACGATTTCGACGTTCGTCACCGCACCGTCACGAAAGCGTGCCCGGTAAATCGTCGAGAGGGTCGCCGCGTAGCTGCGGTTGGACACGAAGTACAGCGTCCCAGCGCAGTCCACCGAAGCGACCGCATCGAGTTCCGGTGAGTTCGCGCCCGCGAGCGGACCGCGAAAGCGGTACGTTCGCACGTCGATCCGCTCGGCGTAGAACAAATCGGTCTTCTCGGGCGGGAAGTTCCGGTTGTTGAACAGCAGATAACGGCCGTCGCGGGTGACGAACGGTTCCATTGCGTCGCCGGTATAGCCGACGATCGTCACCCGTTCCGGATGCGAGAAGCCGGCGTAGAGCGATTCCGCCGGCCCAGCGCCGGCGCCGAGCAGCAGCACCGCGCTGACGGCGGCGACGAGCGTGCGAAGCGTCACGGGCCGATCACGGTTCCCTCTGTCCAACTCATCACCTAATCGACGAGGAGACGCATCCCAGCGGTAACGACAACGTATAATAACATCGCTGTCAACATGACGCCGATCACAAGATGTGGGATGAAGGGTGATACGCAGGCGGCCGCAATCAGAATTGCTGAAACGACGGAGACGCGAATATTTATCGCGCGAACTATTTCCGGTGAGAGCTCTGGTGACAACAAGCCTGCACGCATCGCGTAGAACCAGCAAGCGTCGAGAATTAGACCCGCTGCCAGAACGTCGAGCACGTAGAACGTTGCGGCCGCGGGCGCATGCGGAAACTCGCCGACGAGTTGCGTCGTGAACGGCACCAGAACGACCGGGACAAGAAAGGCAAGGTTGATCCACTTAAGGATACGATTTGTGCGCTCGATGCTCCAAAAGATCATATGATGACCGTTCCAGTAAAATGCGGCTACGGCGAAACTCGCGAGAAACCAAAGAAATTTCGTGCCGACGTGCGCGCTGGAGAATACGGAAAACACCCCGGCGTTGGAGTCGGCGGCTCCGCCTCGATCCACCAGCAGTGCGAGTACAAGCAGCGTCATTGCTACTGAGAAGATCCCGTCCGTCAACGCTTCGATGCGAGCCGTACTCTGTGGGTTCTCAGTGGATCGCTCGGACCGAGATGGCGTTCTCAACTGTGCGTCTCCCTAACGCGAGATGCAATGACGAAGTTCGTCTGCTGCGTGACGTGCGGCGCTCTGCCGTTGAATCCATCGAACCACGTCGAGATACTTGAATCCGCCATTTCCCTTTCCTTTCGAGCCGGCGCTTGAGAACGGCCAGTGCGCCCGGCATCCGCGACGTGGAACGCACTCCGCCGGACTGGTTCTGGAGTCACGGGAGCGAGCGCGGCAGCCCAAACCATGGAAGCACGTTGCTCTCGAAGCGGGTTGTTGCGCAGATCCGGCCGCCTGTAAGGGTCAGGACGATGAGGCCAGTCCCGTGCCGGATGCCGTCAGGAGCGCGAAGGTAGACCCCGAACGCCGGCTGACCATTCGCCCGGGTCGGCACGAAGTCATAGGTCCGGCCCTGGCTTATCATGCTAGCCCAGAAGCGGCCCACAACCTCGCGGCCTTCGTATTCGAAGGGAAGCGGCGGCATGGAGACGCGCACATCGTCGGTGAGTAGGGCGACCAGCGCGTCGATATCGGCGGATACATACGCACGCACGAACTTTGCCAAAAGCGCCTGTTCGGCCGGTGAACCAGGCGCCGGAGGCGGCTCGCGCTCGCTAGTCGACGACAGACGGAACTGCAGGCTGGCGCGGGCCCGCTTCAGGGCACTGTTGACCGATTCGATGGTCGAGTCGAGCATGTCGGCCACCTCGCTCGCGTGGTATCCGAGTACCTCGCGTAAGATGAGCACCGCGCGCTGGCGAGCGGGCAGGATCTGGAGCGCCGTCACGAAGGCCAGGGAGACGGCTTCGGCCTGTTCGTAGCGTGCCTCCGGGCCGAGCGGCACGTTGATCGCACCCTCGAGGAGGGCGTCGGGATAGGGCTCGAGCCACGAGACTTCGCCGAGCCGAGTCGGCTCGGGCGGTTCAACCCCGGGGATGTCCCACTCCTTGGCCGGGGTTCGGCTGGCCGAGCGCAGCGCGCTGAGGCATCGGTTGGTAGCGATTCGATAGAGCCATGTGCGGATCGCAGAGCGTCCGTCGAATCCGCCCAGACCGCGCCAGGCGCTCAACAGCGTGTCCTGTAGGGCATCCTCGGCGTCCTGGATCGAACCGAGCATCCGGTAACAGTGCATCTGCAGCTCGCGACGGTACGGCTCCGTCAACTCTCGGAACGCCTCGCCGTCTCCAGCCCGCGCCTTCGTGATCAGGTCGAACGTCACTACCCCATCCTCGCGTCACGTCTTTCGCTCCCTCGTTCACTTCCGATATCGACGCCGGCCGAGCCGCGAACTGGGCGGTCGATCAGCGCCCAGTTTCACGACTTCGTGACGTCAGCATGTACGACGGTTCGGACAATCCGAGCGTCGGGGTCGACAGAGAGGGTGCAATGACAATCAAAGACAGATCGGTTTTGGTCACCGGGGCCAATCGTGGTATCGGCCAGGCGCTGGTTGCGGAAGCCTTGAGGCGGGGCGCGAAGCGGGTCTATGCTGGTACGCGCCAGCCCCTGACGCATGTGGAGGAGCGGGTCACTCCCCTTGTCCTGGACGTAACCAAGCCCGCCGATATCCAGCTGGCCTCCCAGAGCGTCGCATCGCTCGATGTCCTCATTAATAACGCCGGCGTCTCCGTCTTCGACGACTTTCGTGATCCTGCCGCGATCGAACGGCACCTCGCGGTCAATCTCTTCGGCACGTTTGGAGTGACCCAGGCTTTCCTACCGTTGCTGACCCGTTCTCGGGGAGCCATTGTCAACGTCATCTCGCTAGCGGCTTTTGCGGCCGTCCCCGTCCTGCCGGCCTACTCCATCTCAAAAGCCGCGGCGTTCTCGATGTCGCAATCGTTACGCGCTCTCTTGGCAGGGCGGGGCGTAAAGGTCCACGTCGTGTTGCCCGGTCCGGTGGATACGGACATGGTCCGAGACCTCGACATACCGAAGACGGCTCCGGACGCCGTGGCGCGAGCGATCTTCGACGGCATGGAGCGAGGCGAGGAGGAGATCTTTCCCGATCCCATGTCCGCGACATTCGCCGAGAGCTGGCGCACCGGTGCCGCCAAAGCGTTCGAGCGCCAGAATGCGGCGATGGTCGCGGAACCCCCCGCGTCATAAGCGGACGATGAACATGCTGCGCTTTAAGTGCCAAAAAAATGCCAGATCTCACTTCGAGGGAGGACTGCAATGAAAACGCCACCGATCGTTTCGCCGCAAGAATGGGAAGCTGCGCGCGAGCAGCTGCTCGTGAAAGAGAAGGCCCTTACCCGTGCCCGCGACGCGCTGGCCGCCGAGCGCCGGCGGATGCCGTGGATGGCCGTAGAGAAGACGTACGAGTTCATCGGACCTAACGGCAAGGTGAGCCTGCTCGACTTGTTCGAAGGCCGCCGTCAGCTGATCGTCTACCGCGCCTTCCACGAACCCGGCGTGTTCGGCTGGCCCGAGCACGCCTGCCGCGGCTGCTCCTTGGGCGCCGACCAGGTCGCGCACCTCGCCCATCTGAACGCCCGCGACACCACGCTCGCATACGTCTCACGCGCGCCGCAGCCTGAGATCGCGCGCGTGAAGTCGCGGATGGGGTGGGCGATTCCGTGGTACACGATAACGGACGCGTTCGACGCAGAGTTCGGCGTGGACGAGTGGCACGGCCATAACGTGTTCTTCCGCGACGGCGAGCGCGTATTCCGCACGTACTTCATCAACGGGCGCGGCGACGAGGCGATGGGGAGCACCTGGAGCTACCTCGACGCGACGCCGCTCGGGCGTCAGGAAGAGTGGGAGGACTCGCCCGAAGGTTACCCCCAGACCGAGCCTTACACGTGGTGGAATTGGCACGACAATTACGGTGTCGACGCCTCGTCGGACGCGAAATGGAGCGAACATCTCGATACCGTCATCTCCGGTGCGGTGGAGTAACGCGATGTTGATCGCTCACATCGGAGGCATGCCGTTTGAGGAGCTCATGAACCCGCTGGCCGGCGTTATGGCGGCGAGTGCGGTAACTTTTCTCCCGAGCGCGTTCGCGAGGCGCTGTAAGCGGCGCACGGCCGCTTCATGGAACTCGAGCAAACGGAATCTGGGCGATGACGGATTCGAACCGCCGGCCCTCCCCGTGTAAAGGGGACGCTCTACCGCTGAGCTAATCGCCCGCCGCCCCGACGATTCGGCGCGCACCGCGCCGGTCCCCGGAACGTAGGAAAGGGCAAAGCACGCAACGGGGGATACAAACCGCGATGCAGCGCCGAGGTCCAGCGATCGACGATTCCAAGCCGATCTGGCGCTCCCTGATCGTCTTTCTGATCCCGCTGATGCTGAGCAACATTCTGCAGTCGGCATCGGCGACGCTCAACAGCATCTACTTGGGCCGGCTGATCGACGTGCACGCGCTTGCTGCGGCGTCGGGCTTCTTCCCGATTGTCTTCTTCATGATCTCGTTCTTCATCGGGATCTTCAGCGCAAGTACGGTGCTGGTCGGGCAAGCCTACGGTGCGCACGACGAAGAGCGTCTCAAAGCCGTCGCCGGGACGACGCTGGCGCTCTCGATCGGCGGAGGGCTGGTGATCGGCGGCCTGGGCGCGATCTTCGTCCAGCCGCTCATGCACGTGATCGCGACGCCGCCCGACATCTTCGAGGACGCGGCTCACTACGCGCGCATCGTATTTCTCGGGCTGCCGCTGCTGTTCACCTACCTCGCCTATACGACGTTCGTCCGTGGGACGGGCGATTCTCGCACGCCGTTCGTCTCGCTGATCGTCAGCACGCTCGCCACGCTGATCATCACGCCGGCGCTGATTCTCGGCTGGGCCGGTCTGCCGCATCTCGGCGTCGCCAGCGCGGCCGTCGCCAACCTGGGGGGAAGCGCCGTCGGACTAGCGTTCCTCCTCGTCGCGCTTGCACGTGAAAGGAATCCGCTGGCGCTCAACCTCTCGATCGTGCGTCACATGCGGCTGGACTGGCCCCTGGTACGGACGCTGCTGCGCATCGGCGTACCGACCGGCGTGCAAGTCGTAACGGTATCGCTTTCGGAGATCGCCGTGCTCGCACTGGTCAACCGGTTTGGTTCGGGCGCGACGGCCGCGTACGGCGCCGTCAACCAAATCGTCTCATATGTGCAGTTTCCCGCGATCTCGATCGGCATCGCCGTTTCGATCTTCGGTGCGCAGTCGATCGGTGCCGGCCGGCTCGACCGGTTGACGCGGATCGCGCGCGCCGGCGTCGGCCTGAACTGGGCCCTCGGCGGGACGCTGATCGCCATCGTCTATCTGTTCGACAAGGACGTGCTGGGCTGGTTCATCACCGCTCCGGTCGTGCTGCGAACGGCCCACGATCTGCTCGCGATCACGCTCTGGAGTTACGCGATCTTCGGTACCTCGGCGGTGCTCTCGGGCCTAATGCGTTCGAGCGGGACGGTTCTGTGGCCGACCCTGCTGGCGATCGTCTCGATTTGGGGCGTCGAGGTGCCGGTCGCATACACGCTGGCGCCGCATTACGGTCTGGACGGCGTGTGGACGGCCTACCCGGTCGCGTTCTGCGCCAACTTGCTCTTTCAGTCGATCTACTATTTCCGGTTCTGGCGCCGCAAGCACCTCACGACGCTGCTCGACGACCGCGGCGAGGCCGCCGCGAGCTGAAATGGCCGCGCCGAAGCCGGCCCTGGCTCAATCGTACGCCGCAAACGTCGTGCTGGTGATCCTCACCCTCTTCCCCGGCCTCATCAACACCAGCGCGATCTCGCTCGACGCATCCGTGATCGGTTCGGATCTGCACGTCGCGCCGGCGCTGGCGGCAACGCTGCCGCTGCTGAGCGATGCGGCGCTGGCGTTCGGCTGCGTGCTCGCGGCCGAACTCGGCCGTCGCGTCGAAGCACGGCTGCTCTTCTATGTACTCTTGGCGGTCTCGCTGATCTCCGCGCTCGCCAGCGCGACGGCAACAACGTTCGGGGTGCTGCTCGCCGCGCACGTCGTGCACGGCTTGATGTCCGGTATGCTCTTCGTGGTGGTCCTGCCGCCGCTGCTGACGACCTTCGGCAGCCGGAAACTCAGCGCGACCGCGAGCGTCATGGTGCCGGTGCTGTTCGGCGCGTCCACGCTCGGGCCGCCGCTCGGCGCCTTGGTCGCCGTCTCGTCACTGTGGCGCGTCCTCTTTGCAGCCGAGGTTGGGGTCGCGCTGATCGCGGTGCTGCTGGCCGCGTTCACCCTGCAGAAACGTGAACCGCAGGCAACGGATGACCCACCGGACTGGGCGGCACTGCTGCTCGCGGCACTCGGATCTGCCGGCGTGTACATCGGCACCGGGCGGCTCGCGAACAGCGATCTGCACGATCCGCTGACGGTCGGTCCGATCCTCGCCGGCGTCGCCGCATACGCGGCGCTGATCGCGATCGAAGCGGCCAAGAAACAGCCGCTGGTCCCGGTTCGCAAACTCGCCACCTCGGTCGCGATCATCGGAACGATCGCGACGGTGATGGGCAGCGTTTCCTTCTCCGCCCTCAATGGCGGCCTGACGCTCGGGCTGCTGCGCGCCCAGGGTCTGGCGCCGCACGAAGCGGGGCTGACGCTGTGGCCCGAGTCCGTCGCGGCGCTCGCCAGCGGCCTCGTCTTCGCACGTTTGGTGACGACGCGCTGGGTCGTCCTCACCGGCGCGGCCGGCCTTGTATTCATCGCGGCCGCGGCGGTCGTCGCACGCGCACTGGCGCCGGTCTCCGTGCACGACGCCGGTTGGATCGGTGCGCTCGGCGCATTCGGCGCAGGGCTCAGCGTCTCGCCGGGGCTCTTCGTCGTCACGTTGTCGTTCGAACGGGCGCTGGTCGGCCGCGCGATCGCCCTGCTCAATCTGTTTCGGCTGACCGGCGGGTTCATCGCCGTGCCGGGCGTCCAGTACGCGATCGGGTCGCAGACCGCGCAGCATCTGGCCGCTGCGGGGGCAGGTTCGGCGGTCGCGGTCGAAGCCGCGGCCCGCGCCTACGTGACCGGCAACCCGCTGCCGGCCGGCGCGCCGCGCGGTGCGTTGCCGCATGCGCTGAGCCTGGGCGTCGCCGATGCGGACATGCTGATCGTCGTGATTGCGGCGCTCGGACTCGCGGTGATCGTTGCCGTGCTGCTGGCGACGCACGTCACGCTGCGCGCCCCCGACCTCGAACGCTTCGACCGCGGAGAGCCGGCACTGATCACGCCGGAGTTGGTCTGAGACCGCCGCTCGCCGGTTCTGCGGGACCACGACCAGGCAGCCGAACGGGAGAGTCGAACGTTAGCGGCCATGCTTCCCGCGGATGCTGCCGGACCCGTCCCGGTCGTGATCGAGGTGCAGCCCGCAGCGCGCGTGGTCGCGCGGCCGCTGACGGCGCGTGACGGAACGGTCGTCGGCTGGGCGTCGGTCCGCGACGGCAACGCCGTGCTCATCGTGATGCCGGGCGACAACCGCGACGCCGATTACGTGCGGATCCACACCGGCCGCGTGACGCAGCTGGTGCGCGGTACCTCCGCCGACGCCGTGCAGCGGTCGCCCGAAATCAGTATCGGCAGCCCAGCCCATGCGCAGAGCGCGCCGGGCCCTCACATTCCGCGGCCCGAAGTGATCTTTCGCGCCCCCTGACCGCTCGGGGAAGCAATCGTGATCCGAACGCTGATTCTGGCCTTCGCCGCCGAGCCGGGGCTGGCGACGACGCAGCACTGGACGCCGATATCGACGACGGCGATGGGCATCACCGGCACGGTGACCATGACCGCGTCGATGATGTGGTTCCAAAACGGGCGCTCGGCGTGACGCCGTTTCACCGTATCGCGCTGGGGGGTTGGCTTGCGGCCGTCGGCTGCTGCGCGCTCCCCGCCGGTGCTCAGACCGGCGCCTCGCCGACGCCCTCGCCCGCGCCCGGAGCCACGGCAGCCATGCATTGGGTGCTCGCGTGCGACGGTGCGACGGTTGGAATCTTCAGCGCGATCGATGCGACGGATCCGAAGCTCGCGCAGTTACTGCGCGACCAAATGCCCGCAACCTCGACGGTCAATGCCAAGAGCGCGCAAAAGAACGTCGAGATCCTGCTGCGCAACGGTACCGCCGAACCGGGCTTCGTGCAGTGGATCCGCGACGGCGCGGCCGGCGTCGACGTTCCGCCGCGCAGCTGCACGGTCACGAAGGGCGGTCTCGATCACGGCCCGCAGATCGCCTACACCCTTCGCCACGTGCTGCCGGCGGCCGACTCCGTACTCAACGGCGACGGGCTGACCGCCGCGCTCACCGTCGGCACGCTGCAGCTCGTCGCGCCGTAGTTCGCCGCCGCCGCTTCACGCGGAAGAATCAGCGCTCGTTCGGTCTGGCCGCAAGCGCGCTGTCCTGATCGAGCCGAGCCGTTCGCGGGGATGACGCGGAGGACGTGTGCGAAGATCGAGCGGGCTCATTCCCGCGACTACGTCTCGCAAACCGCGGCGTCCCGCCGCTTTTCGCGTACGGTGGGGTAGGAGATTCCTCGTCGTCGACGGGAATGATTGCGGGTGCGTTCGGCGTCTGCGCTGGCTCGTCTCATGTTCTGCTCGGCAGCGGCCATCATTGCAGCGGCGGTGGCGGATCCGCTGGTCGAAGGGCTGTCGAACGCCGGCGCATTCGGCCACGGCAGTTTCACCGATCACAGCACGGCCGATGTCGCACCCACGCTGAGTGCGGGATCGCTATGCGCGGCGCTCTTCGTCGCCTGGATCGTGTACCTCGCGCTGTCGCAAGGTACCAAGCCGGCCCAACGGCTGCGCCTCTCCGACGCCGCGCTCACGCCGGCCACACAGGCCCGCCTGTTCCCGGCGATCTTCGCCGGACAGATCGGCGTGCTGTTCGCGATGGAGAGCCTCGAACAACTCGTGGTGGACGGCCGCGAGCTCGGGGGAACCGTCTGGCTCGGCGGTCCGATCCTCGCCAGCCTCGCGCTCCACGCGCTGGTGGGAATTGCCGTCGTAGCGGTGCTTTCGCAGCTGCTGCGCTGGCTCGCAGAGAGCGTCGCCGAGGCGATCACGTTCTTCCGCCGGCTCGTGCTTCCGTGGGCGGCGCTTACGCCCAAGGCCCCGATTCCGGTCTTTCTCGAGGCTCCTCGCCGATTCGACGAACCCGCGCTTGCCCGGCTGCAAGTTCGCGGACCCCCGCACCGCCGCAGTTAGCCGCGCGGTCCCGATTCGGGCTGCGCTACACGCTTTCTCGTCGCCCGTCGCTGCCGCGCCGGGCTCAGGTGCGCTTACACATGTCGATCAATCCAAACCGCCGCAGCCAAGAACTCGAAACCCATCACAAAGCCCTCGAAGGCGAGCGCAAGATCGATGTCGTCAACCGGCTCAAGACGGCGCGCGGGCACATCGATCACATTCTCGAAATGGTCGCCGACGACGCCTACGTTCTCGACCTCTTGCGTCAGGTTGCCGCCGTGCGCGGAGCGCTCGACGCGACGACTCGGGTCGCGTTGCGGCACTATTTCGAACGCGTTTTCGCCGAGGCGGTGCGCGACGGAGGAATCGAACCGGCCGCCGACGACCTGATGACTGCCTTGACGTTTCTGCGGCAGGTCGATTGAGCACCAGAATGGTCAAGCTGCTGAGTTGTTCCGGACGATCAGGTCGCATCATCGCCTGCTGCTCGTTTCGCGGAATCGCTAGCAGCCGGTAGCACGCCGTTGACCTTTCGCGACTTCTGCGAGGCGATCGGCGACGGCGTGCTGTCGTGCGTTCCCGGAGCCAAGTATCAGCCGCCGCGCGCGCTGGGCGATCCCGCGACAATCTCGCTCGGCGCGGCAAAGGCAACGATTTCACGCGAGAAGGTCGGGTGGAGCGTCACCTTCGTTCGATCCGGCGCGCCGGCGCCGGCACCGCTCGCCGGCCGGACCGTTGACGAAGGCACGGCGGAGAAAGTCGCCGGCTCGATCGCCGGCTTCCTGATCTAACGCCGGAGGCTCCGCCCGCGACCCGGCGAGGATCGCGGGCCGGAGCGAAATAGCGCCTGCCTTGCCGGTGAGATGACGAAGACCGCGGTGGCGGCCAAAGCCGCAGGTTCGCCACCACCCTTGTCGGAAATTTCCTCCGCCTCGCACCGCTTCCCACGCTCGGAAGGTTTCGCGCACACGTGCAGCTTCTTGCCCAGCAGATCGTCAGCGGCTTGGCGACCGGCTCGATCTTCGCCAGCATGGCGCTTGCGCTCGTTCTGATCTACCGGTCGATGGGCGTGATCAACTTTGCCCAGGGTGAGTTGGCGATGTTTTCGACCTACGTTGCCTGGCAGCTCGTGCAGATGGGCGTTCCGATGCTGGCCGCGTTTTTCGTCACCATCGTCGTCGCGTTCGCGGGCGGCGTCGCGCTGGAACGGATCGTGATTCGTCCGGTCGAACGCGCACCGCAGCTCACGGTCGTGATCGTGACGCTGGGGCTGTTCACGGCGGTCAACGGCTTGGCCGGCTGGATTTGGGGCTATATCGTCAAGCCGTTTCCGTCACCGTTTCCGACCACGCCGCTGCAGGTCGGGGGCGTCGCGTTCAGCGCGCAGGACGTCGGTGTCATCGTCGTCTCGCTGGTGACGCTCGGCCTGGTGACGCTGTTCTTCCAGAAAACGAAGCTCGGACTCGCGATGCGGGCTGCGGCGATCTATCCCGAACAAAGCCGCGTGCTCGGCATCCGCGTGGGCTGGATGCTCGCGCTGGGCTGGGGACTGGCTTCGGTCGTGGGTGCGATCTCGGGGATCATGATCGCACCGGTGGTGTTCCTCGATCCCAACATGATGCAGAGCGTGATCGTGTATGCCTTTGCGGCGGCCGTTCTTGGCGGGATCGAAAGCCCCATCGGCGCCGTCATCGGCGGCCTGATCCTCGGTGTCGTCCTCAATTTGCTCGGGACCTACGTTGAGGCGATCGGCAATGAGCTGCGGCTCGCCGCAGCGCTCGCGATTATCGTTGCGGTGCTCGTCATCAAGCCGTCCGGGTTGTTCGGGCGCGCGACGGTGCAGCGAGTATAGTGTCGCCGAGCGTCGCTCGCACGCTCCGCGTCGGCATCGCGATCTTCGCAATCGCGATCCTCCCGGCGATCAGCCCCTCGTTCCTGGTCTTCGACTTCATCTATGTTGCGGCGTACGCGATCGCAATTCTGGGCCTGATCATTCTGACCGGAATGAACGGCCAGATCTCGCTCGGACACGGAGCGTTCATGGCACTGGGCGGCTACGTGGCGGCGGTACTCGCCCACAATCTGGGCTGGCCTTATTGGATCGGGCTGCCGCTGGCCGCGATCGCCTCGGGCGCGTTCGGACTCATCATCGGAGCGATCGCCCTTCGCTTGGCCGGCGTGTACCTTGCGCTCGCGACCTTCTCACTCGCGGTCGCGACGCCGTCGTTCCTCAAACACTACAAGAGCATCACCGGCGGTTTCGGCGGTTTGTCGTTGGATGCGGTCAAGTCGCCGGCGGGCGTCCCGCTCGACGGCCAGCAGTGGCTCTATTACATCGCCTGGGCGATCGCAGGCGCGGCGTTTCTCGTTTCGGCGCTCCTGGTGCGCGGCCGGGTCGGCCGCGCGCTGCGTGCGTTGCGCGACAATCCGATCGCCGCGATCTCGTTCGGCGTCAACCCCTACTTTTACAAGACGCTGGCATTCGGCTGGAGCGCGGTACTGGCCGGAATCGCCGGCGCCTTCTTTGCGATGACGACCGCTTACGTCAGCCCCGATACGTTCTCGTTCGCGCTCTCGATCACGCTGCTGATCGGAGCGGTGCTGGGAGGCATAACCACATTCTGGGGGGCGCTCGTCGGCGCGATCGTGATCGAGTTTCTCCCCTTGGTGGCCCAGCAGGTCAACGCCGCTGCACCCAGCGTCGTCTACGGCGTCACCTTGATCCTCATGATGCTTTTCGTTCCGGACGGGATCGTCGGAGGGGTGCAGCGTTTGACGCGCCGGCTCGTCCGAGGAGTGCCGTCGCCGCCACGACCCGAACGGCCGGCCCCGGCCGCCGCTTCGATCGGGGTCGATCAACCAATGCGCGAACAGCGCAACTCTCCGCCCGCAGGAGGTACCCGTGATCCCAGTCTACCGTAAAGCCGTAACCGGCATCCTCGCCGCGACGTTCGCGCTTACCGTCAGCGGCAGCGCACTCGCCCCCGCCTTCGCCGCAGAACCCGGTATCACCGATACCGAGATCTTGCTCGGCGGCACGCATCCCTACAGCGGCCCTGCCTCGGCGTACGGCAACATCGGCAAGGGCATCGCGGCGTACTTCAGTTACGTGAACGAACACGGCGGCGTGAACGGCCGCAAGATCCGCTACATCGACAAAGACGACGGCTACAGTCCGCCGCAGGCCGTGCAGATCGTGCACCAACTGGTCGAGCAAGACAAGGTCTTCGCGATCTTCGACACGCTCGGGACCGCCGTCAACACCGCGATTCGGCCGTATCTGAACCAGAACGGCGTGCCGCAGCTGTTCGTCGCGACGGGCGCGTCGACGTGGGGTCACGACTATCAGAAGTTCCCCTGGACGATCGGCTGGCAGCCGGACTACCAAGCCGAAGCGACCCTCTACGCGCAGGACATCCTGCAGAACCATCCCAAGGCGAAGATCGGCGTCCTCTATCAGAACGACGACTACGGCGAGGACTACAACGCCGGACTCAAACGCGGTCTCGGCAAGCACGAGAACCTGATCGTCAAGATGGTCTCGTACGAGACGACCGATCCCAACGTCAGTTCGCAGGTTTCGACCCTCAAGGCCGCCGGCTGCGACACCTTCATGATCTTTGCCACGCCGAAGTTCGCCATTCAGGCGATGGTCGCCGCGGCGCAGCAGTCGTGGCATCCGACGACGTACCTCAACAACGTTTCGGCCGCGGTTCCGTTCATGAACGCGGCGTCCAAGGGCGGCGGTGCTTCCGCAGTGGCCGGCGTCATCAGTACGATTTATCTCAAGGATCCGGCGAACCACGCGCGCTACGCCGGCGATGCCGGGATGAAGCTCTACAACGAGATCATGGCCAAGTATCTGCCCGGCGCCGACAAGGACGACGGCAATTACCTCTACGGCGTCTCGATCGCGTTCACGATGGTCGACGTGCTGCGGCGCGCCGGCAAGGATCTGACCCGTAAGAAGGTCATGGACATCGCTTCGAATCTGGTCGAAAAGGACAACCCGTGGGCCTATCCCGGCGTCGTGATCCACACCTCGCCGACGTTTCGCTTCCCGATCACGCAAATGATCACGGCGAAGTGGCTCGCAACGGATTGGTCGCCCTCGGGCGTGCTGATCGACACGCGATCCTTGACGATGGCCGAAAAGTAGGCCGCATGCCGGCGCTGTTGACGGTTCGCAACCTCACCATTCGGTTCGGTGGCATCACCGCGCTGAACGACGTGACCTTCGATGTTGCCGAAGGTCATATCACGGGGCTGATCGGACCGAACGGCGCCGGCAAGACGACCTGCTTTAATTGCATCACGCGCTTGTACGAGCCGACCTCAGGCGAGGTGCTGTTCAAGGGCGAGGATCTGCTGCGGCTTCGGCCGCAGCAGATCGCTCGCAAGCGCATCGCCCGCACGTTTCAAAATCTCGCGCTGTTCGAACACATGAACGTCCTCGACAACGTGCTCGTCGGCTACCACGCCCGGTTCCCCGGCGGTTTCGGCGATTGGCACGCGGAGGCAGGCGCACTCGACGAGGCGATGGAGGTGCTGGCAAAGCTCGAGGTGGCCGACATCGCGAAGCGTCCGGTTCGGGGGCTTCCGTTCGGCATTCGCAAACGCGTCGAACTGGCCCGGGCCATCATGGCCAAGCCCGAACTGCTGCTTCTCGACGAGCCCGCGGCCGGGATCAGTCACGACGAGGTCACGGCGCTCGCCGCGACCATTCGTCGCGTCGCGAGCGACTTCAAGACGACGATCCTCATGGTCGAGCACCACATGCAGCTGGTGATGAGCGTCTCGGATCACATCGTCGTACTGGCCTCCGGCAAGAAGCTCGCCGACGGACCGCCCGCCGCGGTCCAAGCCAATCCGGCCGTCGTCGAAGCCTACTTGGGCACGGTCTGATGCCGGCACTGGCCGAGCCGCGCACCGCGCCGTTGCTCCAAGCGCGCGGCCTGCATGCCTGGTACGGCGAGATCGAAGCGGTCTGCGGTATCGACCTCGACGTGAACGAGGGCGCGATCGTGGCGCTGCTGGGGGCAAACGGAGCGGGTAAGACGAGCACGCTGCGCGCGCTGACCGGCGCGGTCAAGACCGGCGGGACGGTTGCGTTTGCCGGCTCGCCGCTGAACGGCGCGCCCGAGGATGCCGCGCGGCGCGGCGTCGCCCACGTGCCCGAAGGCCGTGGGACGCTCAGCTCGCTCACGGTCGGAGAAAATCTTGCGCTGGGCGGCTACCTCACGAACGATCGGAAGCGCTTCGCGCAGCGCTACGAGCGGGTCGCCGGCTACTTTCCGTGGATCGCCGAACGCCGATCGCAGGCCGCCGGAACGCTCAGCGGCGGCGAACAGCAGATGCTCGCGATTGCGCGCGCGCTGATGATGGAACCGAAGATGCTGCTGCTGGACGAGCCGTCGCTCGGTCTGGGACCGATGATCGTGCGCGACATCTTCGCCTTGCTGCGAACGATCAACGAACGGGACGGCGTGACGATCCTGGTCGCGGAGCAGAACGCGACCGTTGCCCTGGCGAGCGCCGACCACGCCTACATCCTCGAGGCCGGCCGCATCGCGATGCATGGCCCCAGCGCCGAACTGGCGCAAAACGACCAAGTCCGCCGCGTCTACCTGGGCTACTAGCGCGAGCCAAGACAAGGGAGCGAACTGGAAAGGCCGAAAGTCGTCGGTCGCCGTTTCAAAGGAAAAGTGAGGACGTTATGTCACGTTTTCAGGCGCTACGCGCGGGATTGTCCAGCCACGCTGCGGCCGCAACCCTCACCGTACTGATGGTTGCGCTCTCGGTTGCGGTGGCGAACGCCGCCGCGGTCGGGACGCTCTTTTTCGACGGTCCGCTCGGGGCCAGCGCGCCGAGCGGCGTCCCCGTGATGTCGTTCACGCTCGGGTCGCCGTCTGGATCGACGGCGGCGACGGGCAGCGGCGGTGCGCGCCAGCCGTCGCCGAGTTCGCTGCAGGTCACCAAGATGGCGGATGCGACCAGCCCCAAACTGTTCCAAGCCGCTTCGATGGGTCAGCACATCTTAAAGATGCGGTTGGTGGTTGGCGCGCGCACGCTTACGTTCGAGGACGTGCTCGTCAGCAGTTATCGCGCTTCGGCCGGCGCGGGCAGAGACGCTGCGCCGACCGAGACGATCACCTTCAACTTCATGCGCATGAGCGATACGTCCAACCCGCCGACGACCATCCGCGTCCTCAACGGACCCGCGATGCTTCAGCCGCAAGCCTCGCCGACGCCGACGCCCGACACCGTGCGGATGCCCGCACCGCGCTAACGCCTTAGGGAGAAATGGCGAGCGCGCCGTTTGAGCCGGGTATGTTGACCGTCGCAAACGGCGCGGAGGCGTAGGGCGGTGCGTACACCGTCACCGTCTTCGGCGGAGTGAACGTCGAGGGCGGCGGGAGACTCGAGACAAACAGATTTCCCGTCGCCGGATCGAGCGCCAGCATCGCCGGGCCGGCGAGGCCCGAGGTGATGGTCGCAGCCGGCCCACTCGTATACGGCGGCTGGTATTCCGTAACCACATTGCTGCCGAAGTACGCGACGAAGAAATCACCCGCCGCGTCGACCGCCAGACCGTCGCCGCCGAAGTAGCTACCGGAGCTGATGCTGGCTATCGGGGTTCCAGTGTACGGCGGAGCGAACACGGTCTGCGACGAGTTCCCGCTGGTGATGAAGAGATCGTTGGTTCCCGTTTGCACGGCGGTCCGTTGCGGATCCACGTCTCCGACGATGGCGGTCGGCGCGCCCGTGTACGGCGGGGTGTAGAAGCGCACGAAGTTGGCGGCGTTGATCGTGCCCAAGACGAAGACATCGTTCGAGGAATCCAGCGAGATGTTGAGCGATGCGAAAAGTGAACCGACCGGCGCGAGAGCGATCGTCGCGATCGGCGAGCCGGTGTACGGCGGGCCGAATTCCGTTACGGTGTTCGTCGGCGATCCGCTCAGGACGAACAGATTGCCGGCCGCTGAAAGGGCCAGGTCGATGACGTTGCTGGTCAGCACCGTTGCGATGGGCGCGCCGGTATACGGCGGTGCGTAGACGGTGACGGTGTCCGCCCCGCCGCCGGCATTGTTGGCGACGAACAGCGTGCACGAGCCGTCCACGAGCAGCCGGACGGGTTCGTTCACGAGGTTGGTGATGGCGGTCGCCGCGCCGGTGTACGGCGGCCCCACGACGTTCACCGCCGCCGCTGCGGTCGTGAAGAGGCGCGATCCCGCACGCAGCGTGACTTGCACGCTGCCGCTGGCGACGTTGGGATTCGTCGCGGTCACGGTCACCGACGCACCGCCGCCCGCACCGTTGTAGGCAACGCTCCAGGTGTTTCCAATCGGCGCGCCGACCGTGAAGCGGGCCGGATCCGAGACCGCCAGCGTCGGGGCCACCGGCGTGCCGTCCGATGCCACGATCGTCCCGGGACCGACGATCGTGTCTCCGGCCGCGTCCAACGCACTCCAGGTCACGGTGACGGACGACGGTGTGCACTTCGTCACCGACGCCTGCGGCAGCACCGCGAGCGTCAGCGTTGCCGCGACACCGTTGAGGGATACCGTGACCGGGTTCGTCTGCCCGGCCACAACGCTAATGACGATGGTGTTCTGCGATAACACCGCGCCCGAACCATCGGTGCTGGCAAACGTCTTGATGGTCAGCGATTGACTGGGGCCTGCGGCGACTTGCGCGTCGGCGGTACACGTGTATCCGAGCGTCATCAGCGGGCAGGTGGCGCTGCCGAGTGCGAGCGTCACGATCTGCGGCGTCGATGCGCCGACTTGGAATGATACCGATTGCGTCGCGGGGGAGACGTAGGCCGGCTTGCGTCGTAGCGCCGAGGGCGCCGGCTTGACCGGAACCACGATCGAGAACGCAAGCACGCCCACGCCGGTACTCGCCGGTTTCGGCGCCGACGGTACGGAGCTGCCGC
>PMOG01000256.1 GCA_003161555.1 Vulcanimicrobiota bacterium | reverse complement strand
AGCCGACGGCGACGCCGACCAGCGCGCGGCCGGCACGGTTTACCGAGGCCTGCGGGCTTGCCACGTCTCGAGGATTCCTACGGCGGC
The DNA here is from genome assembly GCA_003161555.1 of Vulcanimicrobiota bacterium. Lineage (GTDB taxonomy): Bacteria > Vulcanimicrobiota > Vulcanimicrobiia > Vulcanimicrobiales > Vulcanimicrobiaceae > Vulcanimicrobium > Vulcanimicrobium vanleeuwenhoeki. The sequence continues at coordinate 6,849 of PMOG01000256.1, read as the reverse complement.
GAGCTGGTCGATGACTTTCCTGCGCTTGGCGCGGGAGACGTCGGCTTCGATTAGGGTCTTCTGCGCGGCGGCGGTGGTCAGGCGCTCGTCGACGCGCTCGATCGTGCCGTCGAACGCTCGGGTCAAGTGCGCGACGAAAGCATCGATCTGCTCGCTCGCAAGCGCGCGCTCGCCGGCCAGCGTCAGCGGATCGCCGACGACGATGATCCGGGCGCCGCGTTCGCGCGCCAGCGCGACGATCGCATCGACGTCGTCGCGCACGTTCGTGCGCGTGTGCGTCACCAGCGGCAGCGCGAACGTTCCCTCCCCGATTGCGACCCCGATGCGGTGGCTCCCGACGTCGAGCGCCAGCACCGTTCCCGCGCTGCCGCCGGTCATGAGAGCTCGTGCATGAGGGCACGCGACTTCGGCCGCCGTCCGAGATGCCAGGTGATCAAGTCGTCGGCGGCGCGCGTCACGCGCACGGTTCCGTGCAAAGCGGCGCCCGTTCCGCGCTCCGCGCCCAGGGCGCGGAAGTTCGCGACGTCGTCGGCGCTGAGCGCGTGGGCGTCGCCGCGCACGCCGTAGCACAGCTCGCATCCCAATCCCCCGGCTTCGAGATCGAGCCACGCGCCGTGCTGGTCGAACGCACCGCCGCAGCGCACGCAGGCGTCATCGGCCGGCGCGAGACCGAGCGCGTGAAGCAGGCGCAGCTGGAAACGTGGAACCAGCGCGGCCGGAGCCTCGCTGCCGGCGACGGCGGCGACGGCCGCGGTCAGCAGCGCGTAGATTTCCGGCATCGCCAGATCGGCTTCGCAGAACAGGTCGATCGTTTCGGCGAACAGCGCCGCGGTCGCGAACGCTTCCGGCCGCACCAGCCCGTTCCAGTGGGAGCGGATCGTGCGGACCTCACGGATCACGTCGAGCGAGCGGCCGCGATGCAGCGACACGACGACCTCGGCCAGCGGCTCGAGCCGGCCGCCGATCGCGCTGCGCGGGCGGCGGGCGCCTTTGGCAACGGCGTCCACTTTTCCGCGTTCGCGCGTCAGCAGCGTATAGACCCGGTCGGCCTCACCGAGCGGGCGTCCGCGCAGGACGATGGCATCGGTGGTGGAGCTGCGTTCGGTCAGACGCGCGACCCGCGGGGCCCGGCCGGCACCCGCGCCTCGGCCAGCTGCCCCGCGCCAAAGGCGTGCGGCAGCAGCGTGGCCAGCGGTATTTCGTTCACGCGGCCGCCATCGTCGAACACGACGCGCAGCCCGGGCGCGAATTCCCAGAGCACCTGGCGGCACGCACCGCAGGGCAGGGTTCGCACGCCGTCGGGTCCGGCAACCGCCACCGCCTCGAATTCGCGCGCTCCGCTCGCGACCGCGTTGAAGATCGCGGTGCGCTCCGCGCACATCGATAACCCATACGAAGCATTCTCGACGTTGGCGCCGGTCCAGATCGTTCCGTTCGCGTCGAGCAACGCCGCGCCGACGGCGAATTCCGAATAGGGTGCGTAGGCGCCGTCGCGCGCCGCGACGGCCCGCGCGAGCAGATCGGCCGGATCACTCACGGGCGGCTGCGGTCTCGGCTTCGCGAGCCGCCGCGGCATGGTCGGTCAGGACGCGCACGCTCAGAATCCGGCGGCCGCGCGTGCGGTCGACTCGCAGCCGCACGCCGTTTCCGGCCTCGATCTCTTCGCCTTCGCGCGGGAGCCGCCCGAACAGTCCGACGGTGTAGCCGCCGATGGTTTCAAATTCCTCGTGCGGCAGCTCGATCCCAAGTGCGGCGTTGACGTCTTCGATGTTCGTGCCGGCTTCGACGACCGATTCGCCCGGCGCGATGGTGCGGATCGGCTCTTCTTCTCCCTCGTCGTGTTCGTCGCGAATCTCGCCGACGATCTCCTCGAGCAGATCTTCCATCGTTACCAGGCCGGCCGTGCCGCCGTATTCATCGAGCACGATCGCAAGCGAAAACTTGCCGCGCTGCATCTCGCGCAACAGTTCGGAGACGCGCTTATTCTCAGGGACGTGCTCGACCGGCCGCATCAGCGTCCGCAGGGAGACCGTCGCGATCGTGCCGTTGGAGAGCGCGATCAACAGCTCGCGATCGTGGACGACGCCGGTGATCTTGTCGATCGTCTCCTCGTACACGGCGATCTTCGAGTACCCTTCGGCGATCACCAGGTCGAGCGCGCGGCGGGGCGACGACGTTTCCGCCACCGTCACCATGTCGATGCGCGGTGTCATCACCTCGCGTACGATGGTGTCGCCGAATTGAATGATCGAATGGATGAGCTCGCGCTCCCCCTCTTCGAGAACGTTCTGTTCGACCCCGACGTTGACCAGCGTTTTGATGTCTTCTTCGGTGACGTACGGTCCGACGTTCGGCGTTCCGCCGAAGAGCCGGATCAGGCTATCGGTAACCCACAGGAACATCGTGGTCAGCGGCGAGACGATCCGCGTTACGACCGCGAGGATCGGTGCCAGCCGCAGCGCCATGCGGTCGCCCGTGCCGACGGCGATCGTCTTGGGCAGAATCTCGCCGAAGAGCAGGATCAGGACCGTCATCACGATCGTCGACCACACGACGGCGTTCGGAATGTCGAGGCGGATGAACAGCGCGGTGGCGAGCGAATCAGCCGCCAGCAGCACGAAGGTGCTGCCGATCAGCACCGACGTCAGCGTGCGGTTCCGATCGCTCAAGAGCCGCTGGAGAACCTTTCCGCCGCGCACGTGCTTCTCGGAGAGCGCGCGCGCCCGGAGCCGGTTCATGGCGACGATTGCCGCCTCGGAAGCCGCGAAAAACGCGGCGGCGCCCACCAGCAGGATGAGGGCGACGATCTCGGGCCAGTGCGACGTCATCGGGGCGTCGGGCCGCGCCTGCCCGGTAGAGGGTCGGTACTCAAGCGGTCCCGATTATAACATACCGCCCGTGCCGGCAGCGGCCCGAGCAAGCGCCCAACCGGCGACGAGCAGTCCGATAGCGACCGCACCGGCCGCCGCCACCAGCACCGCGGCCGCGGCGACGTCCTTGGTCTGCTTGGCCAGCGGATGATCGCCCGGTGAGACGAGGTCGACGAGCGTTTCGACGGCGGTGTTCAGCAATTCGGCCACCAGCACCAGCGCGATCGCGAAGACGAGCAGCCCCCACGCCAGCAGCGGGAGGTGCAGGAGCAGTCCGGTCGCGATCACGACGACCGCAATGCCGGCGTGCACCCGCAGGTTCGGCTGCGCGCGCCACGCCGCGCCGAGGCCCGCCGCGGCATACCCAAACGCGGCGGGCAGCCCGCGCCGGTGCAGCTTATCCGAGGTCGTCGAGGGTGAGATCGCGAGTTCCCTTCCAGTGCGCGCGATAGGCGGCACGCGGCACCGTATCGTCCTTCCCTTGTGCCGCGAGCGCACGCGCGAGGCCCCATTCGAGATGCGGATCGTTCGGGAAGCGCTTGAGTTCGGCGGCAAACACCGTTTCGGCAAGGGCGGGCCGGTCGGCGGCCAGCAGCGCGGCGCCGTAGCCTTCGCCGATCGGCATCGACCAGTAGTTCTTGGGGTCGCCCGGAAGATCGGTTTTCGTTGCCGCGTACGCCCGCGCGTAGGCCGCGACGCGAGCCGCCGGATCGTGAGCGCCAAGCGCCCGCGCCGCCTCGATCAGATTCGCCCGCTGTCCGTCGAGCGCGCCCGTCTTGGCGCTCTCGGCGCGCATGACGTCCAGCTGTCCGAGGCGCGCCGCAGCCACGGCATGCGCGAAGGCAATCGCGCCTACGCCACTCGTATCGAGCTGTTCGATCCGGGCATCGTCATGCAGCCGCAGCGCGAGCCGGACCTGCGAGAACGTATCCTCACGTGCCGCGAAGGTGCGGGCCTCATCGTTGCGGCCCTCCGTCGTCAGCCCGTACAGCACGAAATCGACATCGTGGTCGTGATAGTACTGCATGTACTTTTGTCCCGGTCCGTTGCCTAGAGCGAACCAGGCACGATCGTTGTCGACGGCCCGCACGTTGTCGTTGATCAAGCGGTCGTACTCGCCGGTACGTGCCCAGATGTGCCCGGCCATGTGCGGCAGGTGCGATTCTCCCAGCGGATATTGAAACGCTTCGAGCGCGGCGGCGTCCGGCACAGCATCGTCCCAGCGGCGAACTTCCTCCAGCAGATGCACGCGCAGGTGATGCGCGCCGAGATTTGAGGGCTCGAGCACGAGCGCGCGATCGACGTCGGCGAGGACTTCGCGCGCTTTGGGCGTCATTTCATTCTGCGCGTCCACCAGCGCGTCGTTGGCGGTGTAGACGGCGAAGCCGGCGATGACCAGGCCGTTGGGCTCGTCCTGGTGTGCCTTTGCGAAGGCCGTCATCGCATCGGCATAGCGGGCGAACTTGGCGCTCGTCGTTCCCTTGCCGTACCGCGCACGCATCGCCTCGATCAAGTCGCGTTCGGCGGGCGCAGCGTGCGCGAGATGGGCGCGCGCCTTCGCGACCGCATCCTCGCCGCGTTTTTCGCCCTCCGGCGTCGAGGGCTGGTTGATGTCGATCGCGTCGGCCTCGGCCAGTCCCCAATAGGCCATCGCGCAGTCCGGATCGCGCTGTACCGCGGCGCCGAACGCGACCTGGGCCTCGCCGACGTCGAACGCATAGAGCATCATCAAGCCGCGGTCGAACAGCGCCTGCACTTGAGGGTCGCTGGTCTGGATCGTCCAGTGCGCCTGCGCCTCCGGCGCGGCACCGCCGGGAGCGCCGGGCGCGGCCGTCAGCAGCAGCGCGGCCGCAAGGGCGAGCGGACTCATCATGGTGCCGTTCTTTCGAGGTAGGGCCACGGCATTCCGATCGAACGTGCCAACCGGCGCTCTTCGCGCTCCATCCGGGTGCGCTCGCCCGCAGCCTCATGATCGTGACCCGCGAGATGAAGGACCGCGTGTATCAAGAGCCGTTCGATCTCGCGGTCCGGCGAAACGTCGTATGCCGCCGCCTGGCGTTTGGCTGCGTCAACGCTGATGACGATGTCGCCCAGCATCCGCTCCAACCCGGGCGCATGCCCGCGCGGCCGCGTCTGACCGCGCCGATCGAACGCCTCGGGCGGATAGAGCGGGAAACTCAGCACGTCGGTCGTCGCATCTTTGCCGCGATGAAGGCGATTGAACTCACGCATCGCCCGATCGCGTACGAACACCAGCGACACGCTGGTGTCGCCTTCCCCGATCTCGGCCAAGAGCCGGAGCAGGGTCGCACTGAGCGAGCGCGTATCGAGGCCGGCATTGCGCGTGCGGTTGCTCAGATAGATCACGCGTCGCGTTCGTGGTTCAGCCGTTCGTACGCTTCCACGATCCGGCCGACGAGCGGGTGCCGCACGACGTCGGCGGTTCCCAAGCGCACGATGCCGACGTCGGCCAAGCCCGTGAAGAGGCGCTCGACGTCGAGCAGACCGCTGCGGATGCCGCGCGGCAGGTCGATCTGCGTGTCGTCACCGGTCACGACCATTTTCGAATTGGCACCCAGACGGGTGAGGAACATCTTGAGCTGTTCGCGACTGCTGTTCTGGGCTTCATCGAGGATCACGAACGCGTCGGACAGCGTGCGCCCGCGCATGTACGCCAGCGGCGCCACTTCGATCGTGCCGCGCTCCAGATACCGCGTCGTCATCCCGTCGTCGAGCAACTCCGCCAGCGCGTCGTAGAGCGGACGCAAGTAGGGATCGACTTTCTCGCGGAGGTCGCCCGGCAGAAAGCCCAGCTTCTCACCGGCTTCGACCGCGGGCCGGGAAAGCACGATGCGCGCGACTTCGCGGTTCTTGAGCGCGCGCACGGCCATGACGATGGCCAGGAACGTCTTCCCCGTCCCCGCCGGACCGAGCGCAAAGCTCAGCGTGTTCGCTACCATCGTTTCGACCAGCACCCGCTGGCCGGGCGTTTTGGGCCGCACCTCGCGGCCGCGGGCGGTCGTCGCGAGCGTGGTCGGGATCGTGCGCTCGGCATCCGCCGGCGAGCGCGCGGCGCCGGCGGCGAGCGTGACGTCGTCAGGGGTGACCTGCGCCCCGCTGCGCGCTGCGGCGAGCATCGCCGCCAGCACGTGCTGGGCTCGAGCGACGGCGGCGGGGTCGCCGCTGACGTGGACGCGGTCCCCGTCGAGCCGCAGCACGACCGGGATCAGCGCTTCGAGCGCGTTGAGGTTCTGATCGCGGTAGCCGCAGAAACGGATGGGATCGGGAAGCCCGCCGAGGTCGAACGTCGCCTCGCTGGTGGTCGACGGCATCTGGGGGCTAGAACGAGTCCAAACGGCGCGAAGGTGTCAACGCAGAGCGGGCGGCGGCAAAAGGATCTCGCCCAAGACGACCGCGCGGCGCGCGTGAATCGGGTCGGCGAAGGCGCCGCGAATGAAGTTGTGGCCGGCAGACATCGGCTGCGCGTGCGCCGGCGCGGCGGCTGCCGGCTGGAACGGAACCGACGGCGTGCGCAGCAGCGGCAGCGGACGGGGCGGGGTAGGAGCCGCGCGGACCGCCGCGCCCGCGGTGGCCGCCGCTGAGCGCACGGCCGCGGCCTGCGCCGCCTGAGCCGCTCCGGCCGCCTGCGCCGCTGCCTGATCGGCCGCGGCTTGGAGCTGCGCTTGCCGGTCCGCCTGGGTGGCCTGCATCTGCCGCGATCCGGCAACCAGCTTTCGGCCCTGTCCCGCCAGGAAGACGACAGCGATGATCGCCAGCGGNNCGTCGGCGGTGACGTCGGCGGCGCTTCGCCGACGCTCTGGCCGATCGAACCGCGCATCTCGGTATCGGCTTTGATGTTGTTCAAGCGGTAGTAATCCATGACGCCGAGATGACCGGCGCGGAACGCTTCGGCGATCGCCTGCGGAATCTGCGCCTCGGCCTCCACGACCTTGGCCCGCATCGCTTGCGTCTCGGCCTT
>PMOG01000101.1:6271-6606 GCA_003161555.1 Vulcanimicrobiota bacterium | reverse complement strand
AGCTCGAGCACCGCATCGATGAGCCGCTTCGCGGACCCTTCCCCGAGCTGCGGCTCGACCAGGAGCCGCACCTTTGCGAACAGTTCCACGTCCGTCAACGGCCGGGCCGCACTGCCGCGCGCGTGAGCGACCCGTTCCTCGACGATCGTTCCGTCGCGGAGCCGGACTCGGAGTTGCGCCGCGTCGCGCGCCATATCCGCGCTCGGCACCAGCGTCGTCTTTGCACGGAGCGCGCGCGCATCGGCTCGCAAGACGCGTTCGGCCTCGTATTGCGGCAGGCCGACCCGGCCGTCGCACAGCGCCACGGCGATCCCGTGGATCGCGCTGAAGCGCGC
>PMOG01000101.1:0-6210 GCA_003161555.1 Vulcanimicrobiota bacterium | reverse complement strand
GCGACGATCCCGCACGGATACGGTTTGTAGGTGTTCTGCGCAAGCTCCCAGCGCGAGCCGAGATCGGCTAACAGTTGATCGGCGTCGAAGCGCGACGACAGCGCGGCCGCAAAGCCGCGCGTGGTCTCGAGGACGTCGGCCGGGGCGTCGACCCCCTGCGCGGCGAGACGCGCGGCCAGGATTCCGTTCGCGGCCGCTTTGCCGGGATGGAAGGCTTTTGCCATGGTCCCGAAAGCGTCGCGATGACCCAGCGGCACCGTCAGTGCGAGGCGCACCGCCCGCGCGAGGCCGGCGTCGTCGAGGCCGAGCAGCAATGCAGCCGTCACGGCCGCGCCGGCAACGCCGCAGGTCCCGGTGATGTGCCAGCCCCGGTCGTAATGCTCGGGCGAGATCGCGACGCCGATGCGCAGTTGGGTTTCGCAGCCGAGCGCGAACGCCGTCAGCGCCGCTGATCCGCCAGGCCGCGCTTCTTCTGCGAGCGCCACAAGCACCGCCATGCACGCCGCGCCGGGGTGGATGACCGTCGCGAGATGCGTGTCGTCGAAGTCGTCGACGTGTGCCGCGAAACCAGCGGCAAGCGCTGCGAAGTGGGGATCGACGCGTTCACCGCGCCCGGGGATAGGCGCTGCCGGAGGACCACCCAGCACGCGCGCGGCGGCGACGATCGCCTCGACGCCGGGATGGCGCGCAGCGCCGACCGCCAAGCCGAGCACATTGACCAGCGCACGTCTTGCCTCGTGCGCGAGCGGCTGCGGCAGCGGCCCGCGTGCGAGCGAAACGATCCCGGCCGCGAACGCACCGGCGATACCGGTCTGCGTATCAGGTTCCGAAGTACTGCGCATACCGCGTCTTCATTTCATCGCTCGTCCTGAGCACACCCTGGGGATCGTCACGGAAGAGTCGGATGCGCGTGATGGGCACGCGGTTCGATGGCTCCCGCAACCCCGCGCGCACCGAACGCAAGCCGCCGAAGTCGACCAGCATCTGCTGCGTTTCACGGCTGAAGAGATACTGGTAGAAGAGCCGCGCGGCGTTCGGATGCGGCGCCTCCTTGAACACCGCGGCAGGCGAGGTTTCGAACGGCGTTCCTTCGGGCGGGTACACTAAGACCAACGGGCTGCCTTGCGACTGCAGTTGGAAGACGACGTACTCGTTACCGCCCGCCATCACCGGCTGTTCGCCGCGACTGAGCACCTTAGGCGGCTCGGTCGAGGACTGCACCTGCATCACTTTTTGATCGCCGAGTTTCTGCAGGTACGTCCAGCCGAATGCCTTCATCAGTTCGTAGTCGGCGGTCATCTCGCTTCCGCTGTACGCAGGGTGCGCTTTGACGAGCTTGCCTTTCCAGCGGGGTTGCAACAGGTCGGCCCAGGTCGCCGGCGCGTCGGATTGTTTGACCAGCGAGGAATTGTAGGCAATCGGCGAGAGCGTCGCGCGCCACGTCGCGAAGGTCGCATCGCGGTCGCGAAACTGCGGCGGCCAGTAGCGTTCGATTTCTTCGAGATTGACGTTCGCGAGCCAACCGCTATTCTTCCATACGAGAAAGTTCGCCGCGTCCGAAGTGTTGGCCACGTCGACCACGTGAAGATTGCTGCCCATCTCCTGGCCGATGCGCTGGAAGACACGCTCGCTGCCGGTCCGTTCGACCTGCACCTTGATCCCGTATTTGGCTTGGAAATCGCGCGCGAGGCGTTCGGCGACGCTGACGTCCACCGAGGTATAGAAGACGACCAGACCTTCGGCCTTTGCCTTGGCGAGGTCGACCCGCTCGAACGCCGCCGGCGAAACACGCGCCGGCGTCGCCGTCGCCAATACGATCACTGCAGCCGCTGCGCAGCCGGCGAGTTGAAGCCGATTCCGAAACATCTCAGTCTCCTACGGGAAAAACGGGGTCGAGGCGATGGCAGCGTTCGGGCGGGAACTCGAGCCAGACGCGTTCGCCGGGCTGGACGTCGACCTGCGGCGGCGTCGTGACGCGGACCAGCTCGCCACCCGCTTCGACGACGTAGTCGCGCGCGCTGCCGAGAAAGACGCGCCGTACGACGGTCCCCTCGACCGGCGCGATGCCCTCGGGCGGCGCTGCGCGGAGCAGCGCGATGTCTTCCAGGCGGATCGAAAACGGGACGTCGAGGCCTGCGAAACGCCCCGGCAGCACGTTGGCACCCCCGACGAAGCGCGCCACGAACTCCGAGCGCGGCCGTCCGTAGACCTCTTCCGGGGTGCCGCTCTGCTCGATGCGCCCTGCCCGCAGGACGACGATCAGATCGGCAGTCGCCATCGCCTCGCCCTGGTCGTGGGTCACGTAGACGGTGGTGTAGCGGAACTCGTCGTGCAGCCTACGGATCTCGAAGCGCATCTCTTCGCGAAGGTTCGCGTCGAGGTTCGACAGCGGTTCGTCGAGCAGCAGGGTCTGCGGCTCGACGACGAGCGAGCGCGCCAGCGCGACGCGCTGCTGCTGGCCGCCTGACAACTCCCCAGGATAACGCTGCATCAGCGAATCGATCTGTACCGCCGTGCAGATTGTCGCGACTCGGCGCGCGATCTCATCGCGCCCCAATCGGCGCAGCCGCAAACCGTAGCTCACGTTTTGCTCGACGGTCATGTGCGGCCAAAGCGCGTAACTCTGGAAAATCATGGACATCCCGCGCTGTTCCGGCGGGACGACCGCGTTCGGGGCGGAGAGCCTCCTCTCGCCCACCAGGATCTCGCCGGCGTCGGGCGCCAAGAACCCCGCGATCAGCCGCAGCAGCGTCGTCTTGCCGCAACCCGACGGCCCGAGCAGCGCGACGAACGCGCCATCGGGGATCGTCAGATCGACACCGTCGACGACCGGCGCACCGCCGAAGCGTTTGACCAGCTTGCGCAGCTCGAGCGCCGCCACGCCGTCAGGCCGCTCCGCCGTGCGCCACGCGCGCGGCGATCGCATCGCCCATCTCGATCGTCGTCGCGGCGCCGCCGAGATCCGGCGTGAGGGCGTCGCGCGCGGCGATCGTGGCATCGACCGCGCGCTCGATCGCGCGGGCGGCGGCCGTTGCGCGCGGTTCGGACTTGGTGCGACCGACCCAGTCGAGCAGCATCTGCGCGGAAACGATCATCGCGTAGGGATTAGCGACGTTCCGCCCGGCGATGTCGGGAGCCGAGCCATGCGTGGCCTGCGCCATCGCGTGCCGCGGTCCGGCCGAGAGCGCCGGAGCCATTCCTAGCCCACCGACCAGCCCGGCAGCCTCGTCGCTCAGGATGTCGCCGAACATGTTGGTCGTGACGATCACGTCGTAGATCTGGGGCGTCATGACGAGCCGCATCGCGAACGTGTCGACGATGATCTCTTCGTACGCGACATCGGGAAACTCCGCGGCGACCGCGCGGCACTCCTCGGCGAACATGCCGCAACCCAGCTTGAAAACGGTGTCCTTGTGGATCGCGGCAAGATGCTTGCGACGTGTCCGCGCCAGTTCGAACGCGGCGCGCGCCACTTTCGACGAGCCGGCGCGGGTAATGACGCGCACGGAAATCGTGACGTCGTTGGTCGGCCGAAACTCGCCCGACCCGGCGACGACGTTGCGGTCGGGCTGAAACCCTTCGTTGTTCTCACGCACGATGACCAGGTCGACGTCCTGATGCACGCTCGGCAGCGTCCGATACGACTTCGCCGGCCTGATGTTCGCGAAGAGGTCGAAGTGCTTGCGCAGGATCGGGTGCGGATTGATCGCGTTCGGGGTCTTCGGATACTCGCGATGCCCGATCGGTCCAAGGATCCAGCCATCGAGCGCGTCCAGCCGCTCGAGCGTGCCGTCGGGCAAGGTGGTCCCGAGCTCGTCGAGCGCACGGCGCCCGATCGGCAGCTCGGTCCACACGATTGCCAAGCCCGCCGCGGCCGCAGCCGCGTCGACGACCTTGACGGCCTCGGGAACGACCTCGAGCCCGATGTCGTCCCCGAGCAGGACGCCTAGCCGGAGCGAATCGCTCACGCGCGGTACTCCTCAGCGGCGGTCGCGATAACCGGCACGCGGTTGGCGAGCGCCAGCACCACGAACGTCACGGCCATCAGCAGCAATCCCAGTACGGCGATACTGCCGGTATCGCCGGATTCGTTGAGGTCGTAGATCACGACGGCGAGCGTGCGCGTCGGTGCGGTGAACAGCAGGATCGCAGCGGATATCTCGCGGATCGCACCGATGAATACGAAGCACCACGCCGCGACGATCCCGCTGCGCATCAGCGGCACGGTGATGTCGCGCAGCACCCGCAGCGGCGTCGCGCCGAGCAGCCGTCCCGCCTCCTCCAACTCCGGATGGATCGATGCGACGACCGCGCTAAGCTGCTGGTACGCAGCCGGAAACTCGATCGTGACGAACGCGATCAGCAGGATCCAGAGCGTTCCGAACAGCAGCAGCGGCGGCCTCGTGTAGGCGAGGAACAGTCCGACGCCCAGCACGATGCTCGGGATCGCGATCGGCGCGCTCGCCAGAAAGCTCAGCACGCTCCAGCCACGAACCGCTCGGCGCGCGACCAGGTATCCAACGACGAGCGCCAACGCCGTGCCGATCGAGGCCGCGCCGAGCGCGAGGATCAGGGTGTTGCGCAGCGCAAGCGCGGTCGCGTCGAGCTCGAAGAACACGAAGTGCACGTGCGAAAGTGTCAGGTTGTCAAACGTCGGCAGCGCCGGCGCGATCTTCACGAAGGCCGCGTCGAGCAGCGCTCCGTAGGGGAGCACGATCGCGTTGAGCAGGACGAACCCACAGAATGCGAGGGCGGCCCACTTCCAGGCGCCCAGCCGTGTGACCGTGCGCCGCGCGCCCTTGCCGGCGATCAGAGCGTAGCCTTTTCGGCCCAGCACGAGTTGCTGTGCGCGCAACAGTCCGAGCGTCAGCAGCAGCATCGGCATCGACGCGGCCGCGGCCAGCTCCGGCTTCGGCGGAAACTGAAACAGGCTCCAAATCCGGGTCGTCATCGTGTGGAAACCGGCCGGCAGCGTCAGCACGGCTGCCGAACCGAAGACCGTCATCGACTGCAAGAACGCGATGAGTGCGCCGGCGAGGATCGAAGGCAGGATCAGCGGCAGCGTCACCCGCCAGGCCGTCTGCGCGGAGTGCGCTCCCAGGATCGCCGATGCGTCTTCGAGATCGGCAGGGATCCGCTCCAGCGCGTTCGCGATGAACACAAACGCATACGGAAACGTGTACAGGAAGTTCACGAACGTGAGCCCGGTGACCGAGTATACGTTGAACGGATGCACTGAGCGGTCGAGCTGGAAGATCGCGCGCGCGAGCTGATTGAGGAAGCCGGTGTTCGGCGCCGCCAGCAGCTCCCAGGCGATCGCCCCCAGGAACGGCGGTGTTACGAGCGACGCCATGACCAGAATCCGCACCCAGCGGCGCAGAGGCATGTCGGTGCGTGCAACGCACCAGCCCATCGGCACCGCGACAAGCACGCACAGCACCGCGACCGCGGCCGAACTCGCGAGCGTGATGACGAACGGACGAATCATCGTCGCGTCGGTGAAGAGCGTGACGTAGTTGTCGAGCGTGAAACCGTGCGGGCCGCCAACGCTCGTCACGATCAGCCAACCCACCGGCAGCACGACCAGCGCGGCGAGCACCAGCGCGGCGAGGGCGAACAGCACGCGCGAGAAGTCGACCCTCATCCGACCGTCAGCAGTACCTTGCCGTGCCCGGTACGCGATTCGACTAGTCGGTGGGCCTCGGCCGCGTCGCGCAGCGGGAACCGCGCACCGACGACAACGTGCACCTTACCCTCGGCGACGAGCCGCAGTGCTGCCTCGACGCCGGGCCGCAGCCCCTCGGGACGCAGCTTCCGGTATGAACCTGAGCTGTAGCCGATGACGGCGCGATTGCTCGGATGCAGCTCGTTGGTGCGAACCGAGCCGGGCGTGCCGGAGGCGATCCCGAATGCGACCACCCGCCCAAAGGGTGCGAGCGCCGTCAGGCCCTTGTCGAAGACCTCGCCCGCGACTGAGTCGAGAATCAGATCGACGCCGCGACCGTTCGTTTCGTCGAGCACGCGCCGCGCGAAGTCTTCGTTGCGGTAGTCGATGGTGACATCGGCGCCCGCCTCGCGCGCGACCACGCACTTCGCCGCGCTGCCGGCGGTGGCGAAGATCGTCCCCGCGCCTAGCGCGCGAGCGATTTGAACCGCCGTCGAGCCGACGCCGCCGGCCGCGGCGGAAACCACGACGGTCTCGCCGGCCTG
>PMOG01000234.1 GCA_003161555.1 Vulcanimicrobiota bacterium | reverse complement strand
CCTCGCAGATCGCGCGAATGTCGTCCGGCATCTCATCGAGCGCCGGCGCGCCGAAGCGCGACGGGGCGGCGTTGTGTTCGGCGCCCTCGTTGAAGGCGGGCTGACTATTTCTTAGGGATGTTCCCGCATGCGACATACACCGCTACCTCCTTCGTCGACTTGTGGACGTTGATCGCATAGTCGCCTTTCATCAAGTCGGCCAGCGAGACGTTCGGCAGGGTGGTCTGAGAAATACCGCCGCTGACCGTCTTGAGCGCATACAGGGGCTTCGGGTCGAGTTTGCTGCAGGTGCCCTTGTGAATGTGCGCGGGTTGGTCGACGCCGTCCGCTGCGCCGGCCAGGCGAAGCCGGACGATGAGCCCGTTCGTGCCTTGCAGCAGGGTCGCCGTTCCGTGTTCGCCCGAATCGTTCTGAGGCGCGAGCGGGAACTGCATCGGCACCAACGCGGCGGATGCGGGCGAGGCTCCCAGCAATGCGGCCGCAACGGCTAGAGCGACGAAATGTTTGACCACGGCGGCCTCCTGTGGGCAAGAAGATTTCGATCCGGGTTCTTGGCGACGGCCCCGCGGCCTGCGGTCAGCGCCGGTGGCTGCGTTTGGGCCGGAACGGGGACCCGACCTTGTACGCGCCCCCGCGCGGAAGCGACGTGTCGACGTCCTCGCACCCGATCGGCGTGAAAGCGCCGCAGTCGTGCGGGCGCGCCGCGTAGATCCCGCAATAATACCGGCCCGAGCGCGAACCCATCAGGAAGACGCACCTGTCGGCCAAGTCGTCACTGACCTTACGCAGCCAGCCGACGTACGAGTTATCGGCCGAGGGCCGCGGTACGACGTAGTCGCGCATCACCTCGTCGTAGGTCATCTTCAGATGGTCGGCGATCCGCTGGACGTCTTCCGCGCTCACGAACGGCTCGTACCCGCTGCAGCACTCCGCGCAGCCCGGCGGGCACGCGACGTTCTCCGGCATATCGTAGAGGTGCTTGCGCGAAAGTTCGATCACGCGCCGAATCGCTTCGGTGAATTCCGCATCGTCGTTATATTTGTAGACCCACTCTTTTTGGGTCGTGACGTTGCTGTTATAGTGACGCGTGGTCGACTTATTGTATTGAATCGTGATGTGTTCTTCGTCGATTTCGATCGACGCCACCGACTTCATCGGTTCGAGGTCGAGATCGGCCAGCCGCGTTGGTTGACCCGTTTCACGCGTAAAGCGGCGCAGGCTGCGCAACTCGCGATGGGCGATGAGATCGATCGTCTCCTGCATCCGCGTGGCTTCGGGATACGAGGCCGGTGAACCCGGCGGTTCGCATCCCGGCGGAGACCCGGCTGCCGGGCGCGAAGCGCGGCGCATGCGAATGAACGGCGGAGTCGGGTAGTGGCGGAGGGGGCGATCGGCGTGGACCTCGGCGGGTCGCACGTCATGGCAGCGGTGGTCGACGAGATCGGACAGATCAGCACCCGCTTCGAACACGACATCTCCGACCGCACGCCGAGTGCGGTCTTCGCGGCGTTGACCGGGGTCGTCAAGGCGGCGATCGACGCGGCGAAACACGACGTGGTCGGGATCGGGATCGGCGCGCCGGGCAACGTCGATCCGGTGTCGGGGACGATTCGGTTCTCACCGAACTTCGGCTGGGAGAACGTCCCGCTCGGCGAGCGCGTCAAGGAGGCGTTCCCGCGCTACCGGGTCTTCGTCGGAAATGATGCACGCTGCGCGACGCTCGGCGAATACGTGCACGGCGTCGGCCAGGGCACGCAAGAGTTCTCGCTGCTGACGCTGGGAACGGGAATCGGCGGCGGCGTGATAACCGGCGGCAACGTGGCGCTCGGCTATCAGATGGGCGCCGGCGAGTTCGGACATCACCAGATTCGGCCCGACACCGGCTTCGTCTGCTCGTGCGGGAAGGTCGGCTGTTTCGAGGCGCAGGCGTCGGGGACCGGACTGATTCGGCACGCCTTTCGCCTGGCGCCCTCGTTCCCGCGCTCGACGCTGCTGGACGGCCCGCGCGAACGGCTCGGTTCCAAAGCGATCCGCAAGGCGGCCCAGGCCGGCATTCCGCACGGCGTAGCCGCCTTCAACGCGTTCTGCGACGACCTCGCACTCGGCTTGGCCAACGTTATCGCGTTCGTCAACCCGGAGGTCATCGCGCTGGGCGGCGGGGTGTCGAGCGCGGGCGACTTCCTGCTCGACCGCGTGCGCCCGCTGGTCGAGGCGCGCACGACGATGGTCCCGCGCGGCACCACCAAGATCGTGCGGGCCACGCTCGGCAACGACGCGGGCGCGGTCGGGGCCGCGACGGCGGCGATGCGCGGCGGACTCTTTGCGCAGGCACCGCCCGCGAGCAGCCGGGACGTAAGCGCCGCGTAAGCGGCCGCAACAGCTCCGTAATCGCGGCGGCGTACGCTGGCTGCATGAACCAGCGAGACGCCTCCCTTCCGCCGTTCTGTGACGACTGCGGCCATCGCGCATCCCTCCATCAAACCGACGGCTGCCGGGCGCTGCTGCTCGGCGCGCGCACGCGCACCTCGCGCACCTGCGGCTGCACGACGACCCTGCGGGAGATCCTGGCCGCGCTCGGCCCCGAGCAGCCGGCCGAACTCCGCGAACGCTCCGGTCTAGAAGGCTCCGAGCTCGCCCGGAGCCGCTCCTAGCCGGCGGCGGGGATCGTTCGGCGGCCGGTGATCGCGATGCCGCCGATCAGTTCGGCGATGCGGCGCGACGAGCCGCGGGGCGCTACGGCGGTCTGCTGCGCGCGCATTTTCGCCAACCGTTCCTGGCTGTGGACGATCCGCTTGACCGACTGCACGACTTCCGCCGTCGTGAGCGCGACGACGCCGATGCCGTTGGTGCGGACGTAATCGAGGTTGCCGCGCTCCTGGCCGGGGACGTAGTCGTAGACGACGACGGGTACTTCGGCGACTGAGGCTTCAGCGATCGTTCCCGGGCCGGCCTTGGTGACCAGCAGATCGGCGGCGCGCATTAGCTCGGGGACGTCGTTGCGGAAGCCGAGCACGGTCATCGGGGTCGGCAGCGAGGGTGCCAGCTCCTGGAGCTTGGCTTTGAGCGCCGCGTTGCGGCCCGTAACGACCACCAGATGATAGTCGAGGCCCGCCTTGGCCAGGCCCATCGTGGTCGGCAGCAGTTTGCCGCCGCCTTCGCCGCCCGCCATCAGCAGGCAGATCGTGCGGTCTAGCGGCAAGCCCAGTTTCTTGCGCAGCTCGCTCTTGGTCGCGGAGACGTCCTCAAAGCGCGGGTGGATCGGGTGACCGAGCAGCCGCAGCCGTTCGGGCGGCACGCCGCGCTCGAGCGCGCGCTGATAAACCTCGCGCGCCGGGACGACCGTGAGGTCGGCCTCGGGCAGCAGCCAGCCTTCGTGCACGCGTCCGAGGTCGGTGATGACCGTGACGATCGGGACGTGCTGCATCCCGGCGTCGCTGCGGGCGCGCAATGCAGCATGGTTGAGCAGCGGGTGAACCGAGACGATGACGTCGGGTTGGTATTGGGTGAAGACTTCGCGCAGCCGCTCGCGATAGAGCGGCTCGCAGAAGCGCACGATCGTGCGATAGCGGCGGCGGCCGTTGGTAGCGTGGAAGAGCGCACCGTAGATCGGCGGAGCATAACGAAGGGCCGCGCTATATGCCGGCCCCAGCTTGGAAAGCGGGAAGGTGCAGTGGGTGGCGATGTCGTCGATCCGCCACTCAAAACGCGTTGCCCCGCCGATCTCATCGAGCGCAGCACCGACGGCCTGCGCTCCGGCGCGGTGTCCGCCGCCGGTGTCGGAGATCAGAAAGAGAACGCGTTTGGTCATCAAGCGTCAGCTTTGTTTGGCGACGGCACGGCGTTTGAGCGCTGCCGCGCGACGCACCGGGGTGCTCCGGCGCGAACGTTTGCGCACCACGGCGCGCGACCAGGAGCGCAGCGTCACGAGCAGCACACGGGCCGGCACATCGTAGAAGCGGAAAATGTCACCGAATTCGATTTCGGGATTGCGGTGATGTCCGTCGTGATCTTCCGGAAGAACGAGCCCGATCGCGCGTGCGATGCGCACGAACCACGGCGGCGTACGCCAGCCGAGTTCGGTCGTGTGGCGCCACCATACATGAGCTTGGCCCAGCAGCAGGCCGAGGATCGCGCCGGGCACGGAAATCACCGCGCACAGCAGTGCGAGGACGATATAGGGGACCGCGCCCAAAAGCCCGTCCAGCAATACTTGCGGATCGCGCGAGAGTACCGCGTGGTCCCAGTACGACCGCCGGCGGTCGTGATGTGTCCTCAAGTGGAGTTTGCCCCACGCGTGCTGCGGGACGTGATAGAAAAAGGTCGAGGCAAAATCTCCGACGAGCAGAACGATGAGTGAAGCTGCCAGTGCGGAGAACACCGGCGAGGCCAGCACGGACGTGTTCACGCGGATCCTTGTTTGATAGAGAGGGCTAACGGCGGATTGCTCCCGCTGGCTGGAAACCCTCTCGTAGCCGCCATCGTGGCAGTCGCCTGGACTGCCTCGGCGGGCGTGCGCGTCGGAGGGGTGAGAGATGCCGCCTCGTCATGGCATATACCCGCGCCGGTCCCCGTCCTCCGGGGGCTGCGGTTGCTGATGGATGCCGGTCCCACGGCGTCCCCGAGCGTCAAGCTGGCACGCGAGGCCTTGCGGGCAAATCCGCGCCTGGGGGCGGTCGATGCCCTGCTGCTGGCGACCGATGTCGTCGACGAGGCCGCAGCGCGCGGATTGCCGGCCGGATTCTTGGGCGCGACGCTGCTACAAGAGTCGGCCTTCGACCCCACCGCAATGTCGAGCGCCGGCGCGGTGGGAATCGCGCAGTTCACACTCTCCACTGCGGCGGCCGAGGGGATCGACCCGTGGGATCCCCATCAAGCGATCGCCGGCTCCGCGCGTCTGCTCGGCGCATACGTCGACGCGTACCGCGACGAGCGCGGCGGGCCGTACGTGCTGGCGCTCGCGGCGTACAATGCCGGCCCGGGCGCGGTCGCGGAGTATCACGGCGTACCGCCATACGCCGAGACGCGCGAGTACATCGACGACGTGCTCGATCGCTGGTCGCGCATCGTCTGACGTTAACGCCTTCCGAGCACCCCTAGGTAAACGAATGTTTAAGAAACGAGATCACGCGATCCCACGCGTCCGCGATCTGCCGGGTCGCGATCGTGCCGAGATCTTCACGGAAAAACGAGTGTCCGACTTCCGGATACTCCTGAATTTGGAACTCCGCTTTCTTGGCGGTCAGACGGTCGCGAATCGTTGCGATCTCGGTTGCGCCGATCTGCTCGTCGTGGCCGCCGAAGACGAGCAGCAGCGGCGCGCGCACCTCGTCGATCTCATCGAGCGC
>PMOG01000274.1 GCA_003161555.1 Vulcanimicrobiota bacterium | reverse complement strand
GACGCCGACGTCGCTCGCGATCGTGCCGCTGGCGGAAGCGGCACACATTCCCCTGGTATCGTTTGCCTCCAGCATCAGCGTGGTCGCGCCGGTTGCGGAGCATCAGTGGACGTTCAAGATTCCGATCAACGACACGGAAGTCGCAAAATCGATGCAGGCCTTCATGAAGAAGCGAAACCAGACCAAAGTCTCGTTCATCTACCGCAACGACGACTACGGGAAAACGGGAATGGCCCACTTTGCGGACGCGGGGAAAGCCGACGGATTCGAGATCATCTCGAACGATCCGATCGCGGCGTTGGCCGGCGATGCGACCACGCAACTCACACACGTGAAGACGGCCAACCCGCAAGCATTGATCTGCTGGACGTCACTTCCGTCGGCGAACATCATCATCAAGGGATATCGCGAACTGGGCCTCCAGCTTCCCATCTACTATTCCGACGGCGCGGCGACGGGCGTGTTCCCGAAACAAGCCGGCGCGGCGCTCGACGGCGCGTACATCGCGACGATGAAAGTCAACGTGTACCAGGAGCTGGCGAACAGCGACCCGCAGAAGAAGCTGCTCGCGCGGTACGTCCCCGACTTCGAGAACGCGTACCCGAAGGATGCGCCGGCCAGCATTTTCGGAACCTGGGGCTACGACGGGGTCGCGTTCCTCAAAGCGGCGCTGCATAACGTCAAAGGAAGCGTTACGCCGGCCACGCTGCGTGACGCGATGGAACGCACCACCTTCGTCGGCGTCTCGGGCACGTTCCGGTTCTCAGCGGCCCAGCACTACGGTCTGGCCGAGGACGCGGTCCTGATGTCGCAGATCCAAAATCAAAAATTCCACATGGTGAAGTGAACGCGTGATACCGCGGGCCTGACTGCGACCGCCGCTCAGTGCAGGTACTGAGCGAAGAAGGCCATCGTCTTGGCATCGGCGTCAGCCGACGCTTTCTGATCGTAGACGAACGTATGTCCCTGGAAGTGACGCGGACCGTTCGAGGGCTGGTTGAAAGCGTGCGTCGCGCCCGGATAGGTCGTGATCTGGACCGGCTTCCCCGCAGCTGCCGCCGCGGCTGCGAACGCCTGGCAAGGTGCGTACGGAACGTAGTCGTCACCATCCCCATTGAGCATCAGCAGCGGAACGGCGACGCTCATTGGACGGCTGTTGCAGGCGGGATAGTAGGCAACCGCGGCGCGCAGTCCGGGGGGCGCCGGCGACGGCAAGAACGGGTCCACGATGTTGAGCACCTCGATTCCGCCCATGGAGAAGCCCATGACGCCGAGTTGGCTCGGATTGACGTAGGGCTGGCTCGCGAGCCACGCGAGCGCCGCGACGCCGTACGCGCCGCCGATCACCGAGATGCGCCGCACGTCGGCGCACGCGCTGCTCACGCCCGCCGCCTTGTTGACGTCGATCGCGAGCCCGACGTACCCGTGCGCCGCGAGGTCGTCGACGGTAGCGTTCTCGAGCGGACCGAAACCTTCGCAGCCGTGCAGGACGAGGACGGCGGGTGCCGGTCCGGGCGCGCGGGGACGCGAGAGGTACCCAGTGAGCTGCGGTACACCACCGGCCGCGGGGATCGTCACGTTTTCCGCTAGGGCCGCACGCCCGAAGGCACCTGCACCGAGCGTACCGAGAATCAGGGAAGCCGCGATGAACAGACGTCGCATCAATGAGCGCTCCAGGACGGGGAAGCCGAGTTTCGGGGGCGCTTTCGCAACGTTCCTTCGTTTGTAGCGCGCGTTCTGCGCGCGCCGACGCGCTACACCACGCGGGCGTCGGCCAAATGCACGCTGCGCTCACCGTCCGCCACCGCGAGCACGAGCCCCCCGTCACCGTCGAGCCGCAGTGCCGTTCCTTCGACGAGCGAACCGTCGGCATCCATGCGAACCCGATACGGCCGGCCCCGCAATTCGGCGCGCTCCTCCCACGCGTGCGCGACATCGCGCGGCCGATCCAGCACGTCGACCAGGCCGTCCATCGCGCCCAGAATCCCGGCCAGCACGGCTTCGCGTTCGACGTGCGGTTCGGCGTCGGAGAGATAGGCCGGCGGCGGCGTGATTGCCGCGATTGCGGGATCGCCAGGGCGATGTACGTTGAGGCCGATACCGCAGCCGACGTAGGCTTCCGCTCCGACGACGCGCGACGTGCACAGGATCCCGGCGGCTTTGCGTCCGGCCAGGTCGGCATCGTTGGGCCAGCGCAACTCGAGCCGGACTCCGCAGCCTTCCTCGACGCCGTCGGCGAGCGCGAGCGCGGCCCAGAACGGGACGGCCCACAACGCCTCGGTCGGCACCGCGACGGGCAGAATGACCGTGAACAGCAGCGCGCTCCCGGCCGGCGCGATCCAGGTACGTCCCTGCTTGCGGCCGCGTCCGGCCGTCTGCACCTCGGCGACCAACGTCGTGCCGGCCGCGGAGGGATCGCCGAGCAGTGCCGCGGCGTCGTCGTTCGTGCTCGCGGTGGTACCGGCGGCACGCACGTCGGCAAAGCGGGTTCCATCCAGCGCCGCGCGCACGCGCGCCAGGTCGAGCAGAGGTGCGTTGTCGTCCGGCACAAATAGCCCCTCCGCTATGGCACTCGAACGGACCTTGATTCTTGCGAAAGCCGACGCGGTCGTGCGCGGCCTCACCGGCGAGATCCTCGCGCGCTTCGAACGGCGCGGTTATGCGATCCTCGGACTCAAGATGCTCCAGGTCAGCGACGAACAGGCCAAGCGCCACTACGCCGAACACGAAGGCAAGCCGTTCTTTGCCGGGCTGGTCGACTACATCACCGCTACGCCGATCGTCGCCATGGTGATCGAAGGCGAGGACGCNNGGCTGCCGCGCGACGATCGGCGCGACCAACCCGATCAAGGCGACGCCCGGCACGATCCGCGGCGACTTCGGGCAGACGATTGGGCGCAATCTCGTGCACGGTTCGGACTCGCCGGCATCGGTCGAGCGCGAGGTGCCGATCTTCTTCCGCGCCGACGAACTCTTTCCACGCACGCATCCGCTGGGCGACTGGGTCGCCGCGAAGTAGCAGCGATGTCGATCGAATCGCTGCGCGGCGGCGGCCGGCCGCTGATTGAAAGCATCCGCGCGCGCGAAGTCCTCGACTCGCGCGGAAATCCGACCATCGCCGTAGCGGCCGCGACATCGTTCGGCGCGGTCGAGGAGGCGATGGTGCCGTCCGGCGCCTCGACCGGCGCGCACGAGGCGGTCGAGAAGCGCGACGG
>PMOG01000263.1 GCA_003161555.1 Vulcanimicrobiota bacterium | reverse complement strand
GGGGGCGGCGCCTCCCGGCACGGTCGTTGTGCAGCGGCGGATGGGGCTGCAAACGTTGCTTCGCTCCGTTTGCATGGGGCGAGGGTGGCTGAGGGTCAGCACTTCGGTGGGGTCGGCATTTTTTGTGTGGGAACGGTTATTGTTTGGGGGTTGGATTGGGCTTTGTGGTGTGGGTTGTGGGGGACAAGTGAAAATTCTTGTGGAGAACGGCGTTGGGGGTGCGTGGGGGACTTGCGTTGGGGAATACGCGACGTTTACTCTACGTGCACGTCACCCGCTCAACACGGCTGACGGGCGAGCAGCGAGAACTCGCCGGTGACCCGCGAACGGCGCGAGGCGCAAGTCAAACGCCGTGACGACGACACCGAAATGCAGTACGACGCTGGACTGGCTGAGCAATCGGCGAGACCACGCGCAGCTCAACCTCTCGTGCTGATCGAGGCCGTGCAGATCTCCTGCGCGGCCTTGTCGCATTCCGGCGCCGTTGTTGTGCTGCGCGTCCGATATCGGGGCCGACCGTGCGGCGCGCGCATGTGAAAAGCGCGAATGTGGGTGGATCAGCGTGGACAACGCAACTTTCTTGTGGACAAACGTCGTGAAGGCTTGCGGCCGGTTGCGGGTGTCGTTTACGATGCGTGCACGTTAGCGATGCGTCGTTGACGGGCGAGCAGCGAGAAGCTCGCCGGCGGCCGGTGGGTCACGAAAGGCGCAAGCTCGACGGAACCACCGCTACCGACTCGAAGTTCGACGCCGTTCTGGCCGAGCAATCGGCGAGGGCACGCGCAGATCGGATTCTCGTGCAGACTGAAGCCGTACGGCCCGCGCCGCGCGGCTTCGTCGCGTCAGCGCCTCAGTTGCCGTTCCAGGCCGTGAACGGCGGCGGCTTGCTGTAGGGCGGACCGACTTCCAGCGTGACGTCGAGATGGTTGGTCAGGTCGATCGCGCGGGGGTCGCCGTCTTCGCGATGTCCGTCGACCCACACCGTCACGTGTTCGCCGGCGCCGGGGCGCACGCCGGCGACATCGTTTCGCTTCAGCGGCACGCCCCAAATGTCGAAGAAATTGCCCAGCGTGAAGGTACGAAAATTCGGCGACTCCACGTGGATGATGCCGTCCGGCGTGTGGGTGTGAATCCAGTAAAAGCACTGCGCGGCCAGCGGGCGGCCGACGTCCTCGGGGACCGTCACCGGTTTGCCGTGATCGAAGATCGCGAGGTGCTGATGGATGTGCAGCACGGCACCTTCCATCGCATCGCAGCGGATGCCGTCGACCGGTGCTCCGGTCGGGAACGCGGCCCGGGCTGCCGTGGCGCCGGCGGCGGCGACTCCTGCGGCGAGCACGATGGCAACGAGAAACTGGGGGCTCCGTAAACGCAGCATCACCGCTCGTCTACGCCTCGCACGTCGGGGAGTCCCCGCTGACGCGCGGCTTACGCATAACGCGCGGCCAGCGCGCGCACGAGTTCGGCCGCGGCGCGGCGGGCCTCGTCGGGTGCGACGACCTCGGCTTCCGCACCCCAGCCGAGCGAGAAGCGCACGATTTCGAGCGGGTCGGCGACGCGGTACGTGATCTCGACGTGGCCGTCGGGCCGGCGAACCAGGCGCTGATCGCGTGCGATCGTCCGGGCTGCCGCCGCCTTCGCGACGACCGGCGAAAAACGGACCGTCACCTCGGCGACCGTGTCGCCGTGCCACACGCCGCTGACCGAGTTCGCGCCGTAGGCTTCCAGGTTGAAGTCGGCCGGCCGTTCGAAGGTCTGCGGCGTCGCCGCCGCGTCGGAGACGTTGTCGACCGCGAACACGCGCATGTCCGTGCGTCCGTGGTCGTACCCGACCAGGTAGACGCGCCCCGCCGAGACGATGAAGCCGTAGGGGTCGACGCGCCGCTGGGTGCGGGTCCCGTTCTTGTCCGTGTAGCCGAAGCTGACGCGACGGCGCTCGCGCTCGGCGCTCTGCAGCTGCTCGAAGACGCGCTCGACCTCGGCGTCCATCGCGACCGTGCCGAAGCGGATCGCCAGCGACGAGTTCGTGACCGAAGCCTCGGTGCGGCGGTCGCTCGAGCGCAGCAGCTTCTGGGTCGTCTCCTCGATGGCGGTTGCGAAGGTGCCCCCGAGCGACGAGCCCAGCCGTTTGAGGGTTACCAAACCGAGCAGCTCGCGCTGCGAGAGATTGAGCCGGCGCAGGCTGTACCCGTCGGCAAAGCGATACGTGCCGGTCCCGCGGTCGAAGAACCACGGAAAGCCGGCGTCCGAAAGCACGCTGAGGTAGCGCCGCAGGGTGCGCGTGCTGGGCGGCTTCTCCTCGCCGATCTGCTCCTTGAGCCGGTCGAAACTGAAACGCCCTTCGTCGATTGCGCTGAGCAAGCGCACCAGCAGGACCACCTTCGGCTCGGCCCGTTCCTCCGCCACGGGTTCGACGTTCGGCATTTTTGTGCCGGGTCCGTGCGTGGGCGTGTAGGGCACCTCGCAGATGCGAAGAATCGTTGCCGGGAAAGCAATCTTTATGCGGTAAGGAGAACCATGGACGATCAAACAGCCGACGCAGCGGTCGGCCGAAAAGAATTCCTGCGGCGAACCGGGGCGCTCGGCATTGCCGGCGCGACGGCGCTCGGCTTCCCGCTTCTCGAGACCCGCGCCGCGGGCGCAGCACCTTTGCTCCCGCCCCGCGACGTCATCGCGGCCGGCGGCGGCGCGACGATCAAGGTCGGGCATGTCGACGGCTTCTCGGGCGTCTATGCGGCGGCATCGCAGTCGCAGCAGCTCGGACTCGAGGTCGCGTTCGACGAGGTCATGAAGAAGAACTCGCGGATCAAGTACGAGATCGTCAAGGGCGATGACGCGAGCAAACCCGCGACCGGGACGACCGAAGCCAAGCGCCTGATCCAGCAAGAAAAAGTCGACGTGCTCACCGGCTGCCTCAGTTCGGCCGTCGGGCTGGCCGTGTCGGCGACGAGCGAAGAGAACAACGTCTTCTTCCTCGCCATCGGGACGCACGACACCAACATCACGGGTCCCAAAGCGCATCGGGTCACCTTCCGCCAGACGTGTTCGAACGCGATGCTGGCGAACGCGGTCGGCCCCGAACTCCTCAAGCACGGCAAGAAGTGGTACTTCCTGGTCGCCGACTACGCGTTCGGAACCGACGCACACGACCGCTTCAAGAAGATCCTGCTCGCCCACGGCGGCCAGGAAGTCGGTGCCGACCTCCATCCGCTCGGCCAGACCGACTACTCCTCATACTTGACCAAAGCGCGCAACACCGACGCCAACGTGCTGGTGTTCTGCAACTACGGACCCGACACGCAGAATGCAACGAAGGCGGCAATTCAGCTCGGCCTCAACAAGAAGATGCAGTTCGGCGGAATCCTGTGCGGCAACGATGTCGCCGTCGGCTTGCCGGTCGATGATCTGATCGGCTCGATCTGGGGCTACGTCTGGGGTCCGGACGCCGGCGGGGCGACGACGAACCACGTCTACGGCGCGCTCAAAGCGCGCACAAAGGCCGTCGATTGGCGGATGTATCTCGGCTACATGGCCGGGATGAGCATCTCCAACCGCCTCTCCCACGTCGGCACGACCGACACCGAAAAGCTGGTCGAGGCCTTCCAAGACTACCACTACGACGCGGCCAAGAAGCAGGGCGCGTACTTCCGGTCCTGCGATCACCAGGCCGTCCAGCAGACGTATGCGGGCGTGATCGTGCCGGCCGCCAAGCGGCACGCCGAGGGCGAATATTTCGTGATCGGCAACAGCGTCGGCGGCGACTTCGCCGCCGAGTCGTGCTCGAATCCCGACAGCATGGCCGCCGCGGCGATCATCAGTTCGGACAAGATCGGGCCGCGGGCCGACTACCCCGTCGTCAAGGTGTAGCCGCCCAGGGTCCAGCGAAATCAAGGGCGTCCGCGCGAGCGGGCGCCCTTTTTCTGCCGAAGTGTCGAAAACGCGCCGGCCGCAGCGTAGAGCCGGTATCACCGCGACCAGCGGCGAGCAACGCACACCTGCCGGGAGACGACGATACATGTCCTACGCACTGCTAATCTATTCGAATCCGGACGACTCGACCTCCGAGCGCGCCCCCTATGCGGATTGGGGCGCATACACCCAATCGATGAAAGATGCCGGCGTGTTTCTCGCCGGCGAACCGCTGCAAGCAAAAGACACCGCCACCACGCTACGCGTGCGCGGCGGGAAACGCACGGTCATCGACGGTCCGTTCGCGGAGACGAAGGAACTCTTGATCGGGTTCTACATCCTCGATGCCGCCGATCTCGACGCCGCGCTCGACTGGGCCGCCCGGATGCCGGACGCCGGACTGAATTCACTCGAGATTCGTCCCGTTATGGCTTTTTGACGACCGCCGACGCGATCGCCGCCGCTTTCCGCGCCCACTGGGCGCAGATCGTGGCGGCGATGGTGCGGCGCGTCGGCGACCTCGCGCTCGCGGAAGATGCCACGCAGGACGCCTTCACCGCCGCAGCCGCGCGCTGGCCGCGGGAGGGCATCCCGCCCAACCCCGCCGCTTGGCTCATGCTGGCGGCCGGCCGCAAGGCCATCGACCGGCTGCGCCGCGAGCGCGGCCGCCGGGAACGCGATGTCGCGTACGCGCGCGACGCGCCGGTGTCGGTCGCCGCCGCGGAGCTGGAGGACGACACCGTGACCGACGACCGCTTACGCCTGATCTTCCTGTGCGGTCATCCCGCACTCGCATCCGAAGCGCGGATCGCCCTGACGCTGCGCTGCGTTGCGGGCCTCTCCACACCCGAGATCGCGCGCGCCTTTCTGGTTCCCGAAGCGACGATGGCGCAGCGACTGGTGCGCGCGAAGCGGCGCATCGCCGCGACCCGCATTCCGTTCGAGCTGCCGACCGCGCCGAATTTGCCCGAACGGCTCGAGGGCGTGCTGACGGTGCTCTATCTGATCTTCAACGAAGGCTACGCGGCGACGTCGGGCGACGATCCGCTGCGGGCCGACCTCTGCGATGAAGCGATCAGGCTGGCGCGGCTGCTGCACGAACTCGTCCCCGATCATGCCGAGGCGACCGGGCTGCTCGCGCTGATGCTGCTGCACCATGCGCGCGCGGCCGCCCGTACCGCCTTCGGACGCCCGGTCGCGCTCGACGAACAGGACCGCAGCCGTTGGGATCGCGACGCGATCCGCGAAGGCGAGGAACTGCTCGCGGCGGCGTACGCGGCGCGGCGTCCCGGACCGTACCAGCTTCAGGCGGCGATCGCGGCACTGCACGCGCGCGCGCCCGGCCCCCAGGCGACGGACTGGCCGGCGATCGCGTCGCTCTACGCGCTGTTGGCCGGCATGATGCCCTCGCCGGTGGTCGAGCTGAACCGGGCCGTCGCCGTGGCGATGGCCGAGGGCCCGCGCGCCGGGCTCGCCCTCCTGCGCGCTCTGATCGAGGAGGGCTCGCTCGACGCCTATGCCCCGCTGCACGCCGCGCACGCCGACCTGCTGCGCCGCGACGGCGACGCCCAAGGCGCCGCGGCAGCGTATGCCCGCGCCATAGCGCTGACCGAAAACACCGCCCAGCGCGCCGAACTGCGGCGCCGGCAGCGAGACTTAAAAGCATAGTTGCCAGCCTCCGCGACGGATGGTAGCGTCGATGCTCCAAGCGGTCGTCGACGCTGCGCGGCGCCAACACCAGCGGGATGACGCTGCAGCAGGGAACCGCGCTCGAGCGCTGAGCCGCGCTACTCCGGATCGGCGAACAGAAACGCCAGGTCGTCGCGCGTCAACGTCTTGGCGACGGCACTGTCCGCTTTCACGACCGCCTTCGAGAGTGCGGTCTTGCGCTCGGCGAGCGCGCGAATCTTCTCTTCGACCGAGCCCGCGGTCACCATCCGGTAGGCCGTCACCGGGCGCACTTGGCCGATACGGTGCGTGCGGTCGATCGCCTGACGTTCGACGGCCGGATTCCACCACGGATCGTAGAGGATCACGTAGTCGGCGGCGGTCAGCGTCAGGCCGACGCCGCCGGCCTTGAGCGAGCACAGGAACACCGGCGGCCCCGTCTCCGACATGAACCGCTCGACCTCGGCTTGACGGTCGCGGTCTTTGGTCGCGCCGTCGAGATACCCGTAGGCGATCGAACGGCGGTCGAGCGCCGTGCGCATCACCTTGAGCATCGACGCGAACGCACTGAAGACGAGCACCTTGTGGCCGCCGTCGAGGATCTCGTCGATCGTCTCGAGGAACGCGTCGAATTTTCCGCTCGCCTCGGGATCGTCGAGGTACTCCGGCACCAGCAGCCCGGGGTGCGCGCAGACCTGCCGCAGGCGCGTCAGCGCGGCCAGCACGTGGACGGTCGCGACCTCGCTGCCGTCCTGATCGAGTTTCCCCAGCACGTCGCGGCGCGCCGCTTCGGCGATGCCGCGGTACAGGCGGCGCTGCAGCGGTGAGAGCTCGCACTCGATCACGGCCTCGGTGCGCTCGGGGAGTTCTTTCGCAACGTCTTCTTTGTTTCGCCGCAGCACGAAGGGTTCGAGCCGCGAGCGCAGCGACATCGCGGCGGCTTCGTCGCCGTCGGCGATCGGCAGTTCGAAGCGGCGGCGAAACGAACTCTCCGAACCGAGCAGACCGGGTTCGACGAAGCCGAAGATCGCCCACAGGTCGCGCAGCGAGTTCTCGACCGGCGTTCCGGTCAGCGCGAGCCGGTGCTCGGCTTGGAGCCCGCGCACGACCTTGGCGATCTGCGAGGCAGGGTTCTTCGCATTCTGCGCTTCGTCGAGCACCAGCGTGCGGAAGCGGAAGCGTTCGAGCAGCTGCGCGTCGAGCCGCGCCAGCGCGTAGGACGTGATCACGACGTCGTAGGCATGGATCTCGTCGTACTTCGCGGCGCGGTCGCTGCCCGACTGAAGGCGCAGCGTCGTCAGCGTCGGGGCGAACTTCCGGATCTCGGTCTCCCAGGTGTGCGTCACCGAGGTCGGCGCGATCACCAGCACCGGCGAGGGGCCTTCGATCTCTTTGCGGCGCGCGACGTGAGCGATCAGCTGGCTCGTCTTCCCGGTTCCCATGTCGTCGGCCAAGATGCCGCCGAAGCGAAACGAGGACAAGTACGACAAGAAGTCGAGACCGCGGCGCTGATAGTCGCGCAGCGGCAGAACCATCGCGCCGGGCGCCTCGACCTCGGCAATCCCCTCGAAGTTGCGCAGGCGCTCGCGAATGCGCTCGACCTCTTCGGGCAGCGCTACCTCGCCGAAAGCTTCGTGCAGTTCGTCGCGCATCGCGACCAGTGACGCCAATCCCGTGCGGCGGCGGTCGCTCAGTTCCGAGAGCAGGTTTTGGCGCGAGCGCAGGTCGCCGACGTCGACCAGCTTCCCGCGCACTTCCGCATAGCGGCCTTTGGCGCCGAGCAGCGCGCGCAGTTCGTCGCGCGTCAGCGGCTCCCCGCCGCCGACGAAGACCTCGACGTCGAGATCGAACCAATCGCCGCTTTCGGTCGCGGTCGCGTGCACGGCGACGTCGACGACCCCGCCGGTTGCGAGCGAGACGAGCGAATCGTCGAGCCGCACGTCGGCGTCGTCCCAGCCCGGCCAGACCGTCCGCACGACGTCGGCCGCGCGATCCGCGTCGTGCAGCGCAAATCCGTCGCTGCCGCGCGGAACGAATCCCGCGTCGAGAAAACGCCGCGCGAAAGCGCGCGCCGTTTCGGGCCCGAAGCGCACGAAACGCCCGGCACTGGGCGTCACCGCGCCGTGCGGGTTGAAGGCGACGTACGCGCCGCCGGCACGGTCGACGAAAGCTACCCGTGCCAGCAGCGCCCCGTCACGCCAAGCGGCCCGAATCACCAGGCCCGGCCGTTCGGCGTCGGCGATGCCGAGGGCGGCGCGTTCCTCGCCGGTGAGAAACGGCGCGACCCGGGCGATGGCGCGCATCGACGGCACGCCGTTGCTGCCGGGGGGCGGTTCCGCGAGGCGCGCGGCCGCGATCACGCGCCGTGCGTCGAAGGCGCCGTCCAGCAAATACGCAGTGCGGTCGGCGACCAGCCAGGTCGGCGGTCCGTCGATCACGACCGCGTCGGCCGGCGAGACGCGCGTGCCGTCGGGCGCCTCGAGCATCGGCGCGAACGCCGACCCGATCCGGTGCGCGCGCAGGCGCGCCCCGCGCGTTTCAACGCCGAAGGGCGGCAGTTCGCCCGGATGCCGGTTCTGCCCGGGCGCGTCGTCGAAGCGCAGCCGCGGATGGCGCGCCAGCCGGAACATCGCGCGCGCCAGCGCCTTGGGTGACGCGCGCGCGCCGAACGCTTCCTGCACCGCATCGTCCCGCAGCAGCGAGCGGTCGATGTCGTCCCAGTCGTCGTTGGGGGTCTGATCCATCATCGCCAGGATCGCCTCGGCGTCGCGAATCACGCCGCGCAGCCGCGGCGTATCGAGATACAAGGCTGCGCTCATCGCTCCGGTCGGGCCGACGCTCAATACCGGCCACACCGCGCGCGCCCGGGCGCGCGAGCCGTCGAGTTCGGTATCGGGCAGCCATGAGAGATCGGGTTCGGCCGCCTCGGAGCCGGCCTCCGGCAGGGCCTCGTCTTCGGCGGTGCGCACGATTTCGAGCGTCGCGACGACGTGCTCGCAGACCCCGGTCGCACCGCAGGTGCAGACCGAGCGCAGCGCCTGAGGGCCGGTTCCGGTCGACCACTCGACCGCGGTCTGCACCGGAACCCGATCCTTGACCGTGGCTTCGACGCGAGCCGGTTCCACGGAACGTAAGGCCACGCGGCCGCCGTCGACAAGCTCGAGCGCCGAGCGGGTCAGGTCACGCGCGAACCACGTGCCGATCTGCGCGGGCAGGCGCGAACGCCACAATGCATACGGGGTCAACCGTTCGCTATTCGTCACGAACCCGTCGGTTTCCCGACGGGTTCGCAAGATCGTCGCGGACGCACCGCGCTAGACCGACTGGGCCTCCGGCTGACTCGGCGCCGGCGGTTCGATGCGCGGGATCCGTGAGAAGCGCAGCTTTTCCGGCAGATCCGGGTTCACTTCGGCGAGGATGCGGTCGCCGCTGGCAAAGTTGCCCTTGAGCATTTCCTCCGCCAGTTCGTCCTCGACTTCGCGCTGGATCGCACGCCGCAGCGGACGAGCGCCGAATTGCGGATCCCAGCCCTTCTTCGCGAGCAGCTGCTTCGCGTCTTCGGTGACTTCGAGGTACATCTCCTGAGCTTTGACCTCGCGGATGACTTTCTCGAGTTCGAGCCCGACGATCTCGGCGATCTGCTCGCGGCTGAGCTGATGGAACACCACCACCTCGTCGACGCGGTTGAGGAACTCGGGTCGGAACGAATGCTTGACCTCGTCGAGGACCTTGTTCTTCATCCGTTCGTAGCCCTGATCGCTCGGTTCACCGTCGTCTTTGCGCGGCCGGAAACCGATGTCGGTGTTGGTCGTCATGCCGGTAGCGCCGACGTTCGAGGTCATGATGATGACGGTGTTCTTGAAGTCGACGACCCGACCCTGAGAGTCGGTCAGGCGACCGTCTTCGAGCACCTGCAGCAGCAGGTTGAAGACGTCGGGGTGTGCCT
>PMOG01000118.1 GCA_003161555.1 Vulcanimicrobiota bacterium | reverse complement strand
GCGCTCCGCCAGCGTGCCCTGCGGAACCAGTTCCACTTCCAGCTCGCCGCTCAGATACTGGCGCTCGAACTCTTTGTTCTCGCCGACGTACGAACCGGTCGTGCGGCGGATGCGCTTGGCATCGAGCAACAGGCCCAAGCCCCAGCTGTCGACGCCGCAGTTGTTCGAGACCGTGAAAAGGTCGGTCGCGCCGCCGTCCAGCAGCGCGTGAAGCAGGTTATGCGGCACGCCGCCCAGACCGAACCCGCCGACTGCCAGCGACGCGCCGCTAGCAATGTCGCGG
The DNA here is from genome assembly GCA_003161555.1 of Vulcanimicrobiota bacterium. GTDB lineage: Bacteria > Vulcanimicrobiota > Vulcanimicrobiia > Vulcanimicrobiales > Vulcanimicrobiaceae > Vulcanimicrobium > Vulcanimicrobium vanleeuwenhoeki. The sequence goes on along the minus strand of PMOG01000118.1, from coordinate 8,281 downwards.
ACGGCTTCTTGCGGCGAAGCGACGACTTTATCCATACGAGCGGAGGTAGTGCTACGTGCGGTTCGCGGGCTCCCGCGCCTCAGGCCAGCGAGAGGCTGTCGACGCGGCCGGCGAGCCGCCAAGCACCGAACAGGATCAGCAGCGCGGCCTCGGCGACCGCGGGGACGATGCCGATCAACACGCCGGCGATGATCGATCGCATGAAGAAGGCGCTGATGACGGCGACGATTGAGACCGGGAACAGCAGCAGATACGAGAGCATCAGGCGCAGGAAGAGCGCCGGGCCGCGCTGCTCGAGCGCGTTGGGGAGCAGCGCGAAGATCGCGATGCCGGAGGCCCGGCACAGCATCGCCACCGCGACGCCGCCGAAGAGCACCGTGAAACCGATGACGTACTCGCCGCTGACGACCGTAAACCCCAGCGCCAGCAGCCCGACGAAGATCGCATCGCGCCACAGCGGAGCGCAGCACCAGGCCGCGAGCCGTGCCACCAGCGGGACGCCGCCGAGCCAGAACAGCGGCCGCCGCAAATCCGTAGCCAGCTTGATGCCGCCGGTCGATGAGATCCCGATGTAGAGGTTCGGCAGCGCGCCGAACAGCGTCGTCGACGCCACGCCGTACTCGGGCGAGCGCGCGATGAAGCCGATCGCGAAACCGCCCAGCAGCGCACCGGTGATGATCAGCACCGTCGTCAGCGGCGCGGCGCGGCGCGCCCAGGTGATCGCGTCGAGCCAGACGATCGCGAGCGCGCCCCTTAGGGGCGCCGGCGTGCTCGCGGTACGCTTGGGAACGCCGGTCGTCGCTTCAGGCTCGCCGCCGCGTGCACTGCGCCGGGCGATGATCCGCTCGCGAAGTTCGAGATGTGCGAGCGAGAGCGCGTAGAGTTCCGGATATGCGTCGCGGGAGGTGATGACGAAGGCCAGCGTCGCCGCCAGCGCGACGAAGAGCGTCACGCAAACGGGTAAGAAATCGCCGCCGGCCAGTTCGGTGACGGCATTGCCGGGATGCCACTCGGGGATCGCCGCCAGGAGCACCACGCCGAAGGCCACGTTCTTGAACGCGTCCACGCCGTCGCGGATGACCGGCAGCGCGCCCAGAAAGACGATCGCGCTGCCCGTCGCGATGCAGGCGACGCGCCACCATCCGCGTGCCAGTGCGCGCGGCAGCGGCAGGCAGGCGATGGCGGCGGTCACCGAACCGAGCAGCACCGCTTCACGCAGCAGCCCCAGCGGCGTCGTGCGCCCCGGAAACGCGATCAGGAGAATGTACGCGAAGCGGCCGAACGTTTGCGCGAGCGTCGAGGCGACGGCCCGCGCTTGCAGATACGCGGCTACTGCCGACGGAGGAAGCGGCGAGCGGATCAGCATCAGCGCTTCCGCACGCGAGGAGAAGAACCCGACGTAGCGCGAGGTCCCTACCGCCAGCATGACGCCGAAGACGATGATCGCGCCGCAGACCCACATGTCCTGAAGCGCGACCTGCCAGAAGGGAACTTCGTGCGTCCGCGGTCCGCGCGTGCGCAGCCAGGCGAAGATCCCGATCGTGCCGAGCCACAGGATCCACAGCAGCGCGACCCAGGGACGGCGCCGCAGGGACTTGAGCGAGTTGATCGTCGATCGGCGGTCTGCGTAGGTCAGCGTCCAGAAGGCGTTGGTCATCGTCCGGTGACGTCGAGGAAGATGCTTTCGAGCGAACCGGAACCGCGACCGCGAAGCTCGTCGATCGTCCCGCTCGCGACCAGCCGGCCGCGATCGAGAACGATCATCCGGTCGCACATTGCGGCGGCACTCTCCAGGAGGTGCGTGCTGACCAAGATCGCGTGACCATCGCTCCGCAGATCGGCGACGATCGCGCGCAGCTCACGCTGTCCGAGCGGGTCCAGCCCAATCAGCGGCTCGTCGAGCAGCAGCACCGGCGCTCCGCCGAGGACGGTCGCGGCGATCAACGTTTTCTGGCGCATCCCCTTCGAGAGCGCGTGCCCGAGCGTGTCGCGTTCGTCGGCGATGCCGAGCCGTTCGAGCAGACTGTCGGCGCGCGATTTCCACCCCGGCGGCTGTTTGGTCAGCGCCGCAACGAAGGTCAGGTGCTCGGCGACGGTGAGCATCGGATAGACTTCCGGCGTCTCCGGAATCAGCGCGATCGTGCGGCCGCGCTCGGCGCCCAGCGGCGCGCCATCAAAGGTGATCGTTCCCGCGTCCGAACGCACCAGGCCCGCCAAGCACAGAAACGTGGTCGATTTTCCGGCGCCGTTGGGTCCGACCACCGCAACGATCTCCCCGTGCGCGACGTCGAAATCGAGCCGGTCGACGGCGACCGTTCCGTCGTAGATTTTCGTCAGACCCCGAACGGCGAGGCTCAAGCGCTCACGTTCCCACCGCTTCGACCGCAGCCCGGTCACGGAACTGCTTCCAGTAGAGCCTGGCGTACGCGCCGTCGCTGCGGAGCAGTTCTTCGTGCGCTCCGCTTTCGACGATCCGGCCGTGCTCGACGACGAAGATCACGTCGGCATCGAGGATCGTCGAGAGACGGTGCGCGATGACCAGGCTGGTGCGCCCTTCGGTCAGCGGGACGAGCGCCGCTTGGATCGCGGCTTCGTTCGCCGAGTCGAGGGCGCTGGTCGCCTCGTCGAGGATCAGGATGCGCGGATTCTTGAGCAGGACGCGGGCAATCGCGAGCCGCTGGCGCTCGCCGCCGGAGAGCTTGTGCCCACGCTCGCCGACGATGGTCGCGTACCCGGCGGGCAGGGTGGCGATGAAGTCGTGGATGTTGGCGGCGCGCGCCGCGGCGACGACCTCGGCCGGGTCCGCATCGGGACGCGCGTAGCGAAGATTCGCTTCGATCGTGTCGTGGAAGAGATACGTCTCCTGAGTCACGATTCCGACGTTCTCGCGCAAACTCGCCAGCGTCACGTCGCGCACGTCGATGCCGTCGATGCGCACGGCGCCTGACTGCGGATCGTAGAAGCGGGGGACCAGCTGTGTGATCGTCGTCTTGCCGGCGCCTGATGGGCCGACGAAGGCCGCCATCTGGCCGGGCTGGACGCGGAAGCTGACGCCGTCCAGCGCCGAACGATCCGGGCTGTACGAAAAATGCACGTCGTCGAACGTGATCTCGCCGCGCACGCTGCCCAGTACCATGGCATCGGGCTTTTCGGTCTCGGGCGGCATGTCGAGATAGTTGAAGATGCGTTCGAAGACGGCGAACGCTGAAACGATTTGCACCTGCACGCCCGCGAGCGCCGAAGCCGGTGTGTAGAGCCGCCCCAGGTAGGCGACGAAGGCGACGATCGCGCCGATGGTGAGGCCGCCGTGGATGACGAGCCAGGAGCCGAACATCCACACGATGGCCGGGCCGATGACGATCATCGCGAAGATCGCAGCCATGAACCAGCGCCCGACCATCGCCAACCGAATCTCGAGCTTCATCAAATCGGTGCCGACGGCGTAGAACCGGGCCCGTTCGAACGACTCGCGCACGAACGATTTGATCAGGGTGATCCCGGAGATCGAGAGCGTCTCTTGCGTGATCGACTCGATCTCGTCGCGCTTCTCGCGCGTGCGCTTGCGGATTCCGTACATCCGGCGGCCGACCGGCGCCAGCGGCAGGATCATCAGCGGGATGATCGCCAGCGCGACCAGCGCCAGCCGCCAGTCGAGGATGAAGATCGTCACGACCGTCGTCACCATCGTGAAGACGTTGGTCACGATGGAGACCAGCGTGCCGGTCACGACGCTGTCGACGTTGTCGACATCGCTCGAGACGCGGTTCATGATCTCGCCGGTCTTGGTCTCGGTGAAGAACGAGAGCGGCATGCGGTGCAGATGGTTGACCAGGCTGGTCCGGATGTCGCGCATGATGCCCTCGCCGACCAGCGAGTTCAGGTAGCCCTGATAGACCCCGATCGCCGCCGCGATGACGGCGCTGGCGACCATGCCGCCGACGTCGATACCGACCGCGTGCATGTCGTGCGCGGGAATCGCCCGGTCGATGAGCCACATCGTGAACAGCGGCGGCAAGAGCCCAAGCAATGCGCCGAACAGGATGCATACGAGTACGAGCGACTCTTGCGCCGTGTACGGCCGAAAGAGCGCGAGAATGCGGCGCAGCTCGACCCGGCGCGTCACGGTGGGACGGTCGGGATTGTACATGTTGGACCACATCATGTGGACCGGAGAGCCGCCGAGCATTACCCCTGTACGAACCCGTTCGGCGGTCGCGAGTTACCGCCGCACAGTCTACTCAAGCCGGACGAGCACCTTGCCGAGGGAAGCGTTGGGGCGCAGGATGTCCATCAGGGCCTCCGGTGCGTTTTCGAGCCCCGTGACGTAGGTGGCCGGGGCGACGATCGCGCCGTCGCGGACCAGCGGCAGAACCTCGTCCAGGAATTCTCCGAAGCGCGCGCGGTGATCGATCACGATGAACCCTTCGAGCCGCAGCCGGCGGCCGATCGCCAGGCCGAGATTTCGCGGACCGGGCGGAGGTGAGGCCGCATTGTACTGCGAGACGGCACCGCAGAGCACGGCCCGGCCGTGATTGCGCAGGGCGCCGATCGCGGCCTCGAGCTGCGGGCCGCCGACGTTGTCGAAATAGACGTCGATCCCGTCGGGCGCAGCGGCCTGCAGACTCTCGCGCAGCGGCGCATGATAGTCGAAGGCGGCATCGGCGCCGAGCTGCTCGCGCACGAACGCGGCCTTGGCGTCGGAACTCGCCGATCCGATCACGCGCAAACCCCAGCGTTTGGCGAGTTGGACGGCCATCGAACCGACCGCGCCGGCCGCTGCGGAAACGAACAGCGTTTCGCCGGGCTCGACCCGGCCGATGATGCGCAGGCCGATCCACGCCGTGAAGCCGGGCGTGCCCAAGGCACCCAAGTACGTTTCGGCCGGAACGCCCGACGCATCCACCGGGCGCACCGCTTTGCCCGGCATGACCGCATAGTCGCGCCAGCCCAGGTCGTGCATCACCGTCGTTCCGGGCGGCACCGCGGGGTCGTTCGATGCGACGACGGTCCCAACGGCCGCGCCGCTCAGCGGCGCATCGACCTCGAACGGCGGTACATAGGAACGGCCGGCGTTCATCCGGCCGCGCATGTACGGCTCGACCGACATGACCGTGTTGCGGACGAGCACGTCGCCGTCGCCCAGCGGCGGCAGCGGCGCCGACGCGAGGCTGAAGTTCGCGGCGGTCGGTTCGCCCGTGGGTCGGGATGCGAGGCGGATCTCTCGGCCTTCCGCAGGCACGCCGGGGTTCATGGCCGTGGCCTTACCGGGAGCCCACTGCCGAGCCTGCACGCGCGCGGGGTCAGCGCGCGCCGTCGTGCAATCCGGCCAGCTCGCTGAAGAGTTCGTGTTCGCGTTCGCTCAAGTGCGTCGGAAGCTGTCCGATCAGCCGGACGTATTCGTCGCCGCTGCCGCCGCCTTTGAGCCGCGGCATGCCCTTGCCGGTCAAGCGCAGCGTTTTGTTGTTCTGGGTGCCGGGCGGGATCGTCATCGTCACGTCGCCGGTCATCGTCGGCACCCGCACCTGCGAGCCCAGCACAAGGTCGTAGATGCTGACCGGCAGGTCGACGTAGAGGTCGTCCCCGCGCCGCTCGTACTGCGGGTCGGCTGCGAGATGCACCACCAGCAGCAGGTCGCCGTGCGGACCGCCCGAGGTCCCCGACATGCCCTGTCCGTTGAGCCGGATACGCTGGCCGTCGCGCACGCCGCGCGGGATCGTCACATCGAACTTCTTGCGTTCCCGGATGCGGCCCGTGCCGTGACACTGCGGACAGATCGTGTTTCGCACGGTACCGCTTCCGCCGCACGTCGGGCAGATGTTTTCGACTTCCAGCGTCAGCGACTTGACGCCGCCTTCGAACGCGTCGTGCAGCGTGAGCTCGATCGACGACTCGAGGTCCTCGCCGCGCCGCGGGATCCCGGCGAATCCGGCCCCGCCGGCGGCCGAGCGGCGGCCAATTCCCGAAAAGAACATGTCGAAGAAGTCGGAGAACCCGCTCGTGCCGGCGCCGCCGTTGAATCCGCCGAAGTTCCCGAAGTCGTCGCTTGCGGTTTGACGGTACGTCCGCTGCCGCTCCGCTTCACGCGCGGCGTTTTGCCAATCGGAACCCAGGGCGTCGTACTTCTTGCGTTTCTCGGCGTCGCCGAGCACTTCGTACGCTTCCTGGATGTCCTTGAACTTCTCTTCGGCTTCGTGCTGCTTGGTCGGATTCTGATCCGGATGCCACTTGCGCGCCAGCTTCCGATAGGCGCTCTTTATGTCTTTCTCAGCGGCCGTCTTAGGCACGCCGAGGATGGCATAATAGTCTTTATAGTTCACGGGTTCTTGGCGACCACCACTGCGGCGGGGCGCAGTACTTCGTCGCCGATGGTGTAGGCCTTGTGGGCTTCTTCGAGGACCGTGTCTTCAGCGACGCCTTCGGGCGTGGGTTGGGTGGCGATCGCTTCGGCGAGCGCCGGGTCGAACGGCCGGCCCTTGAGCGAGACGGCCTTCACGCTTTCGGTTGCCAGCGCGGTCTCGAACATGCGCAGCGTCGCCTGCAGGCCGCCGCGCACGGCGTCGGAGTCCTCGAACGCGAGCGCGCGCTCGAGGTTGTCGAGCACCGGCAGCACCTTGCGGAGCACCGCCTTGCGCCCGTCGAGCGCAATGCGCGACAGGTCGCGCTCGATGCGCTTCTTATAGTTTTCGAAATCCGCCATCGCGTAGAGAAACTTGTCGTAGTTCTCCTTCGCTTCGGCGCGCGCGGCAGCCAACTCGGCGGCGAGGTTTTCCTCGCCGCCGTTCCGGCTTGCCGCGTCGGGCGCGAACGCCGCGTCGGGCGCCGCGCTCGTCGCGGTATCTTCGTTCATGGCCGGCCTTTACTTGGCTTCCTTGAACTCGGCGTCGATCACATCGTCCTGCGACGTGGCGGCACCGTTGGCCGCGCCGTCCGCGTGCGACGCCGCGGCGCCCTCCGGCGCACCGTCCGTCGTGCCGCCGGTCGCCTTGTACAACGTTTCCGCGAGCTTGTACGAGGCTTGCTCCAGCTTCTCGCTGGCGGCTTTCACCTCGGCCGCGCTGCCGTTGTCGGAGACTTGCTTGAGCTCCGCCAACGCGCTCTCGACCTCAGCCCGCAGCCCCGCATCCGCCTTGTCGCCGACTTCCTTGAGCGATTTCTCGGTCGAGTAGATCTGCGAGGACGCGGTGTTGCGGATCTCCGCCTCTTCCTTTTTGGCCCGATCCGCGGCGCTGAACGCCTCCGCGTCCCGTACCATGCGGTCGACCTCATCCTTGTTGAGATTGGTCGATGCCGTGATCTGGATCTGCTGCTCCTTGCCGGTGCCGAGATCTTTCGCCGAGACGTTCACGATGCCGTTGGCGTCGATGTTGAACGTCACTTCGATCTGCGGCACGCCGCGCGGTGCAGCGGGGATCCCCTCGAGACGGAAGCGTCCCAGTTCTTTGTTGTCGTTCGCCATCTCGCGTTCGCCTTGGAGAATGCGGATGTCGACCGACGTTTGGCCGTCCTCGGCCGTCGTGAAGACCTGGGTCTTGCGAGTCGGAATCGTCGTGTTGCGCTCGATCAGCTTCGTGTTCACCCCGCCGAGGGTCTCGAGACCCAACGAGAGCGGGGTCACGTCGAGCAGCACGACGTCGTGCACTTCGCCGGCCAGCACACCGGCCTGGATTGCCGCGCCGATGGCAACGACTTCGTCCGGGTTGACCGACTGATTGAGATCTTTGCCGGTCAGCTTCTTGACGAGCTCCTGAATGACGGGCATGCGGGTCGAACCGCCGACCATCACGACTTCATCGATCTGCGACACGTCGAGCTTGGCGTCGCCCAGTGCGTTCTTGAACGGCTGGATGCAGCGGTCGGTGAGGTCCTGCGTCAGCTCTTCGAACTTGGCGCGGGTCAGCGTCATGTCGAGATGCTTGGGACCGTTCTGGTCGGCGGTGATGAACGGCAGGTTGATCGTGGTCTGCACGACACCCGACAGTTCGATCTTGGCCTTTTCGGCAGCTTCGGTCAGCCGCTGCAGCGCTTGGCGATCGCTGCTGAGGTCGATGCCCTGCTCCTTACGGAACTCGCTGACCAGCCAATCGCGGATGCGCGCGTCGTAGTCGTCACCACCGAGGTGGGTATCACCGTTGGTCGACTTGACTTCGAAAACGCCGTCGCCGACCTCGAGGATCGACACGTCGAACGTGCCGCCGCCGAGATCCCAGACGAGGATCGTTTCGTTGCCCTTCTTATCGAGACCGTACGCGAGCGCTGCTGCGGTCGGCTCGTTGATGATGCG
>PMOG01000261.1 GCA_003161555.1 Vulcanimicrobiota bacterium | reverse complement strand
GACCGCACGCTCTACGTCGTCAACACCAACGGGTTCGGCCACGATCCGGTGCTCGCCGGCGAAGAGCCGACCGCGGCCCCGTGGTCGACGTTGCAGCGCATCGATCTCGACAGCATACACCTAGCCAGCGCGACTCTGCATCAGCTGGCGAACACGCGCCGCGTCGTGCGCACGGCGAGCCGCTATCCCAGGGGGCTCTCGCACGTCGTGGTGATCCTCGAAGAAGACAAGACGTTCGACGCCATGCTCGGCGACATCGGACCGCCCGACGGAGCCGCGGCCGACACCCTCTTCGGACGCGACGTCACGCCGAATCTCCACGCGCTCGCGCTGCGCTACGCGCTCGCGGCCAACTTCTTCGCCGACGCGGACGTCTCGGGCTCGGGTCACCAGTACGCCTCCGCCGGCGTCACCACGCCGTACTCGCTGCGTGCCCTCGACGACCGGCTGGGGCGTACACCGCGCGTGGATGGCGCCGACGATCCCGAAGACGCTCCGCGCCTGGGTTCGATCTTCAACGCGCTGGCGCGGCACCGGATCGGGTTTCGCGATTACGGCGATCTGCTGCGCCTGAGCGGCTACGAAAGCGCGGGTGACGGACCGCAGGCGGGCATCGGCGGCTGGTACGGGTACGACGTGCCGGCGCCGGCGGTCCTCGGCGGCAACGTCGACCTGCAATATCCGGGTTGGAATCCGCACATCAGCGACGAGGCGCGCGCGGCCGAATTCGTGCGTGACTACGGCGCGCTCGCCGCTCGCGGCCGCCAGCCGCGTTACACGCAAATTTGGCTGCCCGGCGACCGCGGAGTCGGCGGCGCCGGCCTGCCGCCGGTCGTCGAACAGGTCGCCGCCGGGGATCGCGCGCTGGGCCTGATCGTGCAATACCTCTCGCGGCTGCCGTCGTGGAAGCACACGGTCGTCTTCATCATGCCGGCGGACACCGCGTCGACGCGCGACCACGTCGATCCGGCGCGCGCCTACGCGGTCGTCGCCGGTCCGTTCGCCAAGCCGCACTACCGCGGGCGTCGCCATCTCTCGACGGTCAGCGTGCTCAAGACGAGCGAACAGATTCTCGGGACGGGTATCCTGTCGCTGGGCGATCTGCTGGCGGCGGATCTGAGTGATTTCTTCACCGGAACGCACGGCGACGCGCGGCCCTTTGCGGCGATCGAGGTGCCGGAGAAGACGGCGAACCGGTCAGGACCGTAGCCGTCGTTCGCCGAAGCACGCCCGTCGTGACCGTCAAAGGCTACGCCTCACCGTACGTGTCCAGCGACGCCGGCGCTCTCGCCGGCGCCGTCGTGCTGCGCCCCTCCGCGGCGGTCGACCGCTTGCCGCCGGTCGCGGGCGAACCGTCCCCGATCGCGGATCGCGCGCGCGAGCAGCACGCTATCCTCGTCGGCACGCTGCGCGACCGCGGCGTTGCCGTCCACGAGATCCCGCCCCATACCGAATCGGCGACCGAGTCGCTGGTGGCGGACTGTGCGCTGATTTTTCCCGACGGCGCGGTGATCGCGCGCCCCTCGCAGATCGAGCGGCGCGCCGAGGTGGCGGCGGTCGAGCGATGCCTGACCGAGTTCGGCATCCCCATCATCGGGCGCATCGCCGCACCGGGGCTGCTCGACGCCACCGACGTCGCGCTGGCCGCCGGCCGCATCTTCGTCGGCGTGCCGCGCGCGGGTGCCGGTCTGCGCCCCCGCTCGAACGCCTTCGGCCGCGAGCAGCTGGCCGCGCTGGGCGCCGGCTTCGGCTATCGCGTCGTCGAGCTCGGGCTCGATCCAGGCGTGCCGCGCCTGCGCGACGTCCTCTCGGTGATCGCGGCCGAGACGGTCGTCGCCGCTCCCGACAAAGTCGACCTGAGCCCGCTGGGCGACATGCGCGTCGTCGCGTTGCCGCGCGGCGAGGAATTCGCGGCGGGCGTGCTGGCCCTAGGCGACGGGCGCGTGCTCGCAAACCTGCGCTTTCGTGAATCGCTCGCGATTCTGCGCAAGGCGAAGATTGCGGTCGAAGCGATCGACCTGTGGGAATTCGGGAAAGCCGGTTTCGGCCCGTTCTCGCTCGTGCTCGCCATCAAACGCGGCTAACCGGTTCCGTTGCGCCTCGCGATCCTCTCCGATATCCACGGCAACCTTCACGCACTGAACCGCTGCCTCGACGATCTCGCGTCGCGCGGCGGCGCCGATGTCATCGTGGTCGCCGGCGACCTCTGCATGGACGGCCCCAAGCCACGGCAGGTGCTCGAGCGGCTCCAGGAAATCGGCGCGCGCTGCGTGCGCGGAAACACCGACCGGATGATCGGCCTCGCCGATCTCGCCCAGCTCGATCCGGAAGATGCATGCAGCGTCGCGTGGGCGCGCGAACAGCTCGGCGACGCGCTCACGGCCTGGCTCGCTGCGCTGCCGCCGTCGCTCGCGTTCGGCGAGGATCCGAACGGCCTGTTCGTCTGCCACGCCAACCCCCGCAACGACGACGAGCACGTCTGGCCGGATGCCGACGACGCGACGCTCGAGCGGATGTTCGGCGGCCTCACCCAGCACACAGCGGCCTTCGGCCACCTGCATTTGCCGTTCGTTCGCGCCTGGCGCGACGTCGTGCTGGTCAACGTCTCGTCGGCAGGCTTGCCCAAAGACGGCGATCCGCGGGCGCACTATACCATCCTCACCCAGCGCCCGGGCGGGTGGGAGATCCAATCGCGCCAGGTCGATTTCGACGTCGAAAAAGTCGCCCGGCAGCTGCGCCGCAGCGGAATCCCCGACTTGGATGGGCGGCTGACCACGCTGCGCCGGCATCGCTATCCCAAGCTCGGGAAATCCGGCGCGGTGATTCCGTGAGCGTCCCGGCGCTCCGCATCGACAACCTTGTCAAGTGCTATGGAGATTTCGCGGCGGTCGACGGGGTTTCGCTCGCCGTCGAGGAGGGCGAGTTCTTCGGATTGCTGGGCCGCAACGGCGCCGGCAAGACGACGACGATCAACGCGATCGTCGGGCTCGCGCGCATCACTCGCGGCACGATCGCGCTGTTCGGTCACGATGTCGAGCGCGATTGGCGGCTCGCTCGCGGCACCGTCGGTCTGGCTCCGCAAGAGTATAACTTCGACCGCTATCTCAACATCCGTGACGTTCTCATCTATCAGGCCGGATACTACGGCTTGCGCGGAGCGGCGGTCGCGCGCCGGGCCGATCTGCTGCTCGAACGCTTCGATCTGACCTCGAAAGCAAAGCAGGTCTACACCCGCCTGTCGGGTGGGATGAAGCGCCGCCTCAGCCTGGCGCGCGCGCTGATCCACGAGCCGCGCCTGCTGATTCTCGACGAGCCGACCGCCGGCGTCGACGTCGAGCTGCGGCTCGAACTGTGGTCGCTTCTGCGCGAGCTCAACGGCCGCGGCTCGACGATCATCCTGACCACGCACTACCTCGAGGAAGCCGAAGAGCTGTGCGACCGCATCGCCATCATCCAGAGCGGAAAACTGGTCGCGCTCGACTCGACCCGGCACCTGGTCGGGGCGGGAAACCTGCAGGACGTATTTCTGGAGTTGACCCGCCGGTGAACGTGAACGCGGTCGGGTTTGGGACCCTGGTCAAACGCGAGATGGTGCGCACGTTCTCGATCATCAATCAAGTGATCTGGCCGCCGGTGATCCAGACGCTGCTTTACGTGTTCGTGTTCGGGCTGGCGCTGGGCAGCCGGATCAAGGACGTGCAGGGGGTCTCCTACGCGCAGTTCCTCATCCCGGGATTGATCATGCTGCAGGTGATCGATCAAACCTACAGCGAGGGCTCGAGTTCGGTCTTCCAAGGCCGCTTCATGAACTCGATCCAGGAATTGCTGATCGCGCCGATGTCGGCGGCTGAGATCGTGCTCGGGTACGTGGTCGCCGGCGTCGTGCGCGCGGTCTTCATCGCACTGCTGATCACCCTGCTGGGCGTCGTTTTCGTCCATACCGCGCCGACGAACTGGGCGCTCTATCTGGGCACGATCGTGCTGGTCGCGATCTTGTTCTCCTCGCTCGGCATCGTGTTCGGACTGCTGGCCGAAAAGTTCGACCACATCGCGGTGCTCACGACATTTTTCATCACACCGCTGGTGTTCGTCGGCGGCGTGTTCACCTCGATCAAGTTCTTGCCGCCGGCGGTCCAGCGGATCTCGCTGGTGAACCCGATGTTCCATATGATCGATGCCTTCCGGTACAGCTACACGCCCACCGGCGACGAGCCGTTGGGCGTCGCGCTGAGCGTGGTCGTCGTGCTGGCAGCCCTCGCGCTGGGGACGGCGCTGCTCATGACGGCCCGGGGGGTCAAGCTGCGCACATGAGGCGGACGCAACTTCCCGCGGCGCCGGCGGCGTCCTTGGCGGGCGTGAACCCTCGATCGCTGCTGCCCGCGCTGGCGCTCTTGATGCTGCTCGGCAGCGGTCCTCCGGCCGTCCCCAGCGGCCCCGTCGTCGGGGCGCCGGCGCCCGACTTCGCGCTGACCACCCTCGACGGGCGTCACCTGCGTCTGGGCGATTATCGCGGCCGTACGCTGGTCATCAACGTGTGGGGTTCGTGGTGCCCGCCCTGCCGGTTGGAAACGCCGGATTTGATCGCGGAAGCACTCCAGCAGGCTTCGCACGGGGTCGCGTTCTTGGGCGTTGATACCACCGAGCCGGCTCCCGCCGTGCGGGCCTTCGCTGCCGCCAAGGGAGTGCCGTATCCGCAGGCGGCGGTCGCAGAAAACAGTCCCTTCGCGCGCGACTACGACATTCGCAACTATCCGACGACGTTCGTAATCGGCCCCGACGGCGTGCTGCGCGCGCGGCATGCCGACAATCTGCTGCCGCGGGCGCAGCTGCACGCGTATATCGTCGCGGCACAGTCCGGCGAGAGTGCGCCGCTGCAGAGCGCATTCCAAACGCAGCTCGACGCGCTGCTCGATCCGGCGCAGTATCCATTCAGCGGCGACCCGGCGACGGTGCGTGCGAACGTCGAGCGCGCGGTCGCCGCGATCGCGCGCTCCGACGACCTGATGGACGAAGCGATGGTCGACCTGACCCGCGATCACGATCTGGTCGCGACGCAGGCCGAACAGGTCCGTCTGCGTGACGCCGCGCTCGCGGCGTTTGCGCCGCTGGCGAGGGACGACCACGACGCCGCGCTGCTGGCGCGCCTGCGCGGCGACCAGGCGCTCGCGCGCGGAGACTGGAGCGACGCCCAGAGCCTCTATCAGCAGGCGATCGACCTCGCGCCCGATGACCTCGAGGCGCTCGCCGGTGCGGCCTACGCGGCTGGGGAACGCGCCGACTGGACGCGCGTCGTGCAGCTGCGGGAACGGATCGCGGGGGCGGCACCGTCGTACGCGACTTTCGCCGGTCTCGGCAACGCGCTCGCGAAGCAGGCCGACGTGGCCGCCGCCGAAGGAGCATACGCGCGCGCCGCCGCGCTCGCAAAGACGCTGCCCGCACGCGCGTGGACCAACCTCTACGCGGGGCGCATGGAGGCGAGTCTCGGACGGCGGTCACAAGCCCGGGCGGCGTTCGAGCGCGCTCTCGAGGCGGCGGCGCGGATCCCGGCCGGCGATCCACGGGCGACGTGGTACGTCGAACAGGCGCAGGAAGGCATGATCGCGCTCGGCGTCCTCGCCGGCGCGCCGCCGTCGATCTCGCTCGCCCCGTGGACGGGGGCCGATCTTCCGGGTTCGGTCGCCAGTACGATCAAGTATCGTCTCGCGGTCACCGGGAGCCGCGGCCAGGCCATCGGCCTTGCAGTCCGCGGTCTGCCGCCGCACTGGATCGGCTCGTTCTGCACCGACCGGGTGTGCGCGCCGTTTCATACCCAGGTGACGATCCCGGCCGACGGCGTGAAGATCGTCGAGTTTCAAGTCATTCCGTTCGGTCCCGCATCCCATTCGACCGCGGTACGGGTCGATGCATTCGTCGGTGCACGGCGCGTTGCAAGCGCCGGCGCCGCGGTCTGAGGAGTTCATGCTGCACACACTGGCCGTCGCTGCCGCGCTGACGCTGTCCGGGCCGCAGGTCGGCACGCCGGCGCCGGATTTCTCGCTGACCACCGTCACTGGACAGACCGTAACGCTGCGCGACTTTCACGGCAAGACGCTGGTCATCAACGCCTGGGCCACCTGGTGTCCTCCGTGCCGCGAGGAAACGCCCGAGCTCGTCGCCGCAGCGAAGAAACTCAGCCGCGCGGGCGACGTCGCCTTCCTCGGTGTCGACTCGACCGAAGCGGCGCCGATCGTGCGCGCATTCGTCGCGTCGAAGAATCTGCCGTTCGCCCAGGCGATCGACGACACGAAGACCTTCGCCTCCGCCTTCGACGTGCGCGCGTTCCCGACCACGTTCGTCATCGGGCCCGATGGGACGCTGCGGGCACGTTTCGTCGGACCCGTCAGCGGAAAGATCCTGACCGCGTTCGTCGAGGACGCTCGCGCCGGACGTGACGGTGTGCTCGTCACCGCCGCACAACATGAGGTCGACACGCTGCTGGCGCCGGGCGGCTTCGATTTCAGCGGCAGCCCGGACGCGGTCCGCGCGACCACGCAGCGCGTGCTGCAGACGATCGACAAAGCCGAAGCGGTTGACGGCGATACCGATTATCTGCGCACGCAGGTCGAGGAGAACGTTTTGCGCGATGGGGCGGCGGCGGCGCTGGCTCCGATCGTCGCGAGCCCCTCCGACACGGTGCTGCTGGCGCGCTTACGGGGTGATGCCGAAACCGCGCGCGAGCACTGGAGCGCTGCGCTCGATGCGTACCGCGCCGGCCTGGCGGCGGCGCCGGACGATCCGGACCTGCTCGGCGGCTACGCCGACGTGCTGCGCGGCGAACGGAAGTACGCCGCTGCGACCGACGCGTACGCGCGCTACGCCGAAGCCGCGCCCAGCGTCGATGCGTTCGTCACGCTCGGCGAATTAGCCGGTCGCGCCGGCCGGTTCCGCGACGGCGCGGTCGCGTACGCGCGGGCGATCGGGATGGCACGGGCCGCGGTTGCGGCCAAGCCGGGCAATGCGCGCGCGATCCGTCAGTTGGCATGGGCGTATCTCTACCAAGGACGCCTCTTCGCGCGCGAAGGGGACACCGCACGAGCTCGGGCGGCGTTTGCGCAAACCTCGGCGTGGACGGCGAAGCTTCCGAAGACCGATCCCCGTTACGCGATGTATTTCGAAGAAGCGCAAGAAGCGACGATCGCGCTCTCGGCGGCGCAGCCGGGCGGTAAAACCGCGCTCTCGCTGGCGCCGTGGACCGGCCCCGATCTGCCCGGCTCGGTCGCGAGCACCTACAAATACCGCCTGGTCGTCGCCGGCATGCCGGGGAAGACGGTCGCGCTGAGCGCGGCCGGGCTGCCGGCGCGCTGGATAGCCTCGTTCTGCAGCGACCGTCAGTGCGCGCCGTTTCGGACGACCATCGCCCTTCCGTCATCCGGCGTGAAGGTCATCGAATTTCAGGTCATCCCGCAGCGTCGCTCGTCAACGGCACCGACCGTTCGCGTCGACGGCGACGGTGCAAGCGCCCGTGTGCTGGTGCCCACAACCGGCTGAAGCGGGGGCCTCCTCGTCGCAGGCGCGGCGACCTCGGCGGGGCTCATCGACGCACCTGGCGGGCGCTTACCAGAGCACGCCGTCGCCGACCAGGATGTAGAGGATCGGACCGATCCCCCAGATCAGGCCAACGACAGCCCAGATGCCCTTTTGGGTGCCGTTGAGGTCGTCACGGCCGGCCAGATTGATCCACATCAGCACCACGGCGACGGGGTGCAGGATCGCGGCGACGATGATCTCGAGAAAGAGTTTCATTGCCGGTTTGGTCGGTTGTCGAACCCCGCGCTCCTTCTGTGGAAAATCCGGCAGGAAGTAGCCGACCAGATATGCGAGCATACCAAGCATCCGAGGGCTCGGGTTCCCACGGTCGGAGAACGGGTGGCACTATTGCAATCTACGGATCGAGTCGAGCCTATGGTCGCCGGCGGCATCGTCGAAGTGTTGAAGTATCTGGGTGAACCGGATTTGGAAGACACCCAGATTCGCGGCATCGACGTGACGACGGAACGCAGTTGGACGTGCGGCTGTCAGATCGCCGCCGAAAAGCGGTTAGCCGCATCGATGATCTTCTACGACCCGTGCACGACGCACGAACGGCGCCGGATCCCGCGTCCGGGCTGAATCGCAACGAACGTGACCGCGTAAACCGGTTCGAGGGGACGCCCTGAAGAAGGCACGTGCCAGTCGCCACCGGTCTTTTCCGTCGGACTCTTCGTCGTCACCTCAGTCACAATGCGCTACGGCATTGCTCCTTCGGCGTCTCCTCGATCCGACGAAAAATCCTCGGCGGCTTGGTGGCACGCGACTTCTTCAGGGCATCCCTAAAAGAACGGGTTGTGTTCGCGTTCCTGCGCGATCGTCGAGGGCGGCCCGTGGCCGGGCATGACCACGGTCGTGTCGTCGAGCGTGAAGAGTTTGAGGCGTACGTTGGCGAGCAGGTCGTCGTAGGTTGAAACGTCGGCGAAGATACCGCCGACGGAACCGGCAAAAAGCGTGTCGCCGGTGAAGAGCGTCGAGCGAAAGAGAAAACACGACGAGCCGTCGGTGTGCCCGGGCGTGTGCAGCATCCGGATCGACGCGGCGCTGCCGAACGGCAGTTCGTCGCCGTCGACGATCGGCAACGCCCGCGCGGCGTACGAGCCGATGGCGGCGACGTCGGCGCGATGCATCACGATCTGCGCATCCGGGAACGCGCGCGCCACGTCGGCGGTAGCGTCGCAGTGGTCGGCATGCTTGTGCGTGATCAGGATGTAGCGCAGCGCGAACGG
>PMOG01000223.1 GCA_003161555.1 Vulcanimicrobiota bacterium | reverse complement strand
TCGTCGACCTCGGTCCGCGGCTGGCGCCCGTGTATGCCGACCTGCAGGCGCTGATCGTCGGCGGCGGACTCGACGACGCGCGTCGCGTTGCCGCCGGCGCCGCTGCAGACTACGCGCTCGATGCGCTGACCTTTCGGCCGCCGGTTGCGGCGCCCGAGAAGATCTTCTGCATCGGCGTCAACTACACGAACCGTAACGAGGAATACCGCGACGGCTCCGCTGCGCCAAGCTATCCCAGCGTGTTCCTGCGGACGCCGGGTTCGCTCACCGGTCACGGCCGGCCGCTGCTGCGTCCGCCGGAATCCTCGCAACTCGACTACGAGGGTGAGATCGCACTGGTCATCGGCCGCGGCGGCCGCCGAATCCCCGCCGAGCGGGCGCGCGAGCACGTCTTCGGATTGACCTGCATGAACGAAGGGACGATTCGGGACTGGGTGCGTCACGCGAAATTCAACGTCACCCAGGGGAAGAATTTCGGCGATTCCGGCGCCATCGGCCCGTGGATCACCACCACCGACGAGGTAGGCGCGTTCGATGCGCTGCAGGTCACGACGCGCGTCAACGGCGAGATCCGCCAGCACGACACGACCGCGCATCTCGCTTTCGGGTTTGGCTACCTGATCGCGTATCTCTCGACGTTCGCCGAACTGAAGCCCGGCGACATCATTGCGACCGGTACGCCGACCGGCGCCGGCGCGCGNNGGCGCGCGCTTCGATCCGCCGCGCTACCTCGTTCCCGGCGACATCGTCGAGGTCGAGGTCGAAGGCGTGGGGACGCTGCGCAATCCGGTCGCCGATGAGTGATGGGAATCGGCCCGAGCAGCCGGAAAGCCCCGTCGGGTGAGCGCGATCATCGAGGGCGCGGTCGCGATGGACGCGGCCGGCCCGGACTTCGACCCGATCGAGTGGTACACGGAGCAGCCCTGGAGTGACGGCTTGCCGATCGTGCCGCCGACGCCCGAAAAAGTCGCCGCGGCCGTCGCGGCACTCGGCGGCGAGCCGGACTTCGCCGAAGCGGTGGTGCCGCCGCGCCGCGGCACGTTGACGCGCGAAGTCTTAGCGATCAACCTCGTCATGGCCGGCGGCAAAGCAGAGTACGCGCCGGTCGTGCGAGCCGCGATGTTGGCGCTGTGCAGCAAACCCTTCAACCTCAACGGCGTGCAGGCGACGACGCACATGGCCGCGCCGCTGCTGGTCGTCAACGGGCCGATTCGCGAACGGATCGGGATGAACGCCGGGCATAACGTCTTCGGCCCGGGCAACCGGGCGAACGCGACGATCGGCCGGGCGATTCGGTTGATCTTGCTCACCGTCGGCGGGGGCACGCCGGGCGATCTCGACAAGAGCACCCTCGGGCACCCGGGAAAATACACCTACTGCATCGCCGAGAACGAAGAGCTGAGCCCATGGGCTCCCTATCACGTCGAGCAGGGTCTGGCGCCGGAGGACAGCAGCGTGTTCGTGATCGCCGCCGAACCGCCGCACAGCGTCGTCAACCACGTCGCCGACGACGCGCAGGGGGTGCTCGACAGCATCGTGTCGGCGATGAGCACCATCGCGCACAACAATGCCGTCGCCGGCGGTTCGTGCGCGGTCGTCATCTCGCCCGAGCACGCGGCGACGATTGCCGGCAGCGGATTCACCCGCAACGACGTCAAGAACTACCTCTGGTACAACGCCGGCAACACCTGGTCGGCGGTCAGCTTCGGCGACCGCTACGCGGGCGGCGGGAAGGTCTACAACAAGGCGCTGCCGGCTTGGTACAAGCGCGACCCCGGCGCGCGCATCCCGATCGTGCCTAACGCGAACGACATTCATCTTTTCGTCGCCGGCGGAGCCGCCGGCCGCTTTTCGGCGTTCATCCCCGGCTGGGGGCGAATGACGAGTCCCGTCCTGCGCAAAATCGACGGCAGCACGCTGCCGGAGGCGGAAAATTGCGTCGACGGCACCTGTCTGCTGTAGGAGAACACTCGTGTCAGATGCGTTCCAACCCGGTCCGGGCGCGTTGTACGATCCGCGCGGGATCGTGCACGTCGAACGGCTCCGGCCGGCGTCCCGCGTCGCCGCGCTCGACGGCTTGCGCGTCGGCGTTCTCGACAACACGAAGTGGAACGGCTGGAAGCTGCTCGAGCGGACGATGACGCTGCTCGGCGAGCAGTACGCCTTCGCCTCGATCACCCGTTACAAGAAAGAGGGTTTCTCGGTCACGGCCGAACCCGAGCTGATCGCGCGCATCGCCGCCGAGAACGACGTCGCCGTCACCGGAATCGGTGATTGAGGCTCCTGCACGTCGTGCTGTACGTACGACGCCGTTCGGCTCGAGGAATCGGGGATTCCGACCGCCGTCATCGTCACGACCGTCTTCGAGCACGAGGCGCTCGTTGGGCGCACGGCGCTTGGTCTGGACGAGCTCGCGCCGGTCGTCGTCACGCATCCGCTGAGCACGCTCTCGAACGACCAGCTCCTCGCCCGCGCGCGCGAAGCCGCACCGCAGGTTGCCGCGCGCTGGCTTAGGGACTGAGCGCGGGCCGCGGCGCCGGCCGCTGCACCACCGGCGAAGGCGACGGCAGCGGCGCGAGTTTGTGGTCGGCGATGAACTCGACCCAGCGGTCGGCTTGCACGCCGATGCCGCCACGGAACGGATAGTCGAGTTCGTAGATCAGGAC
This sequence comes from Vulcanimicrobiota bacterium, assembly GCA_003161555.1. GTDB lineage: Bacteria > Vulcanimicrobiota > Vulcanimicrobiia > Vulcanimicrobiales > Vulcanimicrobiaceae > Vulcanimicrobium > Vulcanimicrobium vanleeuwenhoeki. The sequence goes on along the minus strand of PMOG01000223.1, from coordinate 44,611 downwards.
GAAGATCAGCGCGATCATCGCCGCAACCGTGCCGGTCATCAGCAGGTCGATCCGCAAGTTATTCGTCCCGAGCAGGAAGCAGAAACCGATCACGAGCGTGGCTCCGAGCGTCAGAATCGTCCACTGAAACGCGGTCAGGCCGCTTTCGTTGTCGTCGAGCCGGCGGTAGCGCGTCTCCTGCATCACGCCGAGCTGCTGCATCGCCATCGCCTGCGCGTTCTGCTCGCCGTAGTGGCTCGGACGAAAGCGCTCGACCTCTTCGAAGGTTTGGGCCAGCAGGGGAACGGCGTGCGGGCTGCGCGTCCCGTGCCGCATCGCCGGCCAGTCCTCGCGCACCATCAGCTCGCCGTAGCGCAGCAGAATCGCGCGCGTGTCGCGCCGTTCGGGCTGCGGGAAACCGGACGCGGCGTACCAGACGTTCGTCGCCGCCGCGACCTCGCCCGCGACCCGCTGCGAGCTGTCGTCGTATTCGCGCCACACGATCCCGACCACGAACGCCAGCATGATCGCGAACAATCCGCCGACGACGCCCAGCACGATCCCGCCGACGGCATTGTTGTCGCTGAACTTTACCGTCCGGAAGCGGCGCCGCACGAAAAAGTGCGCTCCGCACGCGATCGCCGCCGCGGCCGCCATCGCGCCGAACAAGAGTACGAACGCCGGGACTTCGTAGAACGTCATCGGGTGTTTCGCGTCATCGTGAGGCGCTCCAGGTCGCGCCGCCGACGCGCAGCTTCCAGTGCTCGAGTTCGGTTCCGTCGAGGTCGAGATTCCCGGTCAGCGCGCGGAGCCGCACTGCCGCGTCGTCGCGTGCTGCCGCACGCGCGGCCAGAAAGTACGGCGCCCAGGACTGATACCAGAGCGTCGCTTTCACGCGGACGCGCGCAGGGTCGATACCCGCAGGAATGAGGATGCGGTACGCCACGACGGCATGCCCTTTCCCATCGCGATAGTCCGGGTCTTTCGCAGCGCCCCCCTTCGGATAGGTCGCGAGCAGAAACTCGCGTGGGATCGCGCCCGGCGCCGGACCGCCGGGGCGCCATCCCAGCGGCAGAATCCGGTTGTCTTTGACCTCGTGGTCGCGCCGGATGAAGCTGGTAGTGAAGTGCCGCGTGCGGTCTTGCGTCAGCTCTTCGAAGATCTGGACTTGGGCCGCGCTGGTCACCGGCTGCGCGCGGTCGAAGTGCGGCTGGTACTGCTCGCGTCCGTCCGCACCCCGCGCGAACGATTCGCTCGGCAGCACCACGCCGTCCGCGCCGACGAGGCGGCCGCGGCGGTCGGTTGCACCCGAGATGAAGAACGGCGTCGCGGCCTCACCGTCGTAGGCTGCGAACTCGACAAAGGCGCGCCGGAAACCGACGCCGCTCGGAAAGCGGTGTCCGGTCAGGTTCGTGATTTCCACCTCGGCCGCCAGCGTGCGTCCCTCGACCTGCGCGCGCACCGCGACGCGCGCCGTCTTCGCGCGCGCCTGCTGCACGATGTGGCCGATCGCGTCGGTCAGGTCGGTCGTCGAGCCCGACATGTAGTCGGCCGTCCGCACGCCCAGCACGTCGGGATGCTGCCGGAACGTTTCGAGCAGAAAGGCGTTCAAGCCGAGCAGCTCGTGGCGGCGGTACCCGCGTTCGCGATAGCGGACGTGCAGCTGGTCGGCCGGCGCGGCATTGCTGGTCGCCGGATAGGTGTCATCCTGGACCAGCGCGATGCGCGACGCGAGGTGGGTGACGGCCACGCCGCGTTCGGGGTCGGTGATGCCGGCCGGCATATGGCAGGCGACGCACGACGCGTTCTTGGGCCCGGGCCGATACTCGGTCTGGTACGCGCTGTTGAGCCACTCGACATAGGTGGCTTGCTCGATGTCGTGCGCGGGGGCGCCCGCGGGTGCGTCGACGACCGGCAAGCGGATCGTGTGGCAGCTGCCGCAGAGCTGCGAGGAGAGCACGTAGTCGCTGCCGGCGGGCTTGATCGCGAGCGCGTTCTTCATCGGTAGCGCCGCCACGTCGCTCGTCTTGAACGGGCCGTCGAGACGGTCGGGCGGTCCGGTCCGGAAATCGCCGTTGATCGAAGTGGCCAGGAAGTGCGCGAGCGGCGCTTCTCCGGGCGGGGTCGTGGTCGCCACCGCACGATGGCAGATCGTGCAGCTGACGCCGTCGCGCGCCAAGCCCCCGAGCGCGAAATCCGGGTGCGAGGCAACGCCGTCGAAGACGATCGCCGGATCGAATCGCGCGCTGGGCCGGCGAGCTTCGAGCGTGCGCTGACCCATCGCGCCGTGACAGTGCAGGCAGGTGTTGTCGATCTGGGTCTCCAGGCGTCGGGCGACGCGCGCCGGCTTGAACGTGCGCAAGTAGCCGAGCTCGCTTTGGAGCTGCGCGTAGAAGACCGGGTCGCGTCCGGCGAGTCCCATCGGCGACCAGCGCCATTCACCGTATTCCGACACGTTGAGTCCGGCTTGACGAGCGGCGGCGGGCGCCGGCGTTACCCACATCGTCGGCCCGAACGGCGCGCCCGCGGCCGCACTGTGGCAGCCCATGCACTGCGCCGAGGTCAGAAACGCGGTCGTGCCATGCGCCGCCGCGAGATTGGTGTCGAGCGACTCCGGCGGGAACGTCTGCACGGCGAGCGGCTGCGGCTTGACGGGCGCACAGCGCGCGCCCAGGGACGCCAGCGCGCGGTTCTTCTGGTGTTCGTCGTGCTCGACGCACGGTGCCGGCGTCGGCAGCGGAAAGCGCCAGGAGTCATCGATCCGGTAGTGCAGCGGCTCGCCGGGAAACCCGCGCACGTTTTCGAGCGCCGAAAAGGTCATCGACCGTGCGGCCGACGCGTGGCAGCGCAGGCAGTACAATCCGAAGCCGGCGTTCGGATACGCGACCGTCGTCGCCGGCGGCTCGGTGCCGAACATCGTCGTCCAGACTTCGGCCCAGAACCACCCGTCGCGTGACGCCGACGAACGCCGGATCATGATCGTCCAGTCGGTCGGCCGCAGCGTCGCGTCGCCCGCTCCGGCGAATGCCGCCGCCGGCTTCGCGCCGTACTGCTCCTTGATGATGACCGCGCCGTCGGCCGGCACGCCGCGCCGCCCGCCGCGCAGCCACGCCATCATCTCGGGCGAGTAGTAGATGCGCACGGCGGTGTGCGTCCCGTACATGACGTGGTCGAGGTACGGTCCGGTGTCGCGCACCGTTTTGTCGACGCACCAGCCCAAGTCGCGGTAGGCATAGGACGACAGGAAACGCAGCAGCCGCACTTCGATCGCGACCGGCTCGCCCGGCGGAACGCGCGCGGGCAAGCGCAGGTCGGCAGGGACCGGCGCGGCGTTCGGGCATGCGGCCCGCGGCAGGCTGCCGCGCATCGCTTCGGTGGCGCGATCGCCCAGAGCGAGCCAGCCGACGAGCAAGGTTGCGAAGAGCGCCCACACCCGCATCGCCGAGAGCGTTTCGGTCGCTTGCTTGACCCGGCCTGCGCTCGCGTAAGGCGCTCGGGCTGACGATATCGTATAGTAAGCGTGAAGGTAATGGGCTTACGGTCTCTGAGCACGTCCATGCCGGCGCGGGTGCCGGCGAAGACTTCGGAAGTCTCTCTTCCCTGGGTTACGCTTGCCGTGCTGCTGCCGACCTGGATGGCGCTGCTCGATGGCACCGTCGTGACCGTGGGGTTGGATACGATTGCGGGCAATCTCGGCGTCTCCGTCGACGAGGCGTCGTGGATCGCGTCGATCTATCCGATCACGGCCGTCTTCGTCATGCCGCTGACGAGCTGGTTTTCCGCCAACGTCGGACGCAAACGCACGCTGCTGGTGGCCATCGGCGTCTTCACCGGGGCATCGCTCATGTGCGCCCTCTCGGGCAACCTCGCTGAACTCGTTGCGATGCGCGGCTTGCAGGGCCTGGGCGGAGGTCTGATGATCCCGCTCGCGATGGCGGCGCTCGTCGATGCGTACCCGCCGGCTCGGCTTTCGACGGCCTTCAAACTTTACGGGGCTGCGGCGATGGTCGCGCCGGCATTGGGCCCGGCGCTGGGCGGCTGGATTTTGGCCAACTTCAGCTGGCCCTGGATCTTCCTCATCAACATCCCGCTCGGTCTGTTCGCGCTTCTGATCGTCTCCGGCGTCCTGCGCGAACAGAGCGCGCGCGCCGAGCGCAGCACCTTCGACTGGACCTCACTGGTCGTCTTGATCACCGGCCTTCTGGCGCTGCAATTCGTGATCGAAGAGGGTCCGCGCAGCGATTGGTTCGCGTCGCCCGCGGTGGACGGCGCGCTGGCGGTGGGGATCGTGACCATGGCGATTTTCGTACGCACGCAGCTTCTGGCGCGGGTTCCGTTCGTCGACCTGCGTCCGCTGGCGATTCCAACGTTTGCGGTCGGGCTCACGCTGGCACTCCTCACCGGCGTCGGCTTTACCGGCACGGCCCTGGTAGCTCCGCTCTACATGCAGGAAGTCCTCAAGTACTCTCCCGACTATGCGGGCTTCGTTATGATCCCGACGGCGATCGGAGGATTCCTCGGCACCGAGTTCTCGGGGCGCCTGACCGGAAAGTTGCCGAGCTCGCTGCTGGCTGCCGCCAGCCTCGTCGTCGCCGCTGCCGGTACGTTCTGGCTCGCGTCGCTCGGCGACCGCATCAGCTTCGAGGACGCTTTGCTGCCGCGGTTCGTCCAAGGCATCGGTCTGGGGCTGCTCTACGTGCCGCTCAACGTCCTGATGATGACCGACGTACCGAAAGCGCTGCTGGATGCCGCGGCGGGACTCGGAGGGATCGTGCGGCAAATCGGCGCCGGGCTCGGTTTCGCAATCCTCGGTACGCTGATCGTGCACACCGAAATCGCGGCGACCAGCGCCTTCGGTGCGCGCGCGCGCCAAGGCGGCGTGCTGTCCGATTCGGGATTCGGCACGGCGTACCGGTGGTTCACCTCGCACGGCTACAGCGCTAGCGATGCGCAAGCGTTCTCGTCGTCGGTCGTCGGCGAACTCGTCAACCGGGCGGCGATCGCAGTCGCTTTCTCCGAGACGTTCACCATCGTCGGGCTGCTGTTCGTCGGCGCCCTGCCGTTCCTGCTGCTGTTCCATCTCGTCCGCGGAAAGGAACTCGAGTCCGCATGACCATGACCGCAGATGGGACCGGAACGGAGAAGACCTCGGCACGAACGACCCTCGTCGAAGATCTTGCCCCGGAGCCTTCCCGCCGTAATTGGCTGCGCAACGGCATCGCCGTCGTCGTCGTGCTGGCGGCGCTTTATTTCGCCGGCCGCTGGGTGTTCTACGATCGGTTCCGCATCTCGACGGACGACGCGCTGATCGACACCGATCAGGTCCTCGTGACGAGCAAGATCACCGAACGCGTCGATCGCGTGCTGGTCGACGAAAACCAGCCCGTGCGCCGCGGACAGCTGCTCGCGCAGCTCGATGATGCCAACGAACGGGCCGCACTCGCGGTTGCCGAGCGCAATTTTGCCTCGCTGGAGGCTGCGGCGACGGCCGCCCGTCAGGCCGCAACGCTCGAGGCCGAACTGCAGTCGGCCCAGGTACAGGAACAGCGCGGCGGCCTCCAAGCCGCGCAGCTCGGAGTCTCCCTCGCGCAGTCGCAAGCGACGGCGGCGGGCCGTTCGATCGCCGTCGCACAGGCGCAGCTGGAATCGGCGCGCTCGCAGGTCACCTCGAGCGACGCCGCCGTCCCCGCCGCCCGTGAGGCGTGGACCAAAGCCATTGCCGACCGCACCCGCAACGAGGATCTCGCTCGACAAGGCTACGTCTCCACCTCGGCGCTCGAGACGGCGGTCGCGGCCGTCGCCAGCACGCGCGCGGCCTACGATCAGGCCGTCGCGCAAGCTGCGGCCGCCCGCTCGGCGGTGCGCACCGCGGAAGCGAACCTGATCCAGCAGCGGGCCACCGCGGCGGCCGCGACGACCGGGACGACGGCGGCCGGTGCGCAGGTTCCGATCGCCGCCGGAAAATTGGACGAAATGTCCGCGCCGGCGCGCGTGCCCAATAAGGTCGCGGCGGCTGATTCCGCCCAAGCGCAGGCCGATTCCATGGCATCCCAGGTTGAGATGGCGCGGCTCAACCTCGCCAGCACGCGCATCGTTTCGCCGGTCGACGGCTGGGTGGCGGCCCGCAACGCGCAAGAGGGACAAACGGTCGCGCCCGGTCAGCTCGTCGTCACGGTCTCGCCGTCCGACCGCATCTTCGTCACCGCCAACTACAAAGAGACGCAGCTGGCGCGCATCAAGGCCGGGATGCCGGTCGACATCTCAGTCGACGCCTGCGGCGGCGCGAGGTTCCGCGGCACCGTCATCGGCTTCTCGCCGGTCGCACTCAACGCGCTCTCGACGCTGCCGGCCCTGAGTTCACCGACGAACTTCGTGAAGGTCGCGCAGCGGGTGGCCGTGCGCGTCTCGCTGCCGCGTGACGGCGGCAGCTGCGTGTTCCGCCCCGGGACCGCGGTCGAAACGTCGGTTCTGTTGCACTGACCCGCGCGCGGATCAGACCGTCGGCAGCATCTGCAGAAAGTAGCGCAATTGGCTTACCTCGCCTAGATCGCCGACGATGCGCTGCGCAGAGGCGGGGGCCAGCAGCGTCGGCGTGACCAGAATCCGTTCGGCGAGCGCGCGTTCCGGGTCGTCGAACACGTTCACGATTTCGAGCTCGAAGGTCCGATCTGCCAGCTCGGCTAGCGCGCGCCGGAGGTTGTCGATCGCCTGCATCGAGCGCGGCGTGGCCTTCACGACGAACAGCAGCAGCAGCGTCGCACTCGGGGCCGGCGTCATGCTGGGTCATCCCCGTGGCGCAGCGAGTGAATCAGATCCGTCTCGCGATCGTGAGCCCGGCCGCTCACCGCCGTGCGCTTGAGCACCTGCTCACGATAGTCGGCCAATTGGTCGAGTCCTCGCTGCGCTTCTTCCAACTGCCGGCTCAGACTCTGCGCTTCGCGGTCCAGCCGCTCGAGTTCACGTGTCGCACTCTCCTCTTGGGCGGCCTTGTCGACGGATTCTTTCTGCTTACGCTCCGCGCGCGCTGTGCCGACCAGCACCTTACCGCCGGCCGAGAAGACATCCGCCAGATCGATACCGTCGGCCGATAGCAGCACCTCGCGCATCTGATTGGAATGGCCGGTGCCGCGCGCCTTTACGATCGTGAGCGTGCGATTTCGCTCGCCGCCCATATTCGCGAAGCTCAGATGAATCCACGCATCGGCGACCGTCGACACCCGGGTCGGCGTATTTTCCATCTCTCCCAATTGCGAGTCCGAAGCGGCGGTGACGACCGCGGTGATCCCGAGCGATTTGAACAGCACGATCAGGTTTTCCATCGTCGTGTCGGCGATTTCTTGACCGCCCGCCTTCTGGAGCGCCGAGATCGGATCGATGACCACGCGCTTGGGGCGGTGCTGTTCGATCAGCGATTCGATGGCCAGGAAGTGCTCGTCCGCGATCATGACTCCGGCGGCGAAGGATTCCACGTGCAGCAGGCCCGAGCGAACCGCGCCGTCCAGATCGAGCCCCACCGAATGGACATCGACCAGCATTTGCTCCGCCGGTTCGTCGAAGCCGACGAAGAGGCAGGGCTCGCCGGCGCGGAAGCCCGCCTGCAAGAATGCTGCGGCCAGCGTCGTTTTCGACGTGCCCGGCAAGCCGGAGATGAGGGTCGTCGTGCCGGCTCGGTAACCCCCAAGCAACATCGTGTCGAGGCGTTCGACGCCGGTGGAGAGTCGCGTGTCCAAATCCTGAGGCAGCGTGCGCGTTCGCGCGGGGGTATGCCCCACGCGAATGCCTTGGTCGGAAATCGTATAGGAGTGTGCCCCGCCGTCGTACGCGGCCCCGCGCAGCTTGACGACGGACAGCGTCCGGCGTGCGAGTTCGCCGAACATCGTCTTGCGCAGCTCGACGACGCCGTCCGCCGCATACTCCGCCAAGCCGAAATAGCTCGGGAGGTTCTTTTCGTCGTTGGTTCGTTTGATCGTCAGCAAGGTCGTCAGCTTGATGTCGGCCAGCCAATTGAGCACGCGCAGGATCTCGCGGCGCCGGTTCGACGGCCGCTCGGTAAGCGCGAAAAGCGCGTCGATGCCATCGATCGCTAGGCGTTTTATGCCGTGCTTGGCGACGATCGCGGAAGCGATTGCGATTAGACCGCCCAGGTCGAACGAACCGGCTTCCAACGCATCTTCCGGCATTCGCCCGTCGACGATCTGCAAACGGTCGCCGGGTTCCCCAGCCAGCGCTTGCGGCATGCTCGCGAAATTCGTCCGCAGCGCGGCCGGAGACTCCTCGAACGAGATCATCAGGCTCGGCTCCTCAAACGTGGTGGCGCCGTTTACGAGATACTGCATCGCCAGCACCGTCTTGCCGCTGCCCGGATCGCCGCTGACGATCGTCGTTCGCCCGGCCGGGAAGCCGCCTCGCAAGACGGCATCGAGTCCCTTTATCCCGCTTGGAGAAGTCAGCATCGCGTCTTTCCTTTCGACCGGCGGACGTGCACGAGCGCTACGCGAGGACCGGCGCGTCGAGGTGCTGCACGAGGTCCGCGAACGGACCCGGTTTGGCGACCAGATAGCCTTGGCCGAGCCGACAGCCGTGCGCCAGAAGCCAGGCGGCTTGAGCTTCGGTCTCGATGCCTTCGGCCACGGTCGCAAAACCGAAACGATCGGTGATTCGTAACAGCATCTCGGTGAGTGCGCCGTCTTGTTCGTCGTCCGGCAAGCCGATGATGAACGAGCGATCGATCTTGATCAGATCGACAGTCAGGCGCTTGAGATAGGACAACGAGGAGTATCCGGTGCCGAAGTCGTCGATCGCGACGGCGAAACCCCAGCCGCGAAGCAGCGCTATCGTGTGCATCGAGCGCTCGACGTTCTGCATGGCGGTCGTTTCGGTCACTTCGATTCCGACGTGATCGATCAAGCCGGGCCATGCCCGCAGCTCCTCGAGCAGCTCCGCGATGAACGGCACGTCGTCGAGCATCTCGGCAGCAAGATTGAAATAGACTCGAAAGCCGGGCGGCAGAAGGACGCCGGACGTAAGATCGCGCACCAGGCGGCGAAACACCCAGCGCGACAGCGGTCCGATCAAACCCTGGCGCTCCGCAAACGTGACGAATTCAACGGGCGGAACCAGCCCGCGCTGCGGGTGGTTCCAACGAATCAACGCTTCGGCGCCGACGACCTTTCGCGTCGCGAGCACGAACGTCGGCTGGTAGAGCAGCGCAAACTCGTCGTTGGCAATCGCGCTGGTCAACTCGACGATGCGCAGATGCGCACTTTCGAGGATGCGTTCCATGGGACGATCGAAGATCATCGTAGTCGAGCCGCCGCGCGTCTTCGCAACTTCGAGCGCAACCCTCGCGCGGCGGATCAGCTCCTCGTTCGAAGTGCCGTCGGCGGGGAACCGTGCCGCACCAATCGATGCCCCGACGCCGAGCCGGTGCGCCCCTCTGCGCACGCTGGTCCCTGACGCGCCGCGGAAGATGTCGGCGTATTGTTTGAGGCCGGTGGCGGCGGCGGCGACGGTACCCCGGTCACGGAGGACGATTGCGAACTCATCCCCACCCATGCGGGCAACGATGTTATCGGGCGCGACCGATTCCAGATCGGCAGCCACCTCGACCAAAACCTCGTCGCCCATTTCCACGCCTTCACGTTCGTTGACGTGCCGAAAGCCGTCGAGATTGAGAATCGCGAGCGTGAACTCTTTGCCGCCACGAATCGCTTCCCGCGTCGCTTGGCGAAACTGCAGACGGTTTTGGAGGCCCGTCAGGGCATCGTGCTCGACTTGGAACTTGATTTGTTCGAACTGCGCCTGCTGCGCGAAGCGGCTGGCGAAGAACGATGCGACGACGTCGACGTAGGCGACGTCGTCTTCAGCGAACGGTTCGTCGGCCATCGTGCCGGTGCACATGAACGTCAGGAAGTACAACCGCCCGGTGATCGTGCGCATTGCGCCGATAAAGCAGCCCAAGCCGAGTTCCTCGGCAAGCATTCCGCGACCGCGTAGGAAGCTCAAGTCGTTCCACGCTAACACGCTCTTGGAATCGCGCAGGAAGTTCGCCATCATGCGCTCGATCGGAAATGTGGCGCCTGGATAGATCAGATCGTAGGGGCTGCCGGATTCCGAGGGAAGCCGTGAGGTCGCGTCGATGACGACCGAGCCGCCGACGATGTGGCTCAAGTGGCCGTGCATGGATTTCCCCGGCCGCAGCGCAGTTGCTGCTGTCCGAAGCGTGCCGCTGAAGAGCCCGTTTTCGGGCTCTGCCGAATCGGACGAAATCTGCCACAGCGCGCGGATGCGGCCGGCACGGCCGGCCGACTCGCTCTCGACGTGGTGCAGCGTCGATTCCACGTTGCCCAGCCGAATGCGGGAGCCGACCAGGCTTCGCACCGCCGACACGAAGACGAACGTCGCACCGAGCACGAGCAGCAATCGGCCCGCGTAGAACGAACTCGTATACGGAAGTCCGCCCACGAAGAGCAGCGTGACGTCGAGCGCAAGGGCGACGAGCGAGAGCGCGAGCGCCCGATCAATCGCATTTGGTTGGCGAATCGCAAACGCGAACAGTGCCGCTACGGCCAGCAGCACGGCCGTAAACGGACCGACGCCCGGGGGCACCAAGCCGGTAAAGGAATGCTGGTCGCCGAGAACCGTCAGGTGACTGCCGTACGCAAAGGCAACCAGCGCACTGACGCCGACGGCCGCGATCGCCGTGGCGAGGGCGAGCAGCACGAAGCGGGGCGAAGGCGGTCTGGACTCCCCGGCGCGACGCATGAAGACGTAGGCGAGCGCCCCCACAGCGGCGGCCACGTGCCAAAAGAAGTAGAGCCAAATCCCGGTCTGCACCGGGAGGTCGAGCACCGGCGGATCGTCGGGCAGGAGCGGGAGTACGAGCGTTGCGAGAAGTGCCAGAACCCCGCTCGCCGCGAACGACAGCGCGAGCACGAACGTCGATCGCCGCGTCGAGGACGAGCGCCAGATCGCAAACAGGACGATCGCGGTAGCGCCATCGCCGAGCACCGCCACGAAATGCGAAATCGGAACGATCAGCGCGAGCCGCGGGAGTGGAACGCCCGGCTCAACGATTCCGACCGCGGCGACCGCGCAGAGGGCTGCAATCAGGAGAGGGCCGACGCGCCCTTCGGAAAACCGCCAAGCGTGCCGCAGGCCCGTTGTCACGTTGCCACGACATGTTTCGTTACCCAAACGTACGGTTGGCTAATTCAGCCGGGAGCCCGGACCGGCCAAAACCGCCAATCTTAACCCGGCCGCCTCAGCGACCGCCCGCTAGCGGCCCTTCTTGCGGGTCGTCGTCTTGCGCGCAGTCGGCTTCTTTTTCGCTGTCGCCTTCTTGCGCGTCGTCGTCTTCTTGCGCCCCGCGGTCTTGCGCCCGGTCTTCTTGCGCGTCCCCGCCTTTTTGCGCGTCGCCGTCCGCGTCGTCGCCTTCTTGCGCGTGCCCGTCTTCTTCCGTGTCGTGACGGCCTTGCGGGCCGAACGCTTGCGGTCGGCGCTCGTCCGCCCGGTGCTCGGGCGGCGGCCGAGATCCTGCCAACTGGTCTCGGAGAGATCGACGCCGTAGTGTTCGGCGGCCTTCTTGATGTTTGCAAACGCCAGGCTGCGTTCGGCATCCGAGACGCCGTCGACCTGATCGAAGCGGGCAATCGCATTGCGGACGTGCGACGCGTCGGTCATCGGCTCTTTGCGTTCGCGCGGGTAGGCGAAAACGCTGTCGGGCAGCTCGCTGCGGCCCGTCAGCTCGCCGTGCTTCTCATGGGGCTTCCACGTAGCTCTCATGGCTACGCAATACCCACCTTGCGGCCGCGGAAACACGGCGGAGGGCCTTCGGGGAGCCTGCCTGGCCGAAGGTCCGAAAGGTCGCCGCGTCCGGGGCCGCGCAGGACCCGGAGGCGATGGAAAACGCGGTGCTGGCCGATCGCACCCAATTCGCGTTCACGATCCTGTTCCATTACTTGTTCCCGATCGGAACGATGGGGCTGGCGCCGTTCATTGCATGGTTCACGTTCGTTGCGGCGCGGACCGGCAATCCGTTCTACGATCGGGCCGCACGGTTCTGGGGGCGGATCTTCGCGGTCAACTTCGCGATCGGGGTCGTGACCGGCATCCCGATGGAGTTCCAGTTCGGAACCAATTGGGCGGCCTTCTCGGCCCGAACCGGCGCCGTCATCGGCCAGCCGCTGGCGATGGAAGGCATCTTCGCGTTCTTCCTGGAGTCGATCTTTCTGGGCGTCTTTCTCTACGGGCGCCGCTTCGTCTCACCGCGGCTGTACGTGGCGTCGGCGGTGCTGATTTGGGCCGGTTCCTGGCTGTCGGGCTTCCTCGTGATCACGGTGAATGCGTGGATGCAGCATCCGGTGGGTTACACGATGGGGCCCGGCGGTCAAGTGAAGCTCACGAGCCTCGCGGCAGTGCTGCTTTCCGACTACGCCTGGGGACAGTTCGTCCACGCCATCGCCGGTGCTGTGCTGACCGGAAGCTTCCTGGTCGCCGGTGTCGGCGCGTACTACGTGCTGGCGCGACGTCAAGCCGCGTACGGCGTTCTGTTCGCGCGCGCAGGCGTACCGGTCGCGTGCCTGTTTTCGATTCTGACGATCTTTCCGACCGGCGATCTCAACGGCTCCGCCATCACCAAGTACCAGCCGGCCAAGCTCGCCGCAGCGGAAGGTCTCTTCACCTCCGAGCGGGACGCGCCGTTGGCAATCATCGGCATGCCGGACGAGCAGCGTGAGACGCTGATCGATCCGATCGTCGTTCCGGGCGTGCTCAGTTTTTTGGCATACGGAAATTTTCAAGCCGGCGTCAAGGGGATCGCGGCGTATCCGGTTCGGGACCGTCCGCCGGTCGCGCTGACCTACTATGCGTACCACATCATGGTGGGGCTCGGGACGATCTTCGTGGCGTTGAGCGGCCTGGCGACGCTGTTGCTGCTGCTGAACCGGCTCGAACGCAGCCGCTGGCTGCTGTGGCTGCTGATGCTGGCGATGCCGTTTCCGTACATCGCAAACGAAGCCGGTTGGGTGACGACCGAAGTCGGGCGGCAACCGTGGATCGTCTACGGGCTGATTCGCACTTCTGAGTCGGCGTCCCCGAACGTCGCCGCCGCCGAGACGATCTTCACGACCCTGGGTTTCGCCGGGATGTACTTCCTGCTCGGCGTGCTGTTCGTCCTGATCGTGCTGCGCGAGATCGCGGCCGGCCCCGAGCATGAGCGGGCACCGGAAGTGCCGGCGGTGGCCGCACCATGATCGTCGTAGCGTTCCTGCTGCTGGTCGCGATGCTTGGCGTCTACGTGCTGCTCGACGGCTACGATCTGGGGGCGGGGGCGGTCCATCTGTTCGTCGCCCGTGACGACGCCGAGCGCGCCGCCGTACTGGACAGCATCGGTCCGTACTGGAACGGGAACGAGGTCTGGCTCATCGCCGCGGGCGGAACGCTGTTCGCGCTCTTTCCACAGGTCTACGCGTCGTCGTTCAGCGGTTTCTATCTGCCGTTCATGGTGCTGCTCTGGCTGCTGATGTTCCGCGGCATCGCCTTCGAATTGCGCGGAGAGTTCCCGAGCGACCTGTGGCGCGGATTCTTCGATGTGACGTTTGCAGCGGCGAGCGTGCTGTTGATCCTCGTCCTCGGGGTAGCGCTGGGCAATATCGTGCGCGGCGTCCCGCTCGATACCGCGCATTACTTCCAGGGCACGTTCGCGTTCTTACTCAATCCGTATGCGGTCGGGGTCGGCCTGCTCGCCGTCGCGGCGTTGACCCAGCATGGCGCGGCGTGGGTAGCGGCACGCGTCGACGGACCGCCGGCGGCGCGCGCCCAGGCCGCGCTGCGCATCCTCTGGCCGCTGGTGCTCGTCCTGACCGCCATCGTGACGATCGCGACGTTTGCGGTTCACTCACCGCTGCCGAACCTGCGCGCCATGCCGGCGATCGCGCTCGCGCCGCTCTGCTCGGCTGCCGGGCTCGCGGGGGTAGCACTTTTCGCGCTCCAACGACGCCCGCGACGAGTGTTCGAGGCCTCGACGCTCTTCCTAGCCGGGCTGCTCGCGTCGTCGGCGGCCACGCTCTATCCGTATTTGCTGCCGGGCTATCCGGCGCCCGAAACGGGGCTCTCGATCTTCAACGCGCCCGCTCCGTCGGCGGCGCTCCAGACGATCCTGCCGATCGCGATCGGCGGCTTGCTCATCGTCGTCGCGTATCGATCGTTCGTCGGACTGCGGCTCAATGCGGGCCGCGCCAAATCCGAGCCGGCCGACCTGCCCTGAGCCGGGCCCTATTCCGGGTGACGCAAATACGCGCGGGCGTCGTCCGCAGAATCGCGTCCGGCGTGGACGATGCTCTCGCGGAGCACGTAGCCGCCGAACAGCGCCGCCACGGCAGCCGTCAGACCCAGAAGTCGATCGTGCCGTGGGCGCCGCGACAAGACCGACGGAAGCAGCAGCAGCGCGGGCAACGCTAGGCCTCCGACCAGCGTAAAGCGCTCCAGCCGCCGGCCGCGCGCGCCGCGGAAGAGCGGCTTCGCGCTCTCGCCTGCGCTAAGCCGCCAGTGCAGCAGCAACACCGCTTCCGCGCACGACGCAATCAATTCCACGATCGCGAGCTTCTTCGCCGTGCGCGCCGAGCCGCCGGTCAGCACCAGCAGCGCATTCTGAAGCGCGGCCCCGGTCGAAACGGCCGAGCAGACGAAGATCGCCGGGATGTGACGCCGGCCCGTAAACCACACCGGGATCGCCGTTGCCGAGACGAGCACGCCGGTGTAGCAGGCCATCAGCGCCGTCGCCGGCGCGCCGGTCGTCACCCGCAGCGGCTTCGCGAGCCAGCCGGGAACGGCGAAAGGCGCGTGACCGTCCGCGTGCAGCTGCTCGAGCGCACGCACGCCGGCGTTCATTGAAAACACGCTTAAGGCGTAGACGCCGACCGACATCGGCGATTTGAGCTTGACGATCCGCAGCATGTTGAGAAAACGCTCGGGACGCCCCAGATCCTTCACCAGCAGCGCGCCGCTCGCGAGCGCCCCCGCAAGCGCGCTGTAGCGCGCGTTGCGCACCAGCAGCGCGTCGTCGGGGTCGCCGCCCGACGCGGCGAGGGCCGCCAAAGCCGAACTCGCCGCTGCCATCCCGCCGATGAAGAAGTAGGTTACGACCTCCCATTTCCAGTGCGGTTTCTGCAGCACCGGATGATCGTAGTACGTCTGCTGATCGCGCCCGAAGCCGCCGTCGCCGCGCTGCATCGAGTCGGCCACGGCGTCGGGACCGTACGCTCCGCCGGCCGCGAACTGCGCGCCGTGTTTCTCGGTTGCGTCCACTATGCGCTCCAGGGTTTAGGCCGGAACACGGCCAGCCCGACGGCGGTGAGCGCCAACGCGCCGAGCAGACCGGACGTGTACGCCGCGCGCTGGAACTTCGAGGGCAGCACCGGTTTGGGCGGCAGGTTGAACACCTCGGGCCGGTCCGGGATCAGGAAGAATGCATTGAGCGCCCCGACGTCGCGCGTTTCTGGGCCGTCCACGCCGTACAAATGCGCTTCGCGTCCCTCAGCATGGAGCTTCGCCACGCGCGCCTCGGCGAGCGCGCGCAACTCCTCGACCGGACCGAAGGTAATCGAGTCGGTTGGGCACGACTTGGCGCAGGCGGGCTCGAGCCCGTCCTTTTGCCGGTCGTAACAGAGCGTGCATTTCTGCGCGACCCCGGCCTCGGGTTGGATCGCGACGACGCCGAAAGGACACGAGGGAACGCAGTAGCCGCAGCCGTTGCAGACGTCGGGCTGCACGTACACATCGCCGAACTCATTGCGCACGATCGCACCGGTCGGACAAGCCTCGAGGCAGCCGGCGTTCGTGCAGTGCTTGCAGACGTCCGACATCATCATCCAGCGCGAGGCCGAGGGCTCGACGCGGTCCATCTGCTCGACGAAAGCGACGTGGCGCCACGTCGTCGCCGAAAGCCCGTTGGTGTTGTCGTAGGAGTTTCCCGAGAACGCGTAGCCGTCCGCCGGAAGCTGATTCCATTGCTTGCAGGCCACCTCGCATGCCTTGCACCCGATGCACAGCGTGACGTCGGTGAAGAAACCATGTTCAGGCGTGCTCATCGGTGCCTTCCTCTTCTTCGGCTGCGCGCGCTTCGGCGCGCGCATGCACGATGCGGGCTGCCTCCATGACCTCGGCCGGCGGCACGATCTCGTGCTCGACCATCCCGCCCTCGGCGCCCGGTCCCGGCATCGGCCCCGGCCGCTCGGGGCTGCCGAAGGGCGTCTGCTCCGTTTGCGGCACCACTTCCAGTTCCAGCGTGCGCGACGAGAACGGGCTGCGGCGGCCGCGGCGGATGTTGCCGGTGAACGCCTTTCCCTCGTGGATCGTCACGTTCGGGTCGGCCACCAGCGGCGGGAGATCGTTGGCGGAGTCGCCGCGGACTTCGCCTTTATAACCGAAGTGGTACGGGATGCCGATCTGATGGACGAACCGTCCGGCGCCCAGCCGGAACGGCTGCATCCGTCCGGTGACCAAGGCCCGCGCCTCGATCTCGCCGCGCGCCGTCTCGATCGTCACCCAGTCACCGTTGCGGATCTCTTTCTCGACCGCGAGTTCGGGTGAGAGCTCGCAGAACGCGGCCGGCTGAAGCTCGGCCAACCACGGCAGCTGCCGGCTCATCACACCGGACGCGTGGTGCTCGGTCAGGCGGTAAGTGGTGACGACGTACGGATACTTCGGGTCGCCGATCGCATGATAGGGGTTGTCGCGGCGGCGCCATTCCTTGAGCACGGGGTTGTACTGCACGTTCGGATAGAGCGCGTTTCCGACCGGCGACTCGCGCGGTTCGTAATGGGTCGGCATCGGTCCGTCGGCCGTGCCGTTGACCCCGAAGATCTCGGAACGGCCGTACTCGAGCATCACGAAGGGGGCATCGCCGTCGATCGCGGCATCGCCGCGCGCATCGGCCGGCGCGCGATATGACGGCGCGGTATGCAGCGGAAAATTCGGGACGTCATTACCCTGCCAGGCTCCCGAGGCGTCATCCCACCAGATCAGCCGCTTGCGTTCGCTCCATGGATTACCGTCCGGATCGGCCGACGCGCGGTTGTAGAGTGTCCGCACGTTGTCGGGCCACGACCAGCCCCATCCGGGCGCGGCCGGCTGCGCGGGATCCGCAGTGCGGCGGCGGGTGAGGTTGCGTCCCGGCTCCGGGAACATGCCGCAATAGATCCAAGCTCCGCAGGCGGTCGATCCGTCGTCGCGCAGGTCGTGCGAGTCGCGCACGTGCTCGCCGCCCTCGACCCGAAACCCGTTGATCTCGCGCATCACTTTTTCGACATCCGCTTCCCCGCGCTCGCGTTCGTGCGGGTCGTCGCTTTCGTAGTCCCAGGTCAGATCGAGAAGCGGCCGGTCCAGCGGATTGGTGGAGTCCGCGTAGAGTGCGCGCAGCCGCTTCCCGAGTTCGTAGGTGAAACCCAGATCGCTGCGTGCCTCGCCCGGCGGTTCGACGGCCTTCTCGTGGAACTGCAACAGACGCATCGTGTTGGTGAACGTCCCGGCCTTCTCGGCGACGCCGGAAACGGGGAGGAAAAAGATCTCCGTCCCGATGTCTTCCGGATTGGAATCTTCGCGCTTCCAAAACGACGCGCTCTCGGTTTCGAAGATATCGCGCACGACCAGCCACTTGAGCCGTTCCATCGCGCCGCGCTGCAAAGCGGCATTCTGACCGCCGACCGCCGGGTTTTGCCCGTACAGCACGAGGCCTTCGACCTCGCCGTCCTTCATCGCGAAGAACATCGGGAGATCGGAGTGATCGCCGGTATTGAGCGGGAGCCGGGCGAAGTTCCAGTCGTTGTCGGCCCGCGCATGTTCGCCATACCACGCCTTGAGGAGCGAGACAGCGAAGGCGGGGTACTCGGCCCAGCGGCCCGAGCGCATCGTGTGATTCTTCGTCCAGGCCGCGAACGTGGTTTCGTTCTTCTCGACGGTCGGGACTTTCAAGTAGCCGGGGAACGAATCGTACAGCGTCGCGATGTCGGTCGAACCTTGGATCGAAGCGTGGCCGCGGAGTGCCATGATCCCGCCGCCCGGGCGCCCCGTATTCCCCAGCAGCGCCTGCAGGGTTGCGGCCGCGCGGATGTTCTGCACCCCGACCGTGTGCTGCGCCCAGCCCATCGCGTAGGCATAGACGGCCGTGCGGTCGCGGCCGCTGTTGGCGATCAGCAGGCGCGCCAGCTTGAGGAACGACTCCTGCGGCGCGCCCGTGATGCGTTCGACCGCTTCGGGCGTGTAGCGCGCGTAATGACGTTTGAGGACGTTGATCACGCAGCGCGGATGCTGCAGCGTCGGATCGGACTTCGGCCGTTTGCCGCCCTCGTGGACCGAGGCGCCGCCCTCCCCGCCGGCCGGCGGTGAGGATTCGTCCACCTCGTAGCTCCACGTTTTCGGGTCGTACGTGTGCGAGACCGGATCGTAGCCGCTGAACATGCCGTCGAGTTCTTCGGTGTCGCGAAACTCCGGATCTACAAGCAGCGCGGCGCTCGTGTAGGCCAGGACGTACTCTTTGAACCAGGCGTCGTTCGAGAGCACGTAGTTGATCAGACCGCCGGTGAAGGCGATATCCGTACCGGACCGGATCGGGATGTAGAGGTCGGCCAGGGCGCTCGTGCGCGTGAAGCGCGGGTCGACGTGTACGATCGTCGCGCCACGCTCCTTGGCCATCAGCGCGAAGCGAAAGCCGACCGGATGGTTCTCGGCAAAGTTCGACCCCTGGATCACGATCAGATCCGCATGCTGGAGGTCCATCAGATGGGTGGTCGCCCCGCCCAGACCGTAGAGGGTGCCCAGACCGGGCACCGTGGCGCTATGTCAAATGCGGGCCTGGTTCTCGATGAACGGCGTGCCGATGTTGCGGAACAGTTTGCCGATCAGGTAGTTTTCTTCATTGTCGAGGGTGGCGCCGCCGAGCGACGCGATCGCGGTCGTGCGGTTGACGCGGTTCCCGTGCTCGTCGTGCTCGCGGAAGGTGCGGTCGCGAGTGTCCTTGATGCGCTGGGCGATGCGTTCCATCGCCCAGGCGTACGGCACGTCGCTCCACGCTTTGGCAAACGGCGCTCGGTACTTGACCGTGGTCCAGCGGTTCGGATTGACGTGCAGTTGGAAGGTCGCGGCGCCTTTGGGACACAGCGTGCCGCCGTTGATGGGCGAAGCGGGGTTTCCCTCGATGCCCAGGATCTGGTTGCCCTTGCTGTAGACGGTCGTGCCGCAGCCGACCGCGCAGTACGGGCAGACCCCGGGCGTCGCCGTCGCGCCGGCGATCCGCGGCCGCAGCCGCTTCGAGCGCGCCGAGAGGACGTTGGGCAGCGCGCCGACGCGCTCGCGTATAGCGTTCCCCACGCGCCCCAGCAGGGTTGAAAGATCGAGCTGACGGGACTCTTCAGGCACGGGCGGACCTCGCTTGGGCGAAGGCAACTCTGACCTCACGACGTAGCGGCGCCCCCGTGGGTTGCGGCGGGTGCTCGAGGTCGTCCCGCTGATGCGGGAGCCAAAACGGCGCCTCGTCGAGGGCCGGTCGGAGCGCCCGCGGAACTGCCCTCCGCAACTGCGATCGATGGGAGATACCATGCGTCTGTTCACCACCGCCATGCTGATCGTGGGAGCTTTGCTGGTCGGCGGCGAGGCCGCCGCGCAAGTTCCCACCGCGATCCCCGCGCCGCCCCCACCGCCGCCTGCCGGAGGCACGCCCGACGCGATTCCCTACGGCATCCCCTACGGGCCGCCGATCGGCGTCGACCGGGCCGCCCAGGTCGTCGGGGTCGTGCTGTCCGCAGCGCGCCAACACCCGGCCTGGCGATTTGCGATCACCGTCGTCGATCCGAACGGCGATCTGATCTACTTCTACCGGATGGACGGCGCGCAGCTCGGTTCGATCGGGGTGTCGCAGAACAAGGCGCGCACGGCCGCGCGCTTCCGGCGCGAGACGCGGACGTTCTATAACCAGTTCGAAACGGGCCACATGTACGTCTCGACCTTGGACCCGACGCTGGTGGCCTCACCGGGCGGCTTTCCGCTCATCGACCACGGTATCATCATCGGTGGGCTCGGCTGCAGCGGCGGGACCGGCGACCAGGACGCAACGGTCTGCAAAGCCGGCGCCGACTCGATACAATAGCGGCACGTTCAACAAGGCAAGCAACCCCAAAACATTTCGGCCCGTCCGCGCGTAGGTACGATCATGTGGTTGACGCGTTTTGCCGTCCGGCAGCCCACCATCGTGACGCTGTTCTTCTTGGCTATCGCGCTGTTCGGCACGATCGGCTACGCCTCGATGGGCAAGAACATCATCCCGAACATCAGCCTGCCGATCGTGACCGTGTCGGCGAGCTACCCGGGAGCGAGCCCCGAAGAGATCGAGCGGCTCGTCGTCCGGCCGATCGAGGATCAGATCCAAACGATCCGTCACCTCGACAAGGTCAATGCGACCGCCGTCGACGGCGCCGCCACGATCATCGTGCAGTTCAAGCTCGGGACCGATATCGACTCCAGCGCGAACGACGTCACCCAGGCAGTCAACGCGGCCCGCATCAACCTGCCCTCCGACCTCGACCCGCCGGTGATCGATAAGGTCGACGTCAGTGCGCAGCCGATTCTGAGCGAATCGATCACCTCGAAGAGCGTCGCGCCGGCCGCGCTCTCGAACCTGGTCGTCAACGAGATCGAACCCTTCCTCAAGGGCGTGAAGGGTGTCGGCAACGTCCTCGTCGCCGGCGACTACCCGCGGCAATTCTACGTCGAACCCGATCCCGGAAAACTGACCGGGCTGCATCTCACGATGCTCGACGTGAACAACGCCGTCAGCCAGGGCAACGTCAGCCTCCCGGGCGGCCGCCTGGATCAGCCGATGCAGGAGTCGACGATCGGCGTGCGCGCCGATATCACCAGCGCCTCGCAGCTAAGCAGTTTACCGCTGATTTTTTTCGGCATCACGACGGGCGGCGCACACGTCGGCGACGTCGCACAGGTCGTCGACGGGTACGTCGACCATCGCCTGATCTCGACCGTCAACAACCGCGACTCGATCGTGGTCTATGTCTCGCGTGACTCCGACAGCGATACGGTCGGGACGACCAAGGCGATCCGCGCCGCCTTCCGCCAACTGGCCGTGAAGTATCCCGCGCTCCAATTCAAAGAGCGCGGGGCGGACAACGAGTTCACGATGCAGTCGATAAACGGGGTGCTCCAAAACCTCGGTGAGGGGATCCTGCTGACCGCGATCGTGCTGCTCTTGTTCCTGCACGTATGGCGCAGCGCGCTGGTCGTCATGATCGCGATACCGTGCTCGCTGCTGGCGACGTTCTTCGTCGCCTGGCTGCTGGGCTTCACGATCGACGTGCTTTCTTTGATGGGCTTGTCGCTGACGATCGGCATCCTGGTCGACGACTCGATCGTGGTGATCGAGAACATCACCCGCCATCGCGAGATGGGCAAAGGTCCCGAAGAAGCCGCGATCGCCGGGCGCTCCGAGATCGGCGGCGCCGCGATCGCCATCACGCTGGTGGATGTCGTCGTCTTCGCACCGATCGCATTTATGTCGGGGATCATCGGCCAGTACATGAAGGAGTTCGGGCTCGTCGTCGTCTGCGCGACCCTCTTCTCGTTGCTGGTTTCGTTCACGCTGACACCGCTGCTGGCGGCCAAATGGGCGCTGCTTCGCAAGCCGCGGCCGCTTACCGATCGCAACCTCTACGAGCGGGTGGTCAACGCGTTTCAGAATTGGTTCGAATGGATCAAGGTCGGCTACCACGACTATTGGCTGCCGCGTGCGCTCGAACACCCGTGGCTGGTCTTCTTCGGGTCGATGTCGACGGTCGTGTTCGCACTGTTCCTGCTGTTCGTGCCGGCGTTCGGCGGCCCGACGGTCATCCCGGGCGAATTCCAGCCCTACACCGAGTGGGGCGCGGCGATCGTCACGCTGCAGTATCCGGCCGGCACGCCGATCGGTGTCACCGCCGCGGCGACCGCACGGCTCACCAGCGCGTTCGAAAAGATGAACGGCGTGCGCGGCGTCTCGGCGACGGTGGGCCGCGGCAGCAACGGCTTCAGCGACATCATCGGCGGCCAGATGGCCGAGATCCGGGTGTACCTTTACGACTCGCAACGCCACGAAGAGCACAACGTCGTCGCCGCCGCCGAGAAGCTCGGCGCGCTCGCACCCGGAGCGCAGATCAGCGCCGTCGGGGCGCAGAACGCCGGGTCGCCGCCGATCACCTACACGGTCACCGGGCCTCCCGCCGCACGCGATGCCTTCGCCGCCAAGCTCGCGGCGCTCATTACCAAGAATCCGGCGGCCCAGGACGTGGAGACCAGCAACAGCGTCTCGGGGCCGCGGCTCGAAATCCAAATCGACCGCGACATGGCCGCGCAGCTCGGCGTCACGCCGCAGGATGTCGCCACCACCGCGCGCGCCGCGGTCGGCGGCGTGATCGCGACCAAGGTTCGACTCCCGGAGGGGTTGACCGACGTCATCCTGCGCTTGCCCGATGCACAGCGCAGCAACGTCGCGACGATCGACGATCTCCAGGTGCGGGCTGCGGACGGCGTCAGCTTGGTGCCGCTCTCGAGCGTTGCGCGCTTTGTGTGGACCTCCGAACCGCCGCTGATCGAACGGCAGAATCGTCAGCGTATCGTGCGCGTGTACGCCAACGCGGCGAACGGCGCCCCGATCGGCCTGGTGACGCAGCAGGTCCAAAGCGCATTGAGCCAGCCCGGATTCGTTCCGGCGGGCGTCTCCGTGTCGGCCTCGAGCGACAGCGACGCCGGGCTCTTCGGCGACGCGATCACCAAGCTCGGCCTCGCGCTGCTCACGTCCTTCTTGCTGATCTACATGCTGCTCGTCGTGCTGTACCGCACGTACCTCGCGCCCCTGGTCATCATGTTCAGCGTACCGGTAGCGCTGGTCGGCGCATTCGGCATCTTGGCGATCCTCAACGGGCTGCACGCGCTGCTCCCCGACGTGCGCGTCTTCCAAGGGCAGACGCTGAATCTGTTCTCGATGCTGGGCATCGTGATGCTCGTCGGCCTGGTTGCGAAGAACGGGATCCTGCTGGTCGACTACGCCAACACGCTGCGCGAGCGGGGCATGGGCCTCGTCGACGCTATGCAAGAGTCCGCGACGATTCGCTTTCGTCCGATCGTCATGACCACGGTCGCGATGATCGCCGGCATGATGCCGCTGGCGCTCGGGATCACCGAGGGCGCCGAGTTCCGCAAGTCGATGGGCACGGTGATCATCGGCGGCCTGACCAGCTCGCTGTTCCTGACGCTGTTCCTGGTGCCGGTCGTCTACATCTTCATCATGTCGTTCGTCGAGCGCGCCGAACGCAAGCGGCGTGCCCGCCGCCTGCGCCGCGACCCGGAGGATGACTCCGAAGACGGCGGACGGCAGTTTCCGCCGGTCGAGCAGCCGCAGCCCGCGCTCAGCTAGGAAACACCGGCACTTCGGTACAGCGCGCGTATCAACCCGCGAGCCAGATGTAGCGCGCTATCAAGAGCGCGGCAACGAGATAGAGCAGGCGGTTCACGTCGCGCGCGTGACCGCTGAGGACCTTGATGACGACGTACGCAATGACGCCGAAGCTGACGCCGTTGGCGATCGAGAACGTCAGCGGCATCCCGATCAGGGTAAGAAACACGGGCACGGCGATCGTGTAGTCTTCCCAGTCGATACGGCGCAGCGCCGACATCATCATCGCGCCGACGACGATGAGCGCCGGTGCGGTCGCGCAGGCCGGGATCGCACCGGCGAGCGGCCACAGGACGGTCGCGCCAAGAAACAGGACCGCGACGACGCAGGCGGTGACGCCGGTGCGACCGCCCTCGGCGATCCCGCTGGCGCTCTCGATGTAGGCCGTCGTCGTGCTCGTCCCAAGCAGCGAACCGATCATGGCGGCGAGACCGTCACAGGCGAACGTCCGGCGCGCGCGCAGCATGTTTCCCTGCGCGTCGAGCGCGCCCGCCCGCTGCGCGAGCGCAACCAGCGTGCCGGTAGCGTCGAAAAAGTCGACGAAGAAAAACGTGAACACGATGCTGGCGACGCCCAGCGAGAGCGCGGCGTGCAGGTCGAGTGCGCCCGTGAGTCCCGCCGGCACGATCGGCAGCGCCGCAATGCCGTCGGGAAAGCCTGGGAAGCCCTGGAGTCCGTGCGCGCCCGGGTACACGGCCGCCCGGCTGAGCGCCGCCGCCAGCGTCGAGGCGACGATACCGATCAGCACCGCGCCGGGAATGCGCCGCGCCAGGAGCGCGGCCGTGATGACCAGCCCGATAGCCGCGATCAAGACCGTCGGCGAACTCAGTTTTCCGAGCGTTACGAACGTCGCCGGATCGGCGACGACCGCGCCGGCGTTCTTCAGTCCGAGGAAGGCCAGAAACAAGCCGATGCCGGCGGTCACCGCGATCTTCAGCTGCTCCGGGATGGCCCGCACGATCGCTTGCCGCGCACCCAGGATCGAGAGCAGTACGAAGATGCAGCCCGAAATGAACACGGCGCCCAGCGCCGTTTGCCATGGGATCTTCTGGCCCAGCACGACCGTATAGGCGAAGTAGGCGTTGAGCCCCATGCCCGGCGCCTGCGCGAAAGGATAGCGCGCCACCAGGCCCATCAGCGCGCTGCCGGCGGCCGCCGCCAGCGCCGTGACGACCAGCAGCTTCGCAAAGCCGTTGGGGACGACGATCGCGTTGCCGAGCACCAGCGGGTTGACGAACAGCACGTACGACATCGTGAGAAAGGTCGTGATGCCGGCCCGAATCTCGACCGGCACGCTCGAGCCGGAGCTCGAGATGCCGAAATAGCGATCGATTGCCGTGCTCATGAAGCCGCCCCTACGAACGCGCGCCCGCAACCGGAAACGTAAGCGGGCTCGAGGTCCCGCTTCGTCATCGGCGCTTTGGGACATCGTAACGGCTGGCGCGCGGGCGCGCATTCTCCAAATGGAGCATGGCACCAGCGCGTGAGTGGGAGGAACGGCGGCGCGAGACCGCGGGGCGGCCTCGCGCTCGACCGCAGCTTTAGTTGCGGAGAATGACCCGGTTGGCGATGAACGTGCCGTTGCTGTAGTAGCCGATCACGGCGACGTGCTGCGAGGGCGAGGGCGTCGCGCCGGTCGGTAGAATGACGGTTCCGTTTTTGAGATCGATCAGCTGCACGACGCCGTCGCGGCGGGCAACTTGCAGACGGTACGGCGCGAACGCCGCAACGCGTCCGAGGATGACGTGATGGCGGTCGAACTCAAAGCGGTCCCACGCCGGCTGCCATCCGCTGTACAGCGGCACGCCGTGCGGACCGTAAATGATCACTTCTTCGGTTTGCGCAGCGGCTGGCAGCATCGCCGCCGACGTGAACGCGAGAGCGAATGCGAACGCGGTCAACAGAATTCTCATCGATAGGATTCCTCTCCGAGTGAAAATGAATGCGGGGCAAAAGGGGCTAGGAACACCCTACATGCCGCCAACGCCGCCGGCCAAGCACTCGGTTTCCTTTTCACGGCGACTTAATCGTTCGGTGTCCGAGCATGGCTCAACGATCCGCGGCCGGAGGCGTTTCGCCTCACCCGCGCGTAAGGTTGCTCCAATGCAGCGTGCTGTTTTTGGGCGCATTGCGATCTTGTCGGCGACCGTCGCGTTCCTCGCGGGCATCGGGACCTCACCGCCGGCGAACCCGCAGCAGCGCATGCTCGACCGCGGGCGATTCTTGGTGGTCTACGGAGGCTGCAACGAATGCCATACGCCCGGCTGGACCGACAGCGACGGCCGGCTCCCCGTCTCGCGATGGATGACCGGAAGCACGGTCGGCTTTCGCGGGCCCTGGGGTACGGCGTATCCGGTGAATGTCCGACTGTGGTTCCGTGAGACCAGCGAGGCCGATTGGCTGAATGCCGTCGCGACACGCGCCGGCCATCCGCCGATGAAGTGGACCGATCTGCGCGCCCTGAACATCGCGGACCGGCGAGCAATCTACCGGTTCATTCGCTCGCTGGGTCCAGCCGGGAACCCTGCACCGAACGACTTGCCGCCCGAGCGCGAGCCGACCACGCCGTACATCGATCTGGTGCCGAGCGTTCCGGCCGCTCGAACGCCGGGGCCTTAACCGCGCCGCCCGGCGGCTAGCGGGTCACAACCATTCGTCGTTCCTAGGGACCCGCGACCGGCTCGACAACGTCACTTGGGCCGACGTTCGACGACGAGTGGCCGGATCCCGAGAGCAGTAGACGCTTGATCTCCGCCAGCAGTTCGATCGCGGTTCCGTGCGCGATACGCTGCCCGATGGCGGCGTCGAAAGCTGCGCCGGCGATGCCGAACGGGGGACGGTACTTCCCGTAGATTTCGATCCGGCTCCAACCGACGGCGTCCTCGGCGATACTCAGCGTGCCCGCGAAGCTCGGATAGGGTCCGCCGCCTTGCGGCTTCCACGAGATGTCGACAAGACGGTATCCCGGGTAGCCGCTTCTTGGCGTGAGATGAACGTCGACATCACGTTCGATGCGGAGGTCTCCCAGCCGGACCCGCAGCGGCAGGATCGTATCGGCCCCTCCGAACGCGGCGACCAGCCGCTCCGGGACGTCGTCGAACCGGCAGGCGACCGTGGTGAATTCGCGCATGTCGCCCATGCTATTGCTTCGCTTTCGCGACCGGCATCGTCCACCAGATGAACGCACGCCAGGCCGGGGTTCCGGGGCGATTCCTACCGTTGCCGGGATTGTTCCCCCCGAGCGACGCTTCAGTGAACAGCCGGAGATACCGCGCGAGCTGGATGGTGAGGTCGATGTTGCTCGCGTTGTTGACGGTCCCCATGCCGTCGCTGGTCATCTCGCGCCGGAAACCGACGACGAGCGTGTCCTTGATGATCGGCTGGTATACGTCCACCGTATAGTCGCGGCCGTTGGCGGCTGAGGTCGCTCCGGCGCTGGGATGATCGTCGTGCGTCGTTTGATAGACGAGCAGCACACCGGGCACTCCGCGCGTGGGGTCACGCTGCAGGTAGCCTGCGATCGCGTTGAAGTGGTCGGTCGTTCCATCCGAGATCGGGTAGGTTCCCGACGCGCCATAGATGCCGACTTCCAACGGATTCTTCGGGCGCATGAATGCTGCCTGATACTGCAGCGTCTTGCCGGCGGCCGGTACGAAGTCGGTCGCGCCGTTGAGGTCGGCATCGCTGCCGACATACGCGGCGGCGAGGCTCACCGAGCCGTTGAGATAGCCGGTCTTCGCGCCCCAACGGTTTCCATCGAGTTCATAGGTATGCTCGCCGACCGTCACCTCGGGAGTCGCGTACGGCGCGATCTCGAAAAACTGGCTATATGGTGAAGGAGCGGGCACCTCGAGTTTGCCGACTTCAAAGTACCCGTTGTGCTTGAACAAGTTGTTGTAGCTGACCCAGGCGGTATCGAGGCCGCCGGGCTGACTATCTTCCCAGATCCACTGCTGCACGTGGTACGACCAATTGTCGCCCGCTAAGCCGTCGAGATGGACTTCGACGTTCCCCCAGACGACGCGATGCGTGTCGGGCGCAGAAGCTTGCGAGTCATATTGGGCCTGATACCCGACCCACAGCGGGAGCGCTTTCTTGAGCACGGCGGCGTCCATATACGCATACTGGGAACGCTGGATGTAACGCCCGTAGGCATTGAGCGTCGGAACCGCCGTGTGGCACGTGGAGCACGGAACGCCGTAGGCTTGGGCAAAGTTCGGCATCGCCAGGGCCGGCGCTGCGGCGGCGACGGTCACCGCTGCCGCGAAGCCGACTGCGAGCAGGACTCGACGCGGCACGATCATGGCTTGACGACGATTGTCAACAGCATGTCGGCGTGCCCGGGCCCGCACACGATCGTGCAGTTGATCTTGTACGTGCCGGCTTTCTTCGGCACGACCACGACCGAAACGGGCTGGCCCGGGGCGATCGTCGTGGCCGGAATTCCGAGATCCGTCGAGGCGACGCCGTGCACGCCGCCGCTGGAAGTGAAGCGCAGCGTCTGCCGCTTGCCCACATGCAGTACCAGGTGGTCCGGCGAAAACTTCTGCTCGGACGTCGCCGTCACGTTCAGAACCGGCAGCGCCGTTGGTTTCGTGGTCGCCGCCCGGCCGGGGGATGCGGCTCCACCGATGAGCAGTACCGCCGAGAGGAAAAGGACTGAGCTGCGCATGAGGCTGCCTGGGACCAAGCGTAGTGATGAGATAGGACTACCGTGAGAAGAGCGACAGCCGAGGCTCGGAAAGAGTCTTCACACGCGTCCCAAGGTTGCCCGGCGTTTCTGTCGCATCAGGCAACGGTATCTACTACCCAGCCCGCGCTGGTCCCAAGCCCAAAGCCGGAGGGACGTATGAGCCGTTGGACGATCGTCGCACTCGCCTGCGCAGTGGTCGCTCTTCTCGCGGGACTGAGGACCACGAGCGGCAGCGCTGCAACCGCCGCGGCGCCGGACGGCAAGGCGATCTTCGCGTCCAAGTGCGCCGCCTGCCACCAGGTCGGAGGCACGGGGCTCGGTCCCTATCCGCCGCTGGCGGGAAACAGCGACGTTACTGCCGCCGACACGGCGAGCTTGATTCTGACCGTGCTCAACGGGCGCAGCGGTCCGATACAGGTAAACGGAAAGACGTTCAGCGGAGCGATGCCGGCCTGGAAGGATCAGCTTTCGAGCGACGACATCGCGGCGGTGGTCACCTACGTTCGTTCCGCGTGGACGAACCGGGCGCCGGCAGTAACGACGCAGCAGGTTGCCGCCGCACGCAACCCCGCTGCCCTTAGCGGAAGCCAGATCTTTGCGGCTCGCTGCGCGACCTGCCACCAGGCCAGCGGCCAAGGAACGAGCGCATATCCGCCGCTGAATGGTAACCCGCACGTCGCGGCTGCCGACCCCAAAGGCATGATCGCAACGATCGTCAACGGGCGTTCCGGCCCGCTCGTTGTCAACGGCACCACCTATAACGGGCGGATGCCGACGTGGAAGGGCCAGTTATCGAACGCGGATATTGCCGCCGTCGCGACCTACGTTCGCTCCGCCTGGACGAACAAAGCATCGGGCGTGACGGAGCAGCAAGTCGCCGCCGCGGGGCCGTCGGTCTTGAGTACCGTCGGGGCATCGATCTATGCATCAAAATGCGCGGCCTGCCATGGTGCGAACGGCCAAGGCGGCGGTCGCGGAACCTTTCCGGCGCTGGCCGGCGACGCGGTCGTCAACAGCAGCGATCCGGCCGGCATGATCGGAACCGTCGAACACGGACGCAGCATGATGCCGTCGTGGAAAGGTCAGCTCTCGGCGGGTGACATCGCCGCGGTCGCGACCTTCGTTCGTGCGGCGTGGGGAAATAAAGGCGGACCTGTGAGCGAGCAAGACGTCGCGGCCGTGAAGTAGCTGCGGCCCCTCTCACTTCGCCACTGGCTCACCGGTCGGCCAACCTGCCCGCCAAAATGGAACGCGACGAAGGCTCGCGCTATCCGCCGCCAAAAGGGATCGGGACCATGTCCACCGACAACGGCGTCCCGGAAAAATCGGACGGCACGACCACGACGGACCTCCATCCCGACGACCTCGACGACATCTCGGGCGGCGCCGGCCCAAACCCGCACCAGCCCGGGGGTGAGTCCTATGGCGGCGGCGCGCGGCCGCCCACGTGGGGCGGCTACGACCCTGAGTGAACCCGAGCCCGAGCGCGTAACCGTCTATTACGTCCAGTCGCATCGAGGGCAGCGGTAGTCACCGCGTCCGAACCGGACGCACTCGGCCGGCACCAGCGGCGTGCCCACGCTGTTCGCGCCTAAGCGACGGCGCGCTACGCCTTTGCGGTCGTTCGCCGCCGCGGCGGTGGTTCGTCGTCATTGAGCAGGCGTTTGAGAAACGCGATGTGGTCGTAGCTCGACGAGGCCCCGAACTTCACGATCACCGCGCGTTCCGAGGGGACGACGTACAGCGCTTGCCCGCCGGCGCCGCTGCCGTAGACGACATCACCGGCGCCTGCCTTCGGACGCAGATGCCAGCCCAAACCGTAGTGCGGGTTCGGCGCCGAACCCACGAAGCAGCGCGCGACGGATTGCGACGCAACGACGGCAGCGCCATTCCATTCGCCATCGGCGAGAATGAAACGGCCGTACGACAGCCATTCACGAGCCGTCATGAAGGCGCCCGTCGGCAGCGGCTGCGTGCCGTCGCGCAGCGTGCGCCACGACGACACGGTGACGTCGATCGGCTCGAGAATACGCGTCCGCAGGTAGTCGTGCGGGGTCCCCCCGCGCGGGGCGAGCTTCGCCGCCAGCACGGCGCCGAAAATCTGCAGCGGAATGCCGCCGTAGGTGAAGCGCTCGCCGGGTTCGTCTTTGATCTCGACCTCGAGCGCGCGCTCGTACGTGGGGACCGCGTTCCCGAGGCCGCCGAAGCCGATACCGCTCGTGAGCGCAAGCAGTTCGCGCAGGGTCACGCGTCGCTTCCGCGCGTCTGCCGCCCACGCGGGAAACGTGTTCGCGACCGGCTCGTCCAGCTCGAGCAGGCCATCGTCGGCCGCAGCGACGGCCGCCACACCCCAAAAGCTCTTCGTCCCGCTGTACAGCGCGTGCGGCTTGCCCGCATCATAACCCCCGGCATACTGCTCGAACACGATCTCACCGGCGACATCGACGACCAGCGCTTGAAGTGCGTGCCGCTCGGCGTAGGCCAGGCCGTGCTCGATGTTCATGCTCGGATGCCCAAGGCCCGGCGTTCGTTCCGGATCGGCGATCGGATTTCCGTCATCACACCGCGCAATCCGGTCCGACCGCTCTAGCATCGACGAGCCCGAGGTGCACCGTTAGCCGCTTGCAAAGCCGATCCCGAGGGGGATACCGGGCCCGCTGCTCAAGTCGTGAACATGGCCAGGTACGCCCCGTTCGTGGGCCGCGAACGCGAGCTGGCGGCGCTCGGTGAGATCCGCAAGGAATCCGCGCGCGCTCCGCGTTTCGTCCTGGTCAGCGGCGAGGCGGGCGCTGGGAAATCCCGCCTACTCGCCGAGTTTCGCCGCAGCCTGCCGCAGCGCGCGACGGTGTTCGGCGAGGGCGAATGCGCGGACGTCGCACCGGCGCCGTTCGCGCCGTTCGTTGCGATATTCAAGTCGATCGCTCCGGAGATCGCGCGGCGGCTCTCGGTCGCTCCGCCAGTCCTGCTGCATGGTGAAACCGCAGTGCGGGCGCTTTTCGACGATGTGCGACGCGCGCTCGAGGAGCTGGCCGCTAAGCGGGCAGTGCTCCTCTACTTGGAAGACGTGCACTTCGCGGATAGCGGGACGCTGTCGCTGCTCGCGCACCTCGCGCGCGCCGCTCACGGACCGCGCCTCCTCGCGATCGTCACGTATCGGGCGGAGGCGCTCGACCAGAGTGACGAGTTCGTCGCTACGATCGCGCGCCTCGTGCGATTGCCGAACGTCGCAACGATCGATCTTTCGCCGCTGTCGCAGCGCGATGCTCGCGCGCTGGCAGCCGGCACGATCCGAGCCGATCTAGCCGCGGATGCGCAGTTGGTCGACGCGCTCGCCGCCCGGGCCGACGGCAACGCGTTCTTCCTCGAAGAACTCGTGAAGCACGCCACCGCGCAAAGCGGTCACGATATAGCGCCGCTGCCGCGCTCCATCAGCGCTGTGATCCGCGAACGGCTGGCAACACTGCCCGCGAGCGATCGTACGCTGTTGGCACACGCCGCCATTTTCGGCCGAACCTTTGACGTCATGCTGCTCCGGAAGGTCGTCGATGTCGAGCGCGATGAGCTTCTGGCGGTCCTCCGCCGGGCGCGCGACGCCGGCCTCGTCATCGAGGAACCGGGACATGCCGAGCGGCTTCGCTTTCGGCACACGCTGACGCGGGAAGCGATCGTGGGCGAGTTGCTGACGCTGCAACGGCGCCCGCTCCACGCTCGGATCTTGGTCGCCCTAGAAGCGCTCCCGTCCACCGAGCAAGACGCGTACAGCACCGAGCTCGCATACCATGCCCTCGAGGCGCACGACCCCGACAAGGCGGTGCGGTACGGTGAGGCGGCCGGCGACAAAGCCGTGAATGTCCACGCCTACGCTGACGCCGCGTATCATTACGGACGCGCACTGAACGCCGGGCCGCTGCCGGATGCGCCGCGCCGCCGTATCCTTCGCAAGCTCGGCGACAACTTGTCCCGGAGCCGCGCCGCGCAGAACGCGCGGCGCGCGTACGCCGAGGCGATCGAACTCGCGCGAGCCGCCGGCGACCTCGACGATGCCGGGGCGATCCAGCTGCAGATCGCGCGCCAGGAGTACGCGCTCGGCAACACATCGGAGGCGATCGCAGCGTCAGCGAGTGCGCTCGAGATCCTCTCCCACGGCGGCTCGCAGGCGCTGCGCGACCTCGCTGCGGCCCGGCTGGCGCTGTACCGTGTCTTTCGGCTCGAGACAGCTGAAGCGCTGCGGGTTCTCGCCACGATCGTCCGTCCCGACGCCCCGGACGTGGCTCCGTCCTACCATCAAGTCCGCGCCGGCGCACGCGCCGCCGATTTCGATGTGGCAGGATGGAAAGAAGAGGCGGTGCTGTATCTCGCCGCCGCAGAGCGAGGGGGGGAGATCGAGCTCACCATCGCGCTGCACAACGTCGCCGATTGCGCTGTCGCAATCGGGGAGATGCGTCTTGCGGAAAAGTGGTTGCGTGACTCGCTCGAGCTCGGACGCCGGAACGCGTCCCCATTGTACTCCGCCTTCACCTTAGGCGGTTTCTCGTACCAGCGCTACCTCGCCGGCGAGCTTGCCGAGGCAAAGCAGTTCGCCGAATCGGCGCTCTCCGCCGGCGGCTGGGCGATGAGCGACACGACGTCGATCGCGGCGGCGATTTGGACCGGCCTCGCGCTCGGAGACGACGCTTTCGCCGATGCGGCGTACAGCGAGGAGCTCGTCGAGATCGCGCTCGCCAGCCGCCAGAGTCAAAATTTCGGCAATGTCGTCGGCGCATCAGCCGATCTGCTCGCGGAACGCGGGCGCTCAAGCGAAGCCCGGCGGCTGTTGCGGCGGGCGCTCGAGCGGATCGAGTACCCCTATCTTTGCGAGACGTTTCTCTTCGTCGCCGCACGGCATGCAGCGGAGAGCGACCTCGCGCGCGTCAGCGAGATCGCCGGTCACCCGCGCCGGCCGCGTACGCATCCGCTGTGCGCCGCCACGATTGCGCTGGTCGAGGCTCTGATCGACGCGCGCCACGGTCGTGAGGCAGAGGCTCGGCAGAATGCCGGCGTCGCGGCCGCGCTCTTCGGGACGATCGGGTGGAAACCGTTCGAAGCCGAAGCGCTGGAGCTCGCCGGCCAAACGGCCGCGGCGACGGAGCTGTACCGCGCCATGGGGCACGTGCGCGCATTGCGCCGCCTCGCGGCGAAGGAAGTGCGCGCGCCGCCCTCAGGCGCGACGGGCCGAGCTGCTCTCCTGTCACGGCGGGAGCGCGAAATTGTGGCGCTCGTCGCCTCCGGGAAGCCGAATCGCGGTATCGCGCAAATGCTTGGAATCGCGGAGAAAACTGTCGAGCAGCACGTTTCGTCGACGTTCGTGAAGCTGAACGTCTCGTCGCGCGCGCAGCTTGTCGCGGCCCTTGCGGAGTCGCCGGCTCAGGCGCACGAGCGCGCGACGTAAACCGCGAGCTGCGCTCGCGACCGCACGCCCAGTTTGGCGAAGGCGGAAGAAAGATGGCCTTCCACCGTCTTCGTGCTGATGCCCAGCGCGAGGGCGATCTCCCGATTGGCACGGCCCGCGAAGACCTGCAGCGCAACCTCCCGCTCCCGCCGAGACAAGGGCGCCAAATCGCGTGGAGCCGGAGTGCGATCCATCAGCTGTTCACTTCGGCGCGCGTACTACGGAGCAACCCGGCCGATCTTATTGAAGCCTTCTTCCGTGAACCAGAGGGCACCGTCGGGACCCGCGGTGATGCCCATGGTGCTGCCGCCGCTCGGGACCGGGTATTCGGTGATCGCACCGGAGGTGGTCACCCGACCGATCTTGTTGCTGTTGTTTTCCGTGAACCAGAGAGCCCCGTCCGGACCCGCCGCGATGTAGAAGGGAGCGGCGTTCGCGGTTGGAGTCGCGTATTCGGTGACGGCGCCCGAGGTGGTCACCCGACCGATCTTGCTAGCTGTATACTCCGTGAACCAGAGAGCCCCGTCCGGACCCGTCGTGATGCCAACAAGACTGCTCGCGGTCGGGGTCGCGTATTCGGTAACGGCGCCCGAGGTGGTCACCCGGCCGATCTTATTGGCGACGATGGCAACGTTGCTTTCCGTGAACCAGAGGGCGCCATCGGGGCCCGCGGTGATGCCTTCCGGATTGGTCTGCGCGGTCGGGATCGCGTATTCGTTGAACCCGCCGGAGGTGTTCACGCGACCGATCTTGCCGGCTCCGTATTCCGTGAACCAGAGCGCACCATCCGGACCCGAGGTGATGCCGTAAGGCGAACTGCGCCCCGTCGGGACCGTGTACGAGCTGAACACGGCGGAGGTGGTCATCCGACCGATCGTGTTGCCGCGGTCCGTGTACCAGAGGGCGCCGTCCGGACCCGTGGTGATGGCATTTGGCGCGCCGCCCGCCGGAGTCGGGTATTCGGTGAATGCACCGGAAGTCGTCACGCGACCGATCTGGCCGGTCACGTATTCCGTGAACCAGAGCGCCCCATCCGGACCGGTGGTGATAAGCCAGGGACCGGCATTGGCGGTCGGGACCGTGTATTCGGTGATTGTGGGTGTATGCGATGCTGATGGACCGGGAGTGGGCGTTAGCGTGGGACTCGGCGTTGGTGCCGGCGTTGGGGTCGGCGTTGGGGTCGGAGATGGAGCCGGATACGTTCCGCCCGGCGCGAAGAGCGCGATAACGTATGCGCTGGCCCCCGTGAACGTGAATACCCTGACGGCGCCTGGGAAATTGACCGATCCACCTGAAGGCTGAACCGGTCCCGCAAGGACGATCCAACCGTTGCTTAGATCTGATACATCTTCGACCGCTAGCCAATAGCCATTCGGCGCCGAAATCCCGGCTGGGAGCGTGAACGTCAGTTGAGGAAACGAATTAAAGTCAAAGATCGAAGTCGGGCTAAAAATAATAAAGGCAATCGGGTTTATGTTCGTCGTTCCGATGTCGTCGATGCGGCGATTTCGCATTGACTGCAGCGTTGTCGTCGATCCCGGCTGCGAGGACGTGAGGGTAACGAGGATCGTCCCGCTCCCGGATGCTGTAACGGGGAACTGGCCACTCAACCCGACCCCCGAAGCAATGGGGCCCAGCGTGAACGGTGCTACCGACCCGCCAACGCTCACGCTTTGACTGCTCGAGGTCGGGCTTGCCGAAACGGACGGCGCTGCGGTTGGCCGAGCGACTACTGCCGAACCGCCCGAGCCGCTGCATCCAGCGCCGACCACCGCAGCGGCCAGCGACACCATCAAAACTCCGGCCGCACGCACTCTCATCGTCCGAGTCTAGCGGCCCGTCCCTCCCCTGCGTATCCGGGAAACCCCTTGGTTTCCAGCGGACGCTATTGCCTGATCGCGACGCTCCGAAACGCTAGGTAGAATTGGTCTCTCTGGCATATACTCGGCGAGCGCTTTGCCGCGCTGCTCTGGGCTTTCGAACGGAAACGGCCATGCCTGCGATGGAGATACAGCCTTCACGTCCGCGCCGGCCACGCGTGGGAGTCTCCAGGCTCGCTCTCGCCGCGCTGTGCGCGTTCAGCGTCGCGCTTGCCCAGTGCAGCGGCTCGGGTGGGACCGGAAAGACGGTTCCGAAGGCCTCATCGCCTACAGGCACCGCCTCGCCGACTCCGTCGGCAGCGGGATCACCGTCGCCGTCACCGACCCCCACCGGGGTGGGGGTCACATCGTGCACGGCACCCGTAGTGACCGCGGGGATCTTCACGAGCATCACGACGACCGGCGTCGTGACGGGCAGTACGTACACGGATAACGGCAGCGGCGTCTGGGAAGCGATACAATACTCTCCGGCATCCCCGACCCCGTCTCCGACGCCCAGCACGAGCGCGACACCGTCGCCAACGCCAACGCCGACACCGTCTGTCGTGCCGACGCCGACCGCGACTCCGGTCATGGTGACGGAGTACTTCGGCGAATACACCGTGACGTCGTACAACGGAGACGGCGTCGGAGGGCTGTACACTGCTGCAGCGACGAACGGCTGTTTCTTCCTGATCCTCGAACAGCCGGTCGGGGGAAGCATCGGGCAACACCGGGCCCGGCCGCTGCAAGCGCCGACGCCGAATGCTTTTGGCGACGGCGAACCGAACGAGCCCGGCACCGAAGCAGAAACGTTCCTCGACGAAGGCTCGATCACGAGCCTCACGATTAACAACCTGACCCCGACCACCGGCACCGGCAATTTCTCGTTCACAAACAGCTCGGACAGCACCGCGACGGGAATGATAACGATCACCGGCAGCCAGACCATCACCGCCAGTCCGGATGCCCGCCGCCGATTCGGCTTCGTGCGCAGCGGGCCGCGAACACGCTAGGCCGCCGCATGCGGACCTACGCGAAAAGGTCTTTCGCAATTTTCCTAAGCTGATCTCGCAGCCAGCTGTGTGCCATATCTTCTCGCAGACGGCGGTGCCAAACCATACGATAGGCGATCTTCGGTAGTTCTCGAGGTGCGGCTATGAGGCGGACGTTGCCAACGGGGGCCAGTTGCTTAGCCAGGAGTCGCGCCGTCGTGCAGATCATGGTGGTGCGCGACGCAGCGAGCATCGCCGAGAGTTGATAAGGCGAACGATATCCTACGCGCCGTTCGAGACCGTTAGCTGCCAGGGTGCGTTCGATCCATGGTTGCCCACCGTCTCTGCCGATTGCAACGACTGCGTGCTCAAACTCGACGTAACGCTTGAGCGTCAGACGTTTCGCACGCAGCGGATGGCTTTCGGCTACGACGCAAACGAACTCATCTGAGAAGAGCGGTTCGCTCTCGAGCGGCTCTGGCGGTTGCACCCCGATGAGCGCCAGATGCATGCGGCCCGCCTCGATGTCGTTGAAGGCCCCATCGTTCCAGGGCACGACTTCGATGCGCACGTACGGCGCCACGGCCGCAACGCTTTCGAGAACCGTCGGAATGAGAATCGCCCCGGCGTAATCTGTCGTGGCGATGTAGAAGCGGTCTCTGCTCGTCGCCGGATCGAACCGATTGCCACGCACTGTCGTCTCCAAACGCGGGAGCAGAGATTGCAGGTCGACGAGCAACTGATCCCCGCGCGGCGTGCGTTCGTACACGCCGCCGGAACGGACGAGAAGCTCGTCATCAAGCGCGCTCCGAAGCCGCTCAAGTGCTCGACTCATCGCCGACTGGCTCATGTCGCACCGATGCGCGGCACGCGTCACATGGCGCTCGTCGAGCAATGCGTAGAGCGGCTCGAGGAGGCTAAGGTCCAGACCCCTCATATGCGGAAACTGCATGACCGCCATCACAAACTTGCATTCAGCGGATGTGGGGATTCCGCCTATCGGGGGAAAAGGCGGTCCATAGACGACGGAGTTCTTCCAGGGCTGTGCGCCTGCCGGTCATGTAATTTCGGAACGATGTCCTATGTTCTTTCTGCTGTCGGCATGCGGGGCTAGAGCCTTGAAGATACTCATCATCGGCGGTACGGGACTCGTGGGCTCGGCCGTCGTTCAGGAACTGATACGTCGAAACGCGGACGTTCGGCTACTCGTGCGCGATGCGAAGGCAGCTGTGCCGAGCGCAGTCGAGTTCATCGTCGGCGACTTGCTGGATCCGCCGGCCGTCGATCGTGCGATGGCTGGCGCTGAGAAGCTTTACCTCCTTAATGCTGTGACACCGGACGAACTTACGCAAGGACTAATCGCTTTCGACTTGGCAAAGCGCCGCAAGTTCGTGCAGGTTGTCTACCATTCCGTATTTCGCGTCCAGGATTTCCTTGATGTACCACACTTTGCATCCAAATTTGCGATCGAGTGTGCGCTTCGCCACTTTGACGTTCCGTGGACCATACTGCGACCAAATTACTTCTTTCAAAACGACGCGGCCTTACGCGACTCACTGACCGTCGCGGGCATCTATCCGCAGCCGCTCGGAGACACCGGCATCTCTGCGGTCGACGTGCGCGATATCGCTGAGGCCGCCGCGATTACGCTAACGACCGATGGTCACGATGGTAAGACTTACAATCTCAACGGCCCCGCGCTCATCAGCGGGCCGAAGGCGGCGGCGATTTGGGGCGCGATGCTTGGCCGGACTGTGCGTTACGGCGGTCACGACATGGACGCGTTCGAGACTGCGATGCGGAACCACGCACCGGCCTGGTCAGCGTTTGACATCCGGATGATGTATCAGGGCTACTTGGAACGCGGTTTTGCGGCTGAGGCCAACGACGTGGAGACCCTTACGGCGCTCCTGGGCCATGCGCCCCGCACGTATGAAGCGTTTGTGCGCGAAACAACGCACAGTTGGAAAACGTAACGCTCTGCGCGACAACCAGGTGGCACACTCGGCCGCTCCGGGATGCGCGCATATCACTCATTACGAGGAAGGTACTCCCATGGCACGTGTACTGTTTGTCGGCCAGGCTCCGGACACGGTGGATTTCACCGATCCGGCGCTCCCCAAAGGCTTAAACGCGGAGAAGATTCAGGCGGGCATAGATTTCGCGGCAAAAAAGATTGCGGAGCGCGGTTGGACCGGAGGCCTTTGCATGATTGCGCCCAATGCCGCCGGCATCGACATGCTAGAGAAACAACTCGCCGGCGCAACCTACGACTGCGTGGTCATCGGCGGTGGATTGCGATTGCCGCCCAAAAGCCTCGCCCTGTTCGAGAAGGTCGTTAACACCGTCCATAAAGCGGCACCGACATCCGCCATCGCCTTTAACACCGATCCCGAAGACACAGCCGAAGCCGCAGCCCGCTGGCTGAAAGCCGGCTGATCTCGCGCTCGAGCCCGATTAACTTAGCCCGGATTCGCCGGATGAATGCTGGAAATACATCTTTGACCGCGTTTCCCCGGGCCCGGCGGAGGGACGCGACCCAGGAGACGGTAAGCTCTCGGACATGATCGTTCGTCTGTTGGCGTTTGCGGTGGCTGTCGTGCTCGTTACCGCGTCCGGTTCGAGCCTCCCGGCTGCAGCGCAAACGCCGAAACTGCTCGGCTCGATACCGCTGGCCCAGCGTTTGACGCTCCCGCCGAGCACGATGGTTCAGCTCGCGGACGGGCGGATCGTCTCGATCGCAACGCTGAGGTCCGAGCACACCGCCCGGCTGCAGCGTTTCACTAGTGCGCGATCGCTCGGCACCCGCCTGCAGCTGTCGCATCCATTTGTGCTCGGTTCGCAGAGGTTGCGCGTTACGGGCGGGACGCCCGCGTCCGCTCCGGCACCGGCTCCATCCGCGAGCGCGGCGCTGCCGCTGGTGAAGCGGACGTTCAACAGCATTCGATGGGCCGGGGACTACAATGCCTTCTGCAATGCCGCGCAAGCCACGGCATGCCTCTACTACCCCGCTGGTGTGCCGCTCGAAATCAACAACGGCGCGGTCTCCGACGCCGACTACCTCGTCGGCCAAACGACGTGCACGGAAGAAGGCGGCCAGGCGTTCTCCGGCGGCGCGCCGAGCGTGTACTGGGGTTGCCTGTTTATCTACCCGCTGTCGGATCAGTATTCGTTTTTCCCCGGCGTGCCCTCGAACATGCAGGTGGTCCAGGCCTGCCCTGCGCCGTTCGTCGCCGACATCGACCCGCACGGGGCAATCGCACTCAGCTCCACGATGACGACAATACATTTCACGCCCAGCGCGACGATGTCGTGCGTCGTTCAGGCCTACGCCCCGGCTCCCTGACCGCGCGCGCGGCCTCGCCGGAATCCTCGCATCGCTGGCTGCCTGACGCAGGGCCATCCCGAGAAAATCACCGTCGACCGGATTCACGGCGAGAGAACGCCGTGAATCTGGGTTAGTGCACCGCGATGCTGGGCGTCGACGTCCCGTTCGTCGACTTGTCGATCTTGTACGTGATCCGGCCGGGCAGCGCGGCGATCGTTGGAGTGCTCGGCGTCCCGTCCGCATTG
Source organism: Vulcanimicrobiota bacterium (assembly GCA_003161555.1). GTDB lineage: Bacteria > Vulcanimicrobiota > Vulcanimicrobiia > Vulcanimicrobiales > Vulcanimicrobiaceae > Vulcanimicrobium > Vulcanimicrobium vanleeuwenhoeki. Next base: position 4,593 of record PMOG01000223.1, on the reverse strand, counting down.
TACGTCGTCAGCGTGCTGGGATCGAATTTCGGCGAGCTGATGACGTAGATCTTGCCGGTGCCGTCGATTGCGACGGCGACCGCATCCGACACCTTCGGCGGCGTGAGGGCCGGGGTTTGCGTCCCATCGGCGTTGTAGGCCTCCAGCGGTCCGTCCGCGACGTAGATATTGCCCTTCGCATCGACGGCAAAGGCGCCCGGACTGTTCAATCCGGTGATGGCCGGTGTGCTCTTCACACCGGCGGAGGAGTATGCCGTGATGGTGCTGTCAACGAAATCCGCGACGTAGATCTTCCCGGTACCATCGAGGGCGAGGCCCATGGGGTTCATCACCCCGGTGATAGTCGGGGTCGTAGGCGTGCCATCGGGGGCGTACGTCGTCACCGCATTGTCGTCGAGGTTGGCAACGTAGATCTTGCCGCCCGGATCCACGACGACGCCCATCGGCCCGTGCAACCCGGTAATGGTCGGCGTGGTGCGGGCGCCGGCCGCGGTGTACGTCGTCACGGTATTGTCGAACCCCGCGACGTAGATCTTGCCCGATGAGTCGACCGCGATTCCCTGGATCTGGGTGGCTACGGTTATGGTCGGGCCTGTCTGCACGCCGGCCGACGTGTATGCGCGGATCGTGTGCATGTCCGAGCTGACGACGTAGATCGTCGGCGTGGGAGCACCACAACCGGCCAGCAAGAACCCCAGCATGACCGCAGGGATCCGGAACCGAAATCGAAGGGCCGTCAGCCTGCCTTCGTGGCGGCCCCGCCGCTTCGTACGTGCCATGTGACGACAGTAACATGTTGTAGCGTTAAACGGTACCCCTCTTCGGTACCCCAAAATTACGCTACGGTATGGAAAAGAAAAAAACACCTCCTCGCTTCGGTCGATCCGCGCAACGACCGGTCGATCGCGCTCATGCAGCGGCTCCATTTCCGCCAGGAAGCCCACTTTCGCGAGAGCCTCTACATCGACGGGGTGTGGGTGGGTAGAGATGTTTACTATGACCGCCAAACCGGCCCCAACGACCAGCAAGTTTTGGATCACCGCGAAGCGGTGCTTCTACTTTCTCGCTACTCTTTCGATGTTTGTTTTCGTACTTGCGCTACAGGTTGCGGCCGACCATCAAGGACGGATGATGGGACACCACGAGTCCTTGCCGTCCATTGGTGAGTTCACAGCTAGCTGGCTCAGTGCAATACTCGTACTGTTCGCACTGCTTGCGATGGGTGAACCTTGGTTTCGGCGCAGTTTGCGCCGGTTGCCCTCTTACGTTCGGAGAGCTACCTCCGCGTTAGCGACCATCTTCAAGGTTCATCCCCGGACCAGCTAAGCCCGGGTTCGGGACGAATCTCGTGCATTTGCAGTGTCCCGCAGTGCAGTTTCCCGCGCCCCAAGCGAGATGGTTTGCGTTCGGGTGCTTACACCCGCCGCAGCGCGCCTTGGCAGTGGTGTTCATCCCGAAAGAATACCGCTTTGAGGGCGGCTAGTCTACGCACAACATATGGTATCAGTCGGTCGTGCGGCAGAAAAACCGCATAACCACGCGGGTCTGTCAGGGAGATCAGTCGGTCTACGGGCGTGGTTGAGGTACCGGTATAGCTGCAGTTGGTAGAGCAGCTGACGCTAAGACCTAGAGCCCAACGACGGGAGTCCCCACTGCCACAAAGGAAAGACCGCCAGACCCTAAGGCTGGCGGTCCTAGTGTTTGCTCCCGGAGTTGGACTCGAACCAACGACCCGCTGATTAACAGGTGCCGAGCATATCTCTGGGTGCGCACTCAGCAAGAGCAGCCCCGCTGTTATGGCGAATCAACGCTCCATGTCGGACGATACTGACTCTCGTTTAAAGCTCGAACGCGGCGAGATTGCACCGAGCCGCCTTGTCACAGTTTTTTACGACGACCTCTGGAACAAGGCAGACGAGAGCATCGCTCAAGAAATCCTGCATGCTGATTTTCGCTTCAGGGGGTCATTGGGCCCAGTTCGGAATGGACCGAATGGGTTTATCGATTACCAACGCTCCGTCCGCGCCGCTTTGGCAGACTTCAGATGCATCGTCGATGAGCTAATTTGCACCAATACTCGGGCCGCGGCCCGAATGAGCTTCACAGGGCGCCATCAAGGCCCGTTTTTTGGTGTACCTGCAACAGGTAACGCAATCCAGTGGGCCGGAGCGGCGTTCTTTACGACGGATGGTCGCCAAATCACCGAACTATGGGTTCTAGGCGACGTTGATGCGGTCAAGCGGCAACTCGGCGCAGAATCGGCGTCGTCTTTCATTTCGTGACCAAGTTTGGCGATATCTCAACGCCTAGGGTCCACCGATGCTCTAAAAGGACTCCTCGCCTGGCCAGCTCGGCACGTGATCTCCACCACCGGGCTCAGGGCCAAGGAAGCAGTACGGAGCGCGGCACTAAGGAAAGACCGACGCAACCTAGAGGTGCGTCGGTCGTAATTGGCTCCCGGAGTTGGACTCGAACCAACGACCCGCTGATTAACAGTTCCTTACAGGCTAAGGACTTGTCGGGATTTCCTCGTGGTTATGGATTTATCCGGTGCCATGCGTCCCACCCGTCCCACGCATTGGCGGGATCCATTGGCGGGACCCCGACCTATCGCTTTTTGCGAGGAGAGCGTTTCGGAGCCAGAGCTGCAGTCCGCGCTTCGGCAGTGCCTTTCTTCAGAGGCATCGCTAATGTCGAACGCCGTTTGGAGGGAACCACTACGGGTCCGATGTCTATTCCGGTCCTTCAAGGGCGCCCGTCCGGGAATGCTCAAGAAGGACAGCACTTACCACGTTGTGTCCGCGCACGGCAGGCGGGTTCGCTCGCGCCGTCCGGTGCGCCAGTCCGGTCGTCCGAGAATGACGAGGGCAACAGCCGCGCTCCGCGTGTCGCAGAGGCGTCGCCCGACGGCTCGAAACACCCGCGGTTCGGGGTAGATCGGCACTTGGAGCTCATCGTACGACCAGCGATTGAGATCGATGAATATCGGACGCGATTGCTGCCAGGTGTTCCGTCGCAGCATCTTCGGCAGCGTATCGAGCGCCGCTGGATCGACGACCACCACGGCCTGCGCGGTATTTCCCGAATAGAGCGCCCACGAGGCGTATGCGTCCCAATGCCCCACGAAGCTGAGCGCAGGCAAGATCCCGGCTACGACGCCAAATGCGATGCTTTGGGGAAATCGGCGAACGGCCGAGATCGTCCACGGGATCGTCGTGGCATTCCAGAACAGCACGACGCCGAACAGGGGCATGGCGACGTTCCACGGCCAAACAGTCATGTTCTCGCGGGACGCCAGCAACGACGCGAGAATCGTCGCGTGCGTGGCACACGCCGCGACGATGCCGACCCGCCGTGTTCGAGGGATGAAAAGGCAGCACCCGATCGCAACCTCGAGCAGGGGGACTGCGAAGGCGGCGGCGTGGGCGGCTAACAAGGGCAGATGCAGCGCCTGAAACAGCGGATCCACGAACGTCGGCCACACCTGCTCGACGAACGAGTCATTGGCTTTTTGCAGCCCGCTCCAGAAGTATTGAGCGGCGAATACGAACCGCAACGTCATGAGCACGCTCGCGTTGCGTTCGGGCACGCGAGACGCAAAGGCCGCGGCCAAGAGGACGATCGCGTAGATGAAGACCCAGGGCTGAAGCCGGGACTGGTCGAGCGCGACAAGGACGGCGATGATCCCAACGGGGACGGCCCGAGACCAGAGCGGCATCTTGGGCAGGGCCGCCACTACCAGCGAACCCAGTAGCATGAGAACGATCGCGGCGTTCAACGCAAATGCAGGTGCGGGAGCCCCGGGGACGATCGGAATCTGCGGGTACAGGCGATCGGCCGCGATCCAGAGCGGCCGCGAGCAAGCCATACCCGCAATCATTGCGACGCACGCAATGACGACGAGGCGATAGATATCTCGGCCCGCGCTCACATCATCGGGCAGCGGACTCGCCTCATGTTTCTTCTTGTCGGGTCGTTGCTTAGCCGCCGGCCTCATCGTCGCCGACGAGGACGATAACCTCGACGACGCGTAGCGCCGGGGAGTTTAGAACGTTCCGGTCACCCCCAGGGACGTAGCGCTGGGAAACAACGTCGAGGGTTGGATCGTTCCACCGCCCGGTAAAACGCCGACACCAAGAACGCACGTGTAACTCCCCGCCGGCTGCGTCGACGTCAGCGCGACCGAAACCGTTCCGGACATTGCGCCGGTTGCGTCGAGCTTCGGCGTATCGGCTTGGCCCTGCATCACCTGGGTTCCCTGACCCGGCGTTTTTGACGACCAGAGAAAACATGCTACCGCAAAAAACGTTCCGGTCGGCGCCGCAACTTTGGTCAATTGCACCGGCACGTTGATCGTATAAACAGTTGCCCCGGCGGCAACGGGCAGGGCAATCGCGAAAGCGGCGGCAACCAGCGAGGCGAGGAGGCGAGGGTTCATGGAGTTCTCCTAAGCACGCCCGTGAGAGGCACGGCGACGTTTCCGACGCCGGTGATCGTGGAAGTGGTTACGGTGACGTTGGCGGGTGCGGCGTTACCAACGCCCGTGATGGGGGAAGCGGTGACGGTGACGTTGGCGGGTGCGGCGTTTCCGAC